>JAGAAD010000053.1 GCA_017615445.1 Bacteroidales bacterium
GACGTCGTTGAAGTAAAGGCTGGTTACGCTCTCAATTACCTGGTTCCCCAGGGATACGCAATCGTCGGAACTCCTTCCGCTATCAAGCAGAACGAGGAGACAATCCGCCAGAGGGCTCACAAAGAGGCTAAACTCGTTGCAGACGCTCAGGCTCTCGCAGCCAAGGCAGAAGCTAAAGTGCTTAAGATCGAAGCCAAGGTCGGCGAAGGTGGCAAGCTCTACGGTGGTGTGACCGCCGCTCAGGTTGCAGACGCTCTCGCAGCTGCTGGCATCGAGCTTGACAAGCGCAACATCGAGGTTCCTGAAATCAAGGCCCTCGGCGAGTACGAAGCCAAGGCTAAGTTCTACAAAGGCGTTTTCGCCACCCTCAAGCTCGAGGTTGTAGAAGCTTAATTCGCATCAGGTTAATTCCAATAAAGGCTGACCATCACGGTCGGCCTTTTTTTGTTATATTTGCTGTCGATATGACACCCGAACAACTGCGAACTGAAGCATCGCACGAACTGACTGCGAACATTCTCCCCTTTTGGATTGACCGTATGACCGACCCTGCCGGTGGTTACTATGGACGTATCGACGGCGAGGGCAGGCTCGTTCCCGACGCAGAAAAAGGCCTCATCCTTAATGCCCGTATTCTCTGGACTTTCTCGCAGGCATACCGCATGCTCGGTAATCCCGAATATCTGGAAGCAGCAAGCAGAGCGGCCGGCTATATATCCGACCACTTCGTTGACCGCGAATTCGGCGGAGCCTACTGGAGCCTGACCGCGGACGGACAGCCTCTGGACACGAAGAAACAGTTCTATGCCATCGCGTTCGCAGTCTACGGCCTGGCCGAGTACTCGCGCGCAACCGGTTCTCAGAAGGAGCTTGACTTAGCTATAGAACTCTACAAGAGCATCGAAGAGCACAGTTTCGATGCGCAGAAAAACGGATACATCGAGGCCTGCACGCGTGAGTGGGGCGCGATTGAGGATATGCGCCTGTCCGACAAAGATGAGAATTTCGCGAAGACCATGAACACTCATCTGCATATACTCGAAGCATATACCGGACTGTACAGGGTCTGGAAAGATGAGGGTCTGCACGCGCAACTCGCCAATCTCATACGTTTGTTCCTTGACAAAATCATCCAGCCGGACGGGCATCTCGGTCTGTTCTTCGATGAGGACTGGAATCTCCACGGCAAAATGCAGTCTTTCGGCCACGACATCGAGACCTCCTGGCTTCTGGTCGAAGCGGCGGAAGTGCTGTGCGAAAGCGGCGACCCCATGGACCGCCTGCTGTATCTCGAATGTCTGGGAGCCAGCCACGACCTTGCAGCAGCCGCATCCGAAGGCCTGACCGCGGAAGGAATGATCTACGAATACGACCCTTCGACCGGCTACCGCAAGGAAGACCGCGACTGGTGGGTGCAGGCGGAAGCGGTCGTGGGCTATCTGAACCGCTGGCAGCTCGCCGGCGACGCAGCCGATCTGGAGCGGGCCTATTCCGAATGGGAGTACATCAAATCGAAGATAATCGCTCCGGACGGAGAGTGGTACTGGGGACGCCGGGCTGACGGCAGCGTCAACCATGACGACGACCGTGCCGGTTTCTGGAAATGTCCCTACCACAACGGGCGAATGTGCATGGAACTTCTCCAGCGCATTTAGGTCAAAAAAGTATCACAATTTCGAAATTTTTGTATATTTGCCACTGAATAACACAGTTAGCCAATGGCAGAAGTACTAGAAGAGATCACACACCTTACTCCGAAGGACTGTTATTTCATCGTGGAGCGCCACAAACGCACCTTTGATTACCCTATCCACCAGCACGCCGAGTGCGAGCTCAACTTCGTTGAGAACGCGAAAGGAGTGAAAAGGATAGTGGGCAACAGCATCGAGGAGATAGGCGAATACGACCTCGCACTGATCAACTCCCCCAACCTCCCGCATATGTGGGACCAGGGCGACTGCCCGCCGAGCCAGATCAGGGAAATCACCATCCACTTCTCACCGGATCTGCTGGGAGACAGCCTGATGTCCCGCAACCAGTTCGCCTCCATCAAGGAGATGCTGGAGCGCGCCAAACACGGCCTCGCCTTCCCCACCAGCGCAATAATGAGAGTGTACAGTATGCTGGATATCCTGGCCGCAGAAAAGAACTCCTTCAACCAGTTTCTCGCCTTCGTGCAGATACTCTACGAGCTGTCCCGTTCGAAGTATCGCGAACTGGATGTGACAGCAAGCCCGGAATCCACGCACGCCGCGGCAGAGGACCCCAGAATAGCTTCCGTGAAGAATTATATAGCCGAAAAATATCAGGAAGACATCACTCTCGAGACTCTTGCGGACCTGGCAGGAATGACTCCCACAGCCTTCAGCCGCTACTTCAAGCTGCACACCGGAAGGACGGTCAGCAACTACATTATCGAGACCAGACTCGGAGCCGCATCCCGCGCACTGGTGGACACATCCCAGACTATTGCCGAAATCTGCTACAACTGCGGATTCAACAACCTTTCCAACTTCAACCGCACCTTCAAATCGAAACGCGGCGTAACACCGCGCGAGTTCAGAATGAACTATAAGAAGAAAAAAGTGTTGGTTTAATAAAAAATTTGCACTATTTGGCAAATTAGTATTTGTTTACACCTATATATAAAAGTACTTTTGCATGTTAATATGCGAAAGTGCTTTTTTTTAAGACCACAAACACAATTATTAATATTTTTTACTAACCAAATTTATTAACCAAAAATCAGGTACAATGAAAAGTAAGTTCTTTACTTGCCTTGCGGCGCTCCTCGTGAGCGTTTCCCTGATGGCCCAGACCGTGAAAATCAACGGTCTCGTCATGGATTCCGCAGGCCCTGTCGTTGGAGCCGCTGTTCTCGAACAGGGAACCTCCAATGGCACGACTACCGATTTTGACGGCCACTTCGAGCTCACTGTCAGACAGGGAGCGACTATCGTGGTCTCGTCTATCGGGTACAAGACCGTCGAAATCAAGGTCGCTGGAAAGACCTATTTCGAGGTCGTATTGGAAGAGGACAGCCTGTTCCTGGATGATGTAGTCGTCGTCGGCTACGGTACGATGAAGAGGAGCGACCTCTCGGGCGCTTCCGTGTCCATGAAGGAAGAAGACCTTCGCGGATCGATCATCTCTTCACTCGACCAGACTCTCCAGGGCCGCGCAGCCGGTGTGACGGCCGTGCAGACATCAGGTGCTCCTGGTTCTTCGTCATCGATCCGCGTTCGCGGTCAGGCCACGGTTAACGCCAACGCCGAGCCTCTGTACGTCATCGACGGCGTCATCATCCAGGGCGGAGGAAACTCCGGTTGGGACTTCGGTCTCGGAGACGCACTCGGAAACGGTAAAGTCTCCACCATCTCCCCTCTCAGCACCATCAACCCTGCCGATATCGTCAGCATGGAAATCCTCAAGGATGCTTCTGCTACCGCTATCTATGGTGCACAGGGCGCAAACGGCGTTATCCTCATCACCACCAAGCACGGTAAAGCAGGAGATGCGAAATTCACCTACGACGGAATGTTCGCAGTGTCCCGCCAGACCAGCCGCATCGACATGCTTAACCTTCGCCAGTTCGCCGAGTACTACAACGACATGGTAGCCCTCGGAGAGGTCGAAGCCAAATCCATGTATGCAGATCCTTCCATCCTCGGAAAGGGAACCAACTGGCAGGACGAAGTCTTCCGCACCGCTCTTCAGCACCAGCATCAGATCAGCGCCACGGGCGGCACGGACAAGGTTCAATACTATGTTTCCGGTTCTTACATGAACCAGGAAGGAACCATCATCGGCTCTCAGTTCGACCGCTTCAGCGTCCGCACGAACATCGACGCCCAGCTGAAGTCCTGGTTCAAACTCGGTGTGAACGCAGCCTACTCAAGGACCCACGATAACCTGAAGCTCGCAGACGGTAACGAAGGTATCATCTTCTACTCCCTGTCCTCGCTTCCGGACATCCCGGTCTATGACATCGACGGAAACTACAGCACAGTCGTACGCGAAGGCTACACCACCAAGAACCCGGTGGCCATCGCAATGTACAACGAGAACCTTCTCGAGCGTCAGAAGCTGAACGGTAACATCTACACCGAACTGACTCCCCTCAAGCACATCACTTTCCGCAGCGAACTCGGTTTCGACATCAGCTCTTCGGAGGCTGACACCTACAAGCCGAAGATCTCCCTCGGAACCTTCCAGCAGGGTAGCAACAGCATCAGCCAGCAGCGCAACGGCAGCACCTATTGGTCCGTCAAGAACTACCTGACCTACGCCAACACCTTCGGTAAGCACAGCCTCACCGCCATGGTCGGTCAGGAAGCCTGGGAGTCCAGCTGGAACTACATGCGTGTGGCCAGCACAGACCTTCCTTCGGATGAGATCCACAGCATCGGCCTTGCCACCAGCAAGTCTCCGACCATCGGAGGCGGTTTCGGCTCGTCAGCCATGGCTTCGTTCTTCACCCGTGAGACCTACAACTACGACAACCGCTACCTCCTCACCTACACCTTCCGTCGTGACGGTTCTTCGAACTTCGGTCCGGACAACCGCTGGGCGAACTTCCACTCTGTGGCAGGAAGCTGGCGCTTCACCAACGAAGCCTTCTTCCCCGCAGACGCAAAGGACATCCTCAGTGACGGTAAGATCCGCGTGGGCTGGGGCCAGACCGGTAACTCCAACATCGGCTCCGGAGCTTGGGAGTCCGGCATGAGCAAGATGCCTTCGGCACTCGGCGACAGCCAGCGTCCTTCCAACATCTCCAACCGCCTCGTCCACTGGGAGAAACAGGAGCAGACCAACATCGGTCTCGATCTCTTCTTCCTGCAGAACCGCTTCAACCTCACCGTTGACCTCTATCAGAAGATCTCCCGCGACATGCTCATGAGCATGACACTTCCTTCCTACCTCGGAACTCAGGGTAACGGCTCTTCCGCTCTCGCAGCTCCTAAGGGCAACTTCGGTTCCATCCGCAACCGCGGTCTGGAAATCACCCTGGACACACACCCTGTGGACAGGAACGGTTTCGCCTGGGACAGCAACTTCCAGATTTCCTTCAACAGGAACAAGCTCCTCGCCCTGGACGGCAGCGCAAATGCTCAGCTCGTCGGTTATGGCCAGTGGAGTGACATTGTCTCCGTCACCGAAATCGGTGAGTCCCTGTACAACTTCTACGGCTACAAAGTCGTGGGCGTGTACAAAGACCTGGACGACATCATGAACTCCCCCACCCCGGAGAAGTTCCCCGAGGCTGACGATGCCGGCAATCTTGTGTTCGACCGCAACACCACCGTGTGGCCCGGCGACCTCAAGTTCGAAGATGTGAACAAGGACGGCAAGATCAACGAGAACGACCGCACCAACATCGGTTCCCCGCTTCCGATCTTCACCTTCGGTTGGACCAACACCTTCCGCTATAAGGATTTCGACCTGAGCATCTTCCTCAACGGATCCTATGGCAACAAGGTTCTCAACTACAACCTCCTCGGACAGGGCTGGAACGGTCTCGTTCACATGAACAGCGTCTGGTACAACCAGCACATCAGCATCGCAGACCGCGCCCGTCTCGAGATGATCGATCCGGACAAGGTCTACGCAGCCGGAGAGTCCTGGCAGTATGACGTCACTAACGTCCGTGTCTCGAACCCGAACACGAAGACCCCTCGTCCCACCATCGCCGATCCTAACGACAACGACCGCCTCAGCGACCGCTATGTCGAGGACGGATCCTACATCCGCGTCAAGAACATCACCCTGGGCTACACCCTTCCCAAGCGCCTTGTGGAGAAAGCACGTATCGAGAATCTGAGAGTCTACATGAACATCCAGAACCTCTACACCTTCACGAAGTATCAGGGATTCGACCCGGAGGTCGGTGCCAGCACGCAGGATTCCACAGGTCTCACCTTCGGTGTGGATAACGGACGTTATCCTTCCCCGCTGACCTGCTCATTCGGTGTAAATCTTACTTTCTAAAATGGAGGACAGCAAGATGAAAAACATATTTAAATATATCCTTTGCGCTGTTGCAGCCATCACAATCTTCTCTTCCTGCGAAGAGTTCCTTGACCGCCCCGCGGAAGACAGCTACACCACAGCGAACTACTATCTGAATGACACTCAGGTCGAGCAGTCGGTGAACTACCTGTACAACTCGCCTTGGTACGACGTCATCCGTTTCTACATCTACGGATCCGAGACCATGTGCGGTAACGTCTATCAGGGAAACAACGCCTACTCTACCCTCACCGTGAACGGTACGGACCAGGACCTCAAGAACATGTCCTACTCCCTCTGGGCAGTGAACGCCCAGTGCAACACCGTCATTGCAAATATCCGCAACTCCAGCGGCCACGCCAGCACAGCAGCCAAGAACAAGGCCATCGGCGAAGCTCTCGCATGGAAGGCTATGGCTTACTTCCTGCTGGTCAGAACTTTCGGTGACGTTCCCATCATCCACGATAACCTCGAGGTTATCAATGCAGGAACCTACAACGATCAGTTCAAGGTGGAGAAGGCCGATGTCTACGAATACATCATCCTCACCCTCGAAAAGGCGATGGAGCTCCTTCCCAAGAACCCGTATATCGGAGTCTACAACCGCATCGACTACTACGCAGCCGAGGCCCTTCTCGCGAAGGTTTACCTCACCAAGGCAGGTGTCGGCGGATCAATCACTTCCGAAGATGCAATCGCAGACCTCACCAAGGCCAAGAACTATGCAATCGACGTGATCGAGAACTCCGGCCGCAGCCTCACCCCCAACTTTGAGGATGTGTTCCGTCTGAGCCCGACTATCTTCCAGGCCACCGGCGAGAACCTCTTCTCTTGGCAGTGGGTCTCCGGCACCGGCATCTGGACCGCACAGAACTCCATCCAGAGCGACGTGAGCATGCTCGGTATCGACGAGTACGGCGCCACCTGGGGAGACTGGAAAGGCCCCAGCGTGGACCTTCAGGACCTCTTCGGCGTTTCCGCCGATGTGGAGCCCACCCTCCGTGTGGACAAGGATGACCGCCGCCACGGCACCATCATGATGTTCGGCGACAAGTATCCTCAGTACTGGCAGGACAAGGGCGGTCTGGATCTCTACCGCTTCTACTTCGACGACAGCTACTATCCCACCGGCCTCGAAGCCAACGGTTCGAACCACCAGTGGTGCTGCCAGTCCGGCGGTGTGTATGCAAAGCACATCTACGGCTGCGGTTCCGACCATGTGGCCGCTCTCGGCGTGAACGCCGACCGTATGTGCTATCAGCTCCCGACCCACATCCTTCGCCTCTCGGACATCTATCTGGTCTATGCGGAAGCCTGCTTCCTCACCTCCGATGTTCCTAACGCGCTCAAGTATGTGAATCTGGTTCGCGCCCGTGCGCACGCTTCGCAGTACACCACAATCACCATCAACGACATCTGGAAGGAGCGACGCCTCGAGCTCGCTCTCGAAGGCGACAACTGGTACGACTATGTCCGCCGCGCCTACTACGATTTCGACGGTGTGAAGAATGAGCTTCTTGCCCAGCGTCGTTCGAACTGGGACGGCATCTCCGGAATGTACGAGAAGTACGTCATGAAGGACGGCAACTATGTCGGCCCCGGTGCAAATGCATGGGATGCAAGCGATATCGCCTACAATCCGAAAGACGAACTGACGAATGTCGTTCCTTCGATGTTCACTGTTCCGTTCCCTACCGAGGACGTCGTCATGAACCCGAACGTGGGTTCAGACGTGGCTCCGATCCATGTCGACGTGCGTGCGACTTTTTCCTATGACTTTTAATCCCTGAATCCATGAAAGCAATAACGAAATATTTTGGTATTCTCATGGGTCTGGCCGTATTGGCTTCCTGCACATCGTTCGATTACCCGGACCGCTTCAAGCCCACCAAAGGTCTTCCTGTGGTGCACTATGTCCGCTACGCAGACAAAGACGTCATCATCGACCAGGCCAGTATGGAAGAGAACATCTGCATCGTGGGTGACAACCTCACCAGCGTCCACGATATCTATTTCAACGACCAGGCAGCTGTGCTGAACACCAGCTTCATCACCGAGCACGCTCTGATCGTCACCATCCCCAAGAACCTCCCCACCGTCCAGGATGACAAGATGCATCTTATCACCCGCGACAGTTCGGTCGTTCTCTACGATTTCAAGGTGTTGCCTCCTCTGCCGAAGATCAGCGCAATGTCCAACGAATGGGCAAAGCCCGGCGAGACCGTCAGTGTGATGGGATCATATCTCTTCGCACCTCTCACCGTCCAGTTCCCCGGTGTGGATCCCGTGGACATCACCGCCAGCACAGGCGATGCTTTCGATGTCCAGATCCCCGCTGGAGCACAGCCCGGTAAGATCAAGGTCACTACCGCTTCCGGAACCGCTCAGTCCATCTTCATGTATCAGGACAGCCGCGGAATGCTCTTCAACTTCGACAACGACCCTCACCCCACCAACCACGGTTGGCACGCGATGGTCATCGAGACTGATGCAACCGCTCTCAGCGGCAACTTCCTCCGCCTCGGAGGCCCCGGCATCACCCTCGACGAAGATGCAGGCTGGAACGACGGCGCTTTCTCATTCGAGTACTGGCCCGGCGACTGGGACGATCCTGTCTCCTATGCCGACAGCCCTCGTCTGACAGACTTCGTGGACTTCAGCAAGTGGAACAACATGGGTCTCAAGTTCGAAATGTACATTCCGAGCTCGAATCCCTGGAAGTCCGGTGCAATGCAGGTTATCATCGGCGGTGTGGATGTCGTGACCGACGGTGCCGAAGGCGCCATCGACATTTACGGCAAGGTCACCGCAGGTGCGAACAACAAGTTCATCAGCGGCGACGGCGTCCCTCAGGCTCCCCGTGCACTCTACAGGCCTTGGGAAGCCACCGGTTCATACGACACCGGAGACAAATGGGTGACCGTTACCCTGCCCTACACCTCCTTTATTTATAATTCAGACGGCACGACCAACTCAAGCGAAATCAAGCCCGAGTCCTTCACCTCTCTGACCATCTTCGTGTGGAGCGGCGGAGTCACCGGTACCGCTTGCGAGCCGATCATCAAGATCGACAACATCCGTGCTGTTCCCGTTAAATAAAATGAAGCGCATATGAAAAAGATTTTCAAATATTCCCTCATAGTCTCGCTCTGCGCCACTCTTGCCGCCCTCACCGGCTGCATGGAGAAAGAGCTGGACGTGAATCCGCTGGGTGATGCTTTCACCCTCAGCGGTATGGCTCCGAATCCGGTTATGCGCGGCGGTGAACTTCGTATCTTCGGACGCAAACTGGATCAGGTCTCTGAGGTCAGATTCGCAGGAGAAGACATCACCGTCACCGAATTCATCAGGGTCGGCAAGGGTGCCAAGCTGGACACTCTCTTCCTCCTCGTTCCCATCGAGGGACCCGAGGTTGGCAAGGTCAGCATCGTGGCAAAGGATGGCACAGTGAAGACTTCCCAGTCCGATCTGACCTTCTCCGAGCCCATCGAGATTGAATCCTTCTCCCCCGCCTCCGTCCTTTCGCGCGATGTTCTCACCATCAAGGGAGAATACCTCAACGATGTCAAGGAAGTCATCTTCGCAGGTGAAAACTCCTACGCCACCGTGTTCGAAAGCCAGGATCGCCACGAACTTAAAGTGGTTGTCCCTTCCAACGCAATCAGCGGCCCGGTGATCCTTTCGGACGTCAATGAGATCGAGGATGAGAACACCATCCCGAACCATATCTACACCGCCACAGACCTTGTGGTAGGCAACCCCACCGTCACCAAGGCGGCGAAAGCCACCTACAAGAGCGGCGATGTCATCACCGTCACCGGCGAGCATCTGGATATGATCAAGAACGTGGCTCTTCCTCAGGTCTCCGAAGTCGAGTTCAAGCTCGATTCCGCAGACTTCAAGAAGCTCACTTTCAACCTTCCTCCGAAGGCCGCCGACGGCCACATCACCCTCACCTCTTTTGCCGGTGTCGAGTTTGACGCAGGCGAAATCGAGACGGTGACTGTTTCCGAGCTCGCGGTCGCATCACTTGCTCAGGACGGACGTTACAAGGCCGGCTGCCAGGTGGAAATCACCGGAGGCGACCTGGATCTTGTGACCAAGGTGGAATTCGAAGGCGCAGAGGCCGACTGGTATCTCGATAAGACCAAGATAGTCGCCACTCAGCCCGACGCCGCCAAGGACGGTGCCGTGGTCGTGACCCTCGAGTCCGGCAAGAAGGCCTATAGCGACGCTATCGAGGTCGTCAAGCCCGTCGTGACAGCTGTGGACACCACCGCCGCCACTGCCGGCAAGGATGTCATCGTGGTCTCCGGACATGATCTCGATCTTGTCACCAAGGCCACCATCGGCAACAAGGCCCAGTCCTTCATCGACTGCGAAATCGAGTTCGTCGCTGCAGACAGCACTCTGAAAGTCGCGATCCCCGAGCAGGCCTACAGCGGAGTGATTACCCTCACTCCCGCCAGCGGCTATGAGGCTGTGACCGAGAGTATCAGCATTGTCTACGACATGGCTGTCAGCATCAAGTTCGACGCCCCTTCCTTCGGTCTTGGACAGAACATCAGCCTGACCGGTAAGAATCTCCTTCAGATAGACCGCATCTACATCAAGGGCAAGAGGGTAACCTCATTCGCCGTTCGCAGCGACGACGCAATGTCGTTCGCAATTCCGGAAGGCCTCGGCCCTGGTGTCTATCGCCTTGCGCTGACTCTCATGGACGAGAGCGAAATGACCTGGCCTATCCCGTTCGAGATCACCGCTCCGTTCACGGAGACCTTCTACTGGGAAGGCGATGAAGACCTTGGCAACTGGAGTTCTCAGCCTTACCTCGGCGCAGACGGTGCTCTTGCAGGCAATGTGGTGGTAGGCGATGTTATTCGCATCTACTACACTCCTTACGCAGACTGGTGGCAGTTCGAAATCTTCGACGGTCACTGGGGTGGAATGTCGTTCCCTGAACTGGGAGGCGGCAAGGCAGTCACTGCCTCTAACACCGACCCGGATGCAACATACTTCGCATTCGAGGTTACCGACGACAATATCGGAGCTCTCACAGATTCTCAGGGCTGGGGCGGTATCTTCGTGGTCCAGGGCGAAAGCGTCAAGATCACCGGAGTTTCCGTCATCCACTTCGGCGCAGCTGAAAAGCGCACCACCATCTGGGAAGGCGAAACCGTGGTCGGCAACTGGGACAATTCGAATGGCGCACTCTCTTGGGGTGGCTACGACTGGAGCACAGTCGAGGCCGGAACCAAGCTCGCCGTGTCCTTCACCACCAGTGACGAGAATGCCGTCATGCGCTTTGGAAACGGAAGCTGGGCTTCCCTGCCTAGCCTCGCAGGCCTTGCAGAAGACGGTAACATCCCTGTCGCAGGGCTCACGAGCTACGAATTCGAGCTCACTGCAGCCGACCTCGATCAGCTGGTCAATGCCGGCGGTCTCGTCATCTGCGGAGCATACTGGACCCTCACCGAGGTTGCACTCGTGACTGTGGAAGCAGCCGGTCCTCAGGAAAAGACCATCTGGGAAGGCGAAACCGTGGTCGGTAACTGGGACAATTCGAATGGCGAACTCTCTTGGGGTGGCTACGACTGGAGCACGGTCGAGGCCGGCACCACCCTGGTCGCGCACTTCACGACCAGTGACGAGAATGCTGTCATGCGTTTCGGTAACGGTAGCTGGGCATCCCTGCCCAGCCTCGCAGGCCTTGCAGAAGATGGCAATATCCCTGTCGCAGGACTTACCTCTTACGAGTTCGAACTCACTGCCGACGACCTCGACCAGCTGGTTAATGCCGGCGGTCTCGTGGTCTGCGGCGCCTACTGGACCCTCACAGCAATCGGTCTCAAGTAGACTCAATTTTTGCCGGAAGGGGCCTGACCGCCCCTTCCGGTCCAAGTTATGAAAAGATTTTTCCAGACCATAAGCCTGGTATTGCTGGCATTCGCCTGCTCCCCTGAGACGGTGGACACGCCTCCGACCGATAAGCCGGAGCCGCCCGTGGAAACGCCCGTGGAGCCCACGGAACCCACGGAACCCACAGAGCCCACGGACACTGTGGACACTGTGGAGACTCCGTCCGTGGTCATAGTGGACGAGCCGGACAGCCTGCTGACCAACCCGAACGCATCACCGCAGGCCCAGAAAGTCTACGACTTCCTGCATGTGCTTCGCGGCCAGAAAATGCTCAGCGGAGTTCAGTCCGGGGGAACCGCGAACAACAACGAGCGGATCGACCAGGTTTACAAACTGACCGGCAAGCATCCCGCTCTTGCAGGCTACGATTTCATTTTCCTGCAGTACTCCCCCACTCCCTCCAGCTGGAGCTGGAAGGTGGACTACGGCGATATGTCCGCTCCCAAAGAGCATTGGGAGGCGCACGGTCTGGTTTCCTATATGTGGCACTGGAACGTGCCGAACTCCGAGCAGGCATGGCAGAACGGTAAGAACGGCAATTTCGACGGCTACAACTTCTACTCCGACAAAACCACGTTCAGCATTGAACGCGCCCTCACCGAAGGTACCTGGGAGCACGAATTCATCCTCCAGGACATCGAAAAGGTCGCCGGTTATCTTAAGATACTTAAAGACGATAATATCCCTGTCATTTGGCGTCCGCTCCACGAAGCCGCCGGCAACTACAATGTCTACGGCAACAACGGTGCATGGTTCTGGTGGGGTCGCGGCGGCGCAGAGCCCTGCAAGAAGCTCTGGAAACTGCTTCGCGACAAACTCGAAGGAGAGTACGGCCTGAACAACCTGATCTGGGTCTGGACACTGGACGCGACTGTGGGCGGAGAAAAGGATTTCGATGCCTGGTATCCGGGAAACGACCTGGTGGACATAGTGGGAGTGGACATCTACGCAGACGACACCAACTCCAAGAAAAGGCAGTACGATGCTGCAGTCGCCCTGAGCCGTGGCCATAAACTCGTGACAGTCAGCGAATGCGGCAACATCCCCGACCCGGAGAAATGCCGAGACAACAATGAATACTGGAGCTGGTTCATGACCTGGGATCTGGAATCCTATTCTTTGAACACAGACAATTATTGGAAACAACTGATGGCTTCGCGCGCGGTGATGACCCGCGAGGGAATGCCTTCACTTAAATAAGATCAGATATGCGCGCCATCATCAATTGGACACTGTTCTCATTCCTGACGCTCTCGCTGCTCTGCTGCTGCGGGAAGAACGAGGACCCGGACGACAAAGGCAACAACACGGTTGTAGCCCCGACGGCCATCACGTCCGAACCCGCAGAAATCGCAGCCGAACAGACCGGAGGCACATTCAGCGTCAAACTGACGGCGCCCGCACGCCCGAAAGTCAGCGGTTTACCCAGCTGGATCACCTACAAAGACGGCACCTTCAATCCGAGCACTTACCAGATGACAGTGACCCTGACGTTGTCGGCAAACGGCAGTACATCCGAGCGCAGCGCAGATCTGACCGTGAGTGCCAAGGGCGCAGACGCCATCATAATCAAGGTGACCCAACCCGGCAAAGAGGAAATCAAGGACCCGACTCTGCCGGACAACACCGCGGTCAGCAGGACCATGGAAATTGGCCTGGGCTGGAATATGGGCAATCATTTCGATGCCTACTATCAGGGCGTTTCAAGCGAAACTGCCTGGGGCAACCCCAAGGCCACCCAGGCTACCTTCAACGGTGTGAAGGCCGCCGGTTTCGCCACCGTCCGCATCCCCGTGACATGGATGGGCCATATAGGCAACGCTCCTGATTACAAGATTGAAGACGCCTGGATGAACCGCGTCTATGAAGTGGTGGGATATGCCGAGAATGCCGGCCTGAACGTCATCCTCAACACCCACCACGACGAAGACCACAACGAAGGACACTGGCAGAATCTCGCCAACGCTGTGGACAGCGAAGAAGCCAACACTCAGATCAAGGCTGAAATCGCTGCCGTATGGGGCCAGATTGCCGAGAAGTTCAAGGACAAGGGCGACTTCCTTATGCTCGAGTCTTTCAACGAACTTATCTACAAGAGCGAATGGTATTCCAGTTCGAACACCGAGAAGAGGTGCAATGTCATCAACGAATGGAACCAGGTGTTCGTGGACGCTGTCCGCGCGACGGGCGGCAATAATGCCACCCGCTGGCTCGGAGTTCCCGGCTATGCAGCCAGCCCTAATTTCCTGAAATATCTCACCGTTCCCGAGGACCCCGCGAACAAGACCATGCTAGCCTTCCACTGCTACGATCCCTACGACTACACTATCGGAGACAAGCAGCTTCCGGACTGGGGCCACACCGGCACCTCGTTCCCCAATGGCGAGGAGGAAATCAAAGCCCTGTTCCACAGCATTTACACCAATTATATCGCAAAGGACATCCCCATCTACATGGGCGAATTCGGCTGCTCGCTCCGCGACAAAAACAACGCGAAGGCCTGGGCCTACTACCTCTATTATCTTGAGTATGTGGTCAAATGCGCAAAGACCTACGGCATCGCTCCCATCCTCTGGGACAACGGCGCCAAAGGCTACGGCAAGGAATGCCACGCCTACATAGACCACGGTACAGGCCAGTACATTGGCAACTCCCAGCCGGCTGTGGCCGCCATGGTGAAAGCCTGGAAGACCGATTCGGAGGGATACACCCTGCAGACCATCTACAATTCAGCCCCGACCAATAAATAATGAAGAGGCTGAGTGCCATATTCCTGGCAGCGCTGCTTGCCGTCCTGTCCTGCACCAGGGAAGATCCCGCTCCCAAGCCGGATCAGAAGACCGACGTGGTCGTCACGCCCCCTGAGGAGCCGGACACGACCGGCACACCCACTCAGCCTGTGGACTCTATCCCAGCCACTGAAGAATGGGAACTTGCATCCGAGTCAGTCAGGAATATGGGCACGGGCTGGAATCTGGGCAATACGCTCGATTCCAATAGCGGAAACGCGGACAACATGTGGATCGAAGCCTGGTCTGCCCGCACTCCCAAGGACTACGAAACTGCATGGGGGCAGCCTGAAACCACACGCGAACTTATCCATATGTTCAAGGAGGCCGGATTCGGCGCCATTCGCGTCCCCGTCACCTGGTATCCGCATATGGGAACCGTGACCGTCTCGGGCGCGAAATGGGATATGGGCACATGGACCGGCTACGACATAGATCCGGTCTGGATGGCGCGAGTGAAGGAAGTGGTCGGTTTTGTTCTCGAGGAAGACATGTACTGCATACTCAATGTCCACCACGACACCGGAGACGCTACGACAGCATGGCTAAGGGCCGACCAGACTATCTATGAGTCCGTCCGTGAGCGCTTCATATCGCTATGGACCCAGATTGCTACTGAATTCGCCGACTGCGGGCAGAAACTCCTCTTCGAAGGTTTCAATGAAATGCTGGACGCAAAAGGCAGCTGGAACGGTCCCGCGAACCCGGCTGAGGCCTATGACGTCATAAACAGCTACAACGCCGATTTCGTCTCTGCAGTCCGCGCCACAGGCGGAAACAACCTTCAGAGAAATCTTATCCTCAACACCTACTGCGCAGGCACCAGTATCCAAAGCTTGAACGCCTACCGTCATCCGAAAGACAATTTGAAAGGGCATCTGATAGCTGAAATCCACAGCTACTCCCCTTATCATTTCGCATTTGACACCGACTACCCGAAGACTCAGTTCGACTCCTCCTGCGAAACTGAGGTTAAAGGAATAATAGAAACGCTGAACTCCTATCTGGTCCGCAAGGGCATACCTTGCATAATAGGAGAATACGGCTGCACCTCCGGCCGCTCCGAAACAGAGAGATCCAAACAGGCTGCCTGCTATGTGGGCAACGCCGCAAAGTACGACATAGCCTGCTTCTACTGGATGACCTTGAGCGACGGAGCAGACCGCTCAGTGCCCCAATGGACGACTCCCGCGTTGAAGGACGCCATTCTGAAAGCATACAACGAAAACAAAAACCAATAATGAAAAAGTTTGCACTACTTGCGATGATACTCGCCACAGCATGCACCGTCAACCCGACCGATCAGGTGACATCAGTCCTTAAGAAGGCTGTCGCCGAGGGAAAGATCCTCTACGGCCATCAGGACGACCTTATGTACGGCCACACCTGGAATGCCACGGAAGAGAACGACCACTCCTTCGAGCGCTCGGACGTGCTTTCGGTCGCGGGCGACTACCCTGCCATTCTCGGCCTTGAACTGGGCGAAATCGAGCTCGGCGGCGAGCTCAGCCTGGACGGCGTGAACTTCGACCTCATCCGCGAAGCGGCGGTCAAGCACTACCAGAGGGGCGGCATAGTCACCATCAGCTGGCACCCGCGCAACCCCGTGACAGGCGGCACAGCCTGGGACGTGAGCGGCGGCAATGTGGTGGAGCGTCTGCTGCCCGGCGGAGACCACTACAACATGTTTATGGGCTGGCTGGACACGGTCGCAGACTTTCTCTCAAGTATCAAAACCCCGGACGGAAAACCTATACCTATCATCTGGCGTCCCTGGCACGAGCACACCGGCAACTGGTTCTGGTGGTGCTGGCCCTATTGCACGGACAACCAGTTCAACTCTTTCTGGGTCATGACCTATGACTATCTTGCGCGCGAGCGCGGGCTCAGGAATCTGCTGTGGGCGATTTCCCCGAATGGAGTGGACTTCTTCGAGGACTGGCCTCAGCGCTACCCCGGCGACGATTATGTGGACATAGTGGGCCTGGACATGTACTGCCCGACCTGGATGCCCCAGCCGGAAGCCATCCCCTACTACATTGAAAACACACGCCTGCTGCTCGCATCCCTGCAGAAATTCGCAGAAGAGCACGGAAAGATCCTCGCCTTCACTGAGACCGGCTACGAAGGTCTGACCTGGCCCACCTGGTGGACCGAAGTGCTCGCGCCGGCAATCAAGGGCTTCCCCATCGCCTATTTCCTCACCTGGCGCAACACCAGCGAGCCGGACCGCAGGGACGTGCATTTCTACGCCCCCTTCCCCGGCGGACCTACGGAAAGCGACTTCGTTGAATTCATAAAAGACAACAACATACTTCTTCTTAACGGCATCAAGTAAGATGAACTGGAAGCTGAAACTAAACCTTCTTCGTAAAGAACACGAAGACCTTCTCTCGAAAAAGAACCGCACCGTGTATGTGAACGGTGTGTATGAAAAATATGAGAATCCGATTCTGACGGCCGCCCATGCACCGCTGGAATGGCGCTACGACCTCAATCCCGAGACCAACCCGTTCCTTATGGAGCGCATCGGCATCCACGCCGCATTCAACAGCGGCGCCATCAAGTGGGGCGACAAGTATGTCCTGGTGGTCCGGGTGGAAGCCGACGACCGCAAGTCGTTCTTCGCAGTGGCGGAAAGCCCGAACGGAGTGGACAATTTCCGCTTCTGGCCGCGCCCGATCACTCTGCCCGAGTACGGCGAGCCGGCGACCAATGTCTATGACATGCGCCTGACGCGCCACGAAGACGGCTGGATCTACGGTCTGTTCTGCGTGGAGCGCAAGGACCACGAGCTCGAGGGTGACCTTTCTGCCGCAACCGCTGCGTGCGGAATCGCGCGCACGAAGGACCTCGTGAATTGGGAGCGCCTGCCCGACCTGAAATCTCGCTCGCAGCAGCGCAACGTCTGCCTGCATCCGGAGTTCGTGGACGGCAAATATGCCCTCTACACGCGCCCGCAGGACGGTTTCATCGACGCTGGCAGCGGCGGCGGAATAGGCTGGGCGCTGGTGGACGACATCACGAACGCCGAGGTCAAGGAGGAGAAGATCATAAACGCCCGCCGTTACCACACCGTCTATGAGGTGAAGAACGGCGAGGGCCCTCACCCCCTGAAGACTCCGAAGGGCTGGCTGCATCTGGCCCACGGCGTGCGCGGCTGCGCCAGCGGCCTCCGCTATGTGCTGTATATGTACATGACCGCGCTGGACGACCCCACTAAGGTGATTGCCCAGCCGAGCGGATTCTTTATAGTCCCCGAGGGCGAGGAGTACATCGGCGATGTGATGAATGTGGCCTTCTCGAACGGCTGGATCGAGGATACGGACGGAAAGGTGTTCATCTACTACGCTTCTTCCGATACCCGCATGCATGTGGCCACCTCCACTATCGACAGGCTGGTGGATTACTGCCTGAACACGGAGCCCGACGGAGGCCGCACCGGTCTCACTGTCGAGCGCATCAACAGACTGATTGACAAAAACACTAAGTAATATGGCCAAACTCTCCGAGAAGATAGGATACGCCCTGGGCGATGCCGCCGCCGGCGGTATTACCTGGAAGGTGATGTCCATCGCATTCCCGTTTTTCTTCACAAACGTCTTCGGTCTTACCGTGGCCGACGCCGCCGCCCTCATGCTGGTGGCGCGTCTGTTCGACGTGATCACGGACCCCATGATGGGCGCCATCGCGGACCGCACCCAGTCCCGCTGGGGCACCTATCGCCCCTGGCTCATCTTCGGAGCCATTCCGCTGGGAGTGGTGTTCGCCCTGCTGCTCTACACCCCGGATCTGGGTCCTGCAGGCAAGCGCGTCTATGCGTATGCGCTATACCTGCTGATGATGGTGGTCTACACCGCTGTGAATGTGCCTTACGGCTCGCTGCTGGGTGTGATGACGGACGACGACAATGAGAAGAACCAGTTCTCGTCCTTCCGCATGGTTGGAGCTTATGCAATGGGCTTTATCATGCTCTTCACCTTCCCCTATCTCCAGAGGCTGGTGGGCGGCGAGCCCAAGCATCAGTACGCAGTGCTGGGAGTTGTGCTGGGCGCAGCTGCCGCTTTGGGAACCCTCGCATGCGGCCTTCTGACAAAGGAGCGTCTGAAACCCGTACGAGCGGAGAAGTTTTCTTTCAAGCCCTTCGCAGACCTGTTCCGCAACAAACCGTGGATTTATCTCACGCTGATCGGAATCTGCACGAACTTCTTTAACGGTTTCCGCTATGCCGTGGCAGCCTATCTGATGGAGTACTGCCTGCACGGAGACGTGACAGTCTCGGGCCTTGTGATCAACTACACGGTGTTTATGATGTTCGGAGAGGCCACCTGCATGGTGTTCGGAGGCCTTTCCCCCTGGTTCACCAAGAAAGTCGGCTCGAAGAAAAAGGCTTTCGCCTGGGCGGCTGCCATCTGCGCAGTTTCTTCCATTCTGTTCTTCTTTATCCCTATGAATCCGGCCTGGATCTGGGTGATGGTGGCGAACGTGATAGTCACTTCCATCGGCATCGGTTTCTATTCTCCGCTGCTCTGGTCCATGTATGCGGACGTAGCAGATTATGCCACAGAGCAGAACGGTACCTCTTCCACTGGTCTTATCTTCTCCTCCGGAACCATGGCTCAGAAATTCGGCTCCGCTATCTCTGGCGCCCTCGTGGCCATGTTCCTTGGGCTTGCAGGCTTTATTTCCAACACTGACGTCATTACCGGCGAGACCATCGTGACTATCACCAACGAAGCATCCGTCCAGACCATGATCTGGAGCCTGTTCTCGCTCTTCCCCGCTGCGATTGCGCTGTTGATTCTGCTCTTGCTGCGTTTGTATCCCATCAAAAAGTAATTTTTTCGGTATGAAAAAAATATTTTTCGCCGCTCTTATGGCTTTAATAATGATCGCTTGCTGCCCGAAGAAGGCGGAGGTCGCTCCGCTTAAGGTTGTCGGAACTCAACTCACCGCCGATGGACAGCCCGTGGCTTTCAGGGGCATCAGCTTCGGCTGGCACAACATCTGGCCTCGCTTCTACAACAAGGCTGCAGTGAAGCAGCTGGCAGAAGACACCGGCTGCAAGATTTTCCGCGCAGCGATTGGGGCGGACGACCATGCCCTTGCCGACAACCCCGGCATTCCGAGCGGATATATGGGCGCTCCCGAGTTCGCACTTGAAAAGCTGTATGCGGTCGTGGATGGTGCAATCGAGAACGGCTGCTATGTGATAGTGGACTGGCATTCGCACACTCTGCATCTGGATGCAGCAAAGGAGTTCTTCGCCGCTGTGGCCACCAGGTACAAAGGTGTCCCGAACGTTATCTATGAACTCTTCAACGAGCCCGTCTGCTTCTCCTTCGAAGAGTGGAGAGCCAATCCTTATGAGGATCTTGGCAATCCGCAGGCCATGATGGCCTACTGGCAGGAGCTCAAGAGCTACGCCGGCGAACTCATCAAGGTCATCACCGAAATCGATCCTTCCGAGCCGCTCGTCCTGATGGGCTGCCCGAGCTGGGACCAGAGAGTGGACCTTCCCGCCGCTTCGCCCATCGAGGGATACAGCAATTTGATGTACACCATGCACTTCTACGCCGCCACGCACAAGCATCTGCGCGACGCGTGCGACGCCGCACTTGCAGCCGGCATTCCGATCTTCGTCAGCGAATGCGCGGCGTGTGAGGCCACCGGCGACGGTCCCATGGACCTGGAAGAGTGGCAGAAATATGTCGATTGGGCAGACGCAAACGGTATCACGATGATGACCTGGAGCATCTCAGACAAGGTGGAAACCTGCTCGATGCTGACCAAGGAGGCATCCTCCGAGGGCCCGTGGAACGACGATGTCATCAAGCCTTGGGGCAAAATTGTTAAAGATTGGGTATTAGGAAAATGAAACAATACGGTCATTTCGATGACGCTTCAAGGGAGTATGTGATCACATCTCCCGCCACTCCCTGGCCCTGGATCAATTATCTGGGGACGGACGGATTCTTTTCGCTCATCTCGAACACCGCGGGAGGCTACTGCTTCTACCGCGACGCTAAGTTCCGCCGCATCACCCGCTATCGCTACAACGATGTCCCTATGGACAGTGTCGGAAGGTACTTCTATGTGAAGGACGGCTCCGACGTGTGGAGTCCGGGCTGGAAGCCCTGCAAGACTGAGCTCGATTCCTACGAGTGCCGCCACGGCATGGGCTACACACGCATCACGGGCGAGAAAAACGGCCTGCAGGTCAGCGAGCTGTTCTTCGCGCCTGTGGGCGCCAACTGCGAAATCCAGCACCTGACTCTGACAAACAAGAGCTCCGTTAAGCGCAGCTTCAAGCTGTTCGCCTACACGGAATGGTGTCTCTGGAACGGCCAGACGGACGGAGAGAACTTCCAGCGCAATCTTTCCACCGGAGAGGTGGAGATCGAACCAGGCGTGCTATACCACAAAACCGAATACAAAGAGCGCAGGAACCATTATGCGTTCTATTACTGCTCAGATCCGAAGGCCGCCTACGACACGGACCGCGAATCATTCGTGGGCCTGTACAACGGTCTGGACGCCCCGCGGGCGGTGGTCGAAGGCAAATGCCGCAAGTCGGTGGCCCATGGATGGAGTCCGATAGCTGCGTTCGAGTTAGAGATTACTCTCGAACCCGGCGAGACGGCCAGCCGTAGCTTCATGATCGGATACGTGGAGAATCCCGAAGACGAGAAATTCGACCTCAAGGCTCCCCGCACCGCCTGGAGCCCGACCATCAACAAGAAGCGCGCACACGAACTGATCGCAGCGTTCGACTCCCCCGTCAAGATCGAGAAAGCCTTCGCTGAGTTGAAGGCTTATTGGGACAACATCCTCGGACGCTTCAGCATCAAGTCCGATTCGCCCGAGCTGGACAGGATGGTGAACATCTGGAATCAGTACCAGTGTATGATCACCTTCTGCTTCTCGCGCAGCGCGTCGTTCTTCGAGAGCGGAATAGGCCGCGGTATGGGCTTCAGGGACAGCAATCAGGACCTCGTGGGCTTCGTGCATCAGATCCCGGAGCGCGCCAGGCAGCGCATTCTGGACATCGCCGCCACTCAGTTCCCGGACGGAGGCTGCTACCATCAGTATCAGCCACTCACCAAGCGAGGCAACAACGACATAGGCGGCGGCTTCGGCGACGATCCGCTGTGGCTCATTTTCGGCACTGTCGCTTACATCAAGGAAACTGGAGATTTCAGCATCCTGGACGAGCCTGTGCCCTTCGACAATCAGCCGGGCAGCGAGAAAACCCTGCTGGAGCACCTTCAGATATCGTTCGACCATGTCGCGAACGCTCTGGGCCCGCACGGCCTGCCGCTGATAGGCCGCGCAGACTGGAACGACTGCCTGAACCTCAACTGCTTCTCCAACGACCCCAACGAGTCGTTCCAGACCACTGAGAACAACAGCGAAGGCAGTAAGGCCGAGTCGCTGATGATAGCAGGACAGTTCGTGTTCTGCGGCCGTCAGTACGCCGAACTGCTCGAGAGGATCGGCAAGCCCGCGGACAGCGTGCTGAAGCAGGTGGAGGCGATGATCGGGGCGGTCGAGCAGTTCGGCTGGGACGGCCGCTGGTTCCTCCGCGCCTACGATTTCCATGGCGGAAAGGTGGGCAGCAATGAGAACGAAGAAGGCAAGATCTTCATCGAGAGTCAGGGCTGGTGCACCATGGCCGGAATCGGCGCTGAAAAGGGCATGTGCGATCAGGCGCTGGACAGCGCGAAAGAGATGCTCGACTGCGAGTATGGCCTCGTGCTGAACAACCCGGCGTTCACGCGCTATTATATCGAATACGGCGAGATTTCCACCTACCCGGCCGGCTACAAGGAGAACGCCGGCATCTTCTGCCACAACAATCCGTGGGTGATAATCGGCGAGGTGGTAGCCGGCCGGGCGGAAGACGCCTGGGACCACTACCGCAAGATCTGCCCCGCCTTCGTCACGGACCAGGAGCGCAGGAAGGTGGAACCGTATGTCTACTGCCAGATGGTGGCCGGCAAGGACGCCGCCCTGCCCGGCGAGGGCAAGAACAGCTGGCTCACCGGCACCGCTGCCTGGAACTGGTACACCGCCACTCAGTGGATACTCGGAATCAAGCCGGAGTACGACGGACTGCTGGTCAAGCCCTGCCTACCCGCTTCGATCAAGGAGGTCAAGGTCCGGAAGGTCTTCCGCGACGCGGTCTATAATCTGACTATCAAGAACTCCGGCAAAGGCGCCTCCGAGTTCATTCCCTACGAGCCCGGCGAGCACACCCTGACCATAGAAGTTTAGTTATGCTTGCTACCCTGCTCGCGGCTTTTCTGCTGAACAACGGCTGGAGTTTCCATCTGGGCGATGCGGGCTCCATGCAGGCCGATTTCGCCCACGGCACCCAGTATTTCACTCACATGGCGAAGGCCTGCGCCTGGGACGGCGTGGACGCAACCAGCCTGGATTTCGTGGAGGATTCCACCTGGACTCGCGTGAATCTGCCCCACGACTGGGTGGTGGATCTGCCGTTCAGTCCCGAGGCATCGCACAGCCATGGCTACAAATGCGTGGGCTGGAAATACCCGCAGAATTCCGTGGGCTGGTACAGGCGCGAGCTGGACATCCCGGCCTCGGCCCAGGGCAAAGTAATCACTGTTGAATTCGAGGGCGTCTACCGCAACTACGACGTCTATATCAACGGCTATTACATAGGCCACGAAAACAGCGGCTATGCCACCCGCGAGTATGATCTCAGCGATTATCTGTTCTATGGCGGCCGCAATGTTTTGGTTGTCCGTGTGGATGCTTCGCTCGAAGAGGGCTGGTACTACGAAGGCGCCGGCATCTATAGGAACGTCTATCTCTGGGAAGGCGGCAAGCCCGCTCAGGAGCCCGCTCAGGTTGATTACGCATTCTCCCCCGAACAGGGCTTTCTGGTTAACGGCAAAAAGGTCTTCCTGAAAGGAGCCAACATCCATCAGGATGCCGCCGGAGTGGGAATCGGAGTGCCGGACGAACTTTGGCGCTACCGCATTGCTCGCCTCAAAGAATTCGGTTTCAACGCTATCCGCACGGCCCATAATCCCGCGTCCCCTTCCCTGCTTCGCATCTGCGACGAGATGGATATGTATGTGATCGAGGAAGTCAGGCAGTTCGGCTCATATCCAGAGGCCCTCGACCTGCTTAAGAATATGATCGAGCGCGACCGCCACCACAAATGCGTCATCGCCTGGGGAATCGGCAATGAGGAGTGGGGCGGCAGACCGGTCGGCGGCGCCGTTGCCCGCAAGATGGTCGCCTACGCCCACGAGCTCGACCCCAGCCGCCCCACGACCTACGGCAACTCCGGCGGCGAGTATATGATAGACGACGAGGTGGACGTGCCCGGTTATAATTACATTCGCCAGAACCATATCGACCAGGACCACGCTGAGCACCCCGGGCGCTCCGCTATCGGCACCGAAGAGACTTCGGGCGCAGGTGTTCGCGGCGCGAAGGGCGACTTCGACATCGACTATGTCCGCGAGGGCTATGAGTTCTATGTCTCGAGGCCCTGGACCGCGGGCGTGTTTTATTGGACCGGCTTCGACTATCGCGGCGAGCCCTACCCCAAGGCCTGGCCCAACACCGGTTCGCTTTTCGGCCTGATGGACTACTGCGGCTACCCTAAAGAAGAAATGTGGGAGCTCCGCTCGCTGTGGTCAGGCGAGAGCAAGCGCGAACTTAAGGCCGCCCGCCGCGCCGAAGAAGGAAACTTAGGCACAAAAACAGGCCAAGCTTCGACGAAATCGCTAAGCTTAGGGTCAAAAATGGGTCAAGCTTCGATACGCGCACACAAAAACGAGTTGAAACGCGACGGACAGGATGTCGTGGTGATCGACGTGTGGTCCTCCTCAGACTCGCTCGAGGTTAGCGTCACCGGCGCCGAGTTCCTCGGCTGGGGCAACGGCGATCCGCAATTCCGGCACATCGAACGCCCTGCGCCCCTTGGCCCGGACTCCCGCCCCGGTCGCTCTTCGAGTGATGCCGCCCGCACCGCTCAGACGCTGACCATCTACCCCTTCGTCGGCCGCGCGCAGGTGCTCGTCCGCTCGATCGAAGGTCAGGCCGCCCCCGTCACCGTCTGCATCGGCTCCTCCACTCTCACATTTTGAGGGATACGCCCTTTTGCTCCTCATCCCTCAGCAAAATCGTGAGGGATAACGCCTTTTTGCCCCCATCCCTCAGAATTTTTTCGTATTTTTGACAAAAATATAGTAGTTATGAAGAGAATGTTAATTATTGCGGCAGCGATGCTGCTTTCCCTGGGCGCACATGCCCAGAATTCTCCCCTGAACGTTCAGGAACTGAAACTCTCGAACGGAATGCAGGTCTGGCTCAACCAGGATGCCTCCCAGCCGAAGGTCTTCGGCGCGGTGGTGGTGAAAGCCGGCGCGAAGGATTGCCCGGACACCGGTCTGGCGCACTACCTTGAGCACCTCCTGTTCAAAGGCACCACCGAGATGGGCACGATTGACTATGAGGCAGAGAAAGTCTGGCTGGACTCAATAGCAGTCTGTTATAACCAACTTGCAGACACCAAGAACGACAGCGTAAGGTTCGAGATCCAGAAGCACATCAATGAGCTCAGCATCAAGGCCGCGGACTACGCCATCCCGAACGAGTTCGACCTCCTGACCGCCCGTTTCGGCGGCACCGGACTGAACGCCGCGACTTCCTACGACTACACCTATTACTTCAACACTTTCTCTCCGCAGTACATCGCCCAGTGGTGCGAGCTTAACAGCCACCGTATGCTGAATCCGGTCTTCCGTCTGTTCCAGAGCGAACTGGAGACAGTCTACGAGGAGAAAAACCGTGCTTCGGACAACACCATGGAAGGACCTTTGATGGAGATGATACGCGTCTTCTCGGACGGCAACCCTTATTCCTACGAGGTAATCGGCAGCACGGAAAACCTCAAGAACCCGCGCCTGGAGGAGATGATGGGCTTCTTCAAGAAGTACTATGTGGGAAACAACATGGGTCTCATCCTCTCCGGTGATTTCGAGACAGAGAAGATAGATTCTCTGCTCGAGAGCACCTTCGGACGCCTTCCCGCAGGAGAGCCTGCCGTCAAGGAGCCCGTGAAGGTTCCTGAGATGAAGGGTATCCGCGATGTGAAGATCAAGGCCGAGATTCCTCTTATCAAGATTGCAGTCTATGGTTTCAACGGCCCGAAGGACGGCGATCCGGACGCGATAGCTCTGGATCTGGCCACCTCGCTTCTGACCAACAGCTTCTCCTCCGGCCTGCTCGATTCGCTGGTCACTAACCACAAATTGTTGCTCGCCGCATCTGCACGTCTTCCCATGTTCAATGAGATGGGAGTAGTCGGCTACGTAGTGGTCCCGTCCATCCCGTTCGGATCGATGCCCAAGGCCGAGAAGGTAGTCCGCGAGCAGGTGGAAAAGATCAAGGCCGGCAAGTTCTCCGACTCAGACCTGGAGGCTCTCAAGCTCGAAGCCGCGCGCAATGCCATGTCTGAGCTTGAGACCATCAGCTCCCGCTCGAACTCCATGATCGATGTGATGGCCCAGAATCGCTCGTGGTCCGAGTATCTGGCCGACGTGGACGCCATCAGGCTCATCACCCGCGAGGATGTGATCCGTGTGGCGAACAAGTATTTCGGCGATGACTACATCCGCTTCGAGAAGGTCAGCGGCAGCTATCCCAAGGACAAGGTGGCTGCGCCCAAGTTCGACCCGATCGTGCCCAAGCACGCCGGCGAGAAGTCCGAATATGCCAAGAAACTCGAGGAAATGCCCGTGGGCGACAAAGAGCCCCGTCTGCTCGATTTCGCGGCGGATGTGCAGAAGATCAAGCTCAATGACCTGGTCACTCTCTACTACAAACCCAACGAAGTAAACGACCTCTTCAGCCTGACCGTTCAGGTGGACGAAGGCTTCAACGAGGATCCGCTGATCCCGCATGTCGCCAGCTTCCTTAACACAATCGGTACCGATTCCCTCAGCATCCAGCAGCTCTCGAAAGCATGGCAGAATCTGGGAACCAGCTTCTCCGTGGGCAATGCCAACCACAATTTCACGATGAGCATGACCGGCTTCGACAACCGCTTTGCTCCCTCCGTCAGACTGCTGCGCCATTTCGAGGACCACGCCAAGGCCGACAAGGAAAGTTTCAACGAACTCAAAAAGGACATAGACCTTGAGAAGAAGACCTTCCTCACCGGCGGCACCTCCAACATCATGCAGGCCACAATGCAGCGCGTGTTCTTCGGACAGAACGCGCCGAGGCTCGTGGGTCTTAACGGCAAGGAACTAGGCAAGGTGGGCGCAAAAGGCCTCCTCAACAAGTTCAACGACCTGCTGAACAAGGAATGCAGCATTTTCTATTGCGGAACCCTTCCTGCTGAGACGGTGGCTCAAATCCTCAGGGACGAGCTCAATCTGGACCGTGTGAAGGTCGCAAGCAGCCAGCACTATCTTAAGTATCAGGTCTACGACGAGCCCACCGTGTTCTTCTACAACCTCCCGAACTCCCGCCAGGCCCAGATTGTGACTTATCAGACGCCCAACGCCCCCGCAGACCCCATGCAGGAGACTCTGCTCGAAGTCCTCGGAGAGTACATCGGCGGCGGAATGTATTCAGTGATGTTCCAGGAAGTCCGCGAGTTCCGTTCGATGGCCTATTCGGCCCACGGACAGATCGTCACTCCCTTCCCTGCGGAGAAAGAGTCCAGCGCTATGCTTATGACCTCGCTCGGCACTCAGGCCGACAAGAGCCTTGCCGCTGTGCAGCTGGTGGACTCTCTGCTGACCCAGCTCCCGCTTAAGGAATCCACCTTCACCGCTTCCGTGCAGTCTATCACTGCCAGCGCCAACAACGGTTATCCCGCCTTCCGCGGAGTGGCTTCGAAGATCCATGGCTACGAAGTTCAGGGTTACTCGGAGGATCCGAACAAAGCCATCCTCGATAATCTCGGCAACGTTAGCCTCGAGAGCATGAAGGCCTACTACGACGAGTTCGTCAAACCCGCCAACCGCTGCCTCATCATAGTCGGCGACAAGACCGCCCTCCCTATGGACAAGATAGCGGAGTACGGAAAGATCGTGGAACTGACGCAGAAGGACATCTACAAATAGTCGGATAGGAGTCTTCCGCATTTAAGAATGTGCAAGGTTTGTTTTTTTGCGACATACCTTGCACATTAATTATTGGCTACGATACATTCTGCGGCCATCTATGTGTTCAAGGTCTGCTGAACATAATCAAACCTTGAACAAAAGCTCTATTCCGCGGTGGCGGCTTCGAGCTTCTTCATCATGGCGAACATGAAGATTGCGGAGACCACGCAGACGCCGAGGAAGACTGCCCAAACGACCCAGAGAGGAATCGAGCCCCAGAGGTGTCCGCCCACCTGCACGAGGAAGTTACCGAGGGCGGTGGCCACGAACCACATACCCATCATCATACCCTTGTACTTGGGAGGAGCGACCTTGGAGACGAAGGAGATACCCATCGGGCTGAGCAGGAGCTCGCCGAAGGTGAGAATCAGGTAAACGGTGATCAGCCAGTAAGGAGAAACCAGAGTCTCGGGCATGCCGGCTTCGCGGGCCGCTGCCTGCACGTCAGGAGTGTTCAGGCCGATAGAGGCGAAGACCATCAGGCCGAAGGCCACGGCCGCCACCAGCATACCATAGGCGATCTTGCGAGGAGCGGAAGGCTCCTTGCCCTTCTTGGCGAGGGCGCCGAAGATGGCCATGGACACGGGGGTCAGGGCAACCACATAGAACGGGTTGAAGTGCTGGAAGATCGGGGCGCTGATGGCGATCGAGCCGCTGAGGCGCTCATACTGCCAGACGAGATATGCGCAGGCAAGAGCTACCACTGCAACGCCTATCCACTTGCCCTTGCTCCTCGTTTCCTTGTCGAAAATGGTGAACAGAGCATAGACTATAATTATCACTGCCACCAGGTTCCAGACGTTGAAAGGCATGGAGGCGAGACCCTCAGCACTGCGCTGAGTGAACTCATCCGCGAAGTAAGTGAGGGTGAGGCCGTTCTGATGGAAGCTCATCCAGAAGAAGATCACGACCGCGAACACAAGGAAGAGAGCGACCATACGCTTCTTGGTCTGCTCGGGAGTCAAGGTGTCCACCACCTGGGCCTTCTCGCCCTTCTTGGTTCCGCCCTCCACATGCTTGAACCAGCTGCGGAATGCGTAGTAGATGCCGATAGAGACTATCAGCGACACGCAAGCGACGGCGAACGAGAAATGATATGCGGCATTTCCGTCGAAGCCTAGGGTGATAGCCCACTCGCGGATCTTGATGGCGGCGGTCGGAGCGAAGAGAGCGCCGAGGTTGATGGCCATGTAGAACAGCGAGAAGCCGGAATCGCGCTTCGCGGCATAGAGCGGATCATTATACAAATCTCCCACCATCACCTGCAGGTTACCCTTGAACAGGCCGGTTCCGAAGCCGATCAGCAGCAGGGCCGCCAGCATGGCGATCAGAGCCACGGTTCCGCCGCCGAGAGGCACGGAAAGCAGCAGATAACCGGAGAACATCACGAAGATTCCGGCTGTCACCATCTTACCGAAACCGAACTTGTCGGCAAGAATACCTCCGATCAGGGGGAAGAAATAAACCAACATCAGGAACGAGCTGTAGATCAAGCCGGCAGTTCCTGCCTCCAGGCCGAAGTTCGCGCGCAAAAACAGGGCGAACACGGCGATCATGGTGTAGTAGCCGAAGCGCTCGCCGGTGTTGGCGAGTGCCAGGGCAAACAAGCCTTTAGGTTGTCCTTTAAACATATATCAAATCTTTACTGAATTTTCTCAAGCACCAAATTTACTAATTATTTGTTAAATTTGGGAGATGAAGCGATTTCTGGTCAAGGCGTTCCTGCGGCTGTTTTCCTGGCTGCCTTTGTGTGTGCATCATTTCAATGCGCACATAATCGGCTGGTTCGCGCGCCACACTTACAGGACCAGAATCGTCAAGGACAACATAGACCAAGCGTTCCCCGAAAAGTCCGAGAAAGAGCGCAGGAAGATCTTCAAAGACTTTTATCTCCACTTCGGTCAGATAATAGCGGAGACGGTGTGGTTCGGAGGAAGCTCCGGAAAACGCATAGCCCGTTCGAAGATAGTCTCTGTAACGAATCCGGAAGAACTCGTCAGGCTGGCGAAGAAAAAGGAAGGAACGATAGTAATGTTCGCCCATTGCGGCAACTGGGAAGTTCTCGCAGGATTTCCCTACTTCCAGTACGGCGGCGTGCAGATTCCTCTGAACGAGCGGAACACAGCCGAAGTCTACAAGCGCCTGACGTACAAAGTCTGGGACGACATAATGCGCGAAAACAGGCTCCACGCCCTAAGCAAGGAGTACGACAACTATGTGGAGACTAACAGCATCCTCCGGCATATCCTGGAGCACAAAGACCAGGGCATGTTCTACTTCCTCTGCACGGACCAGTGGCCCTACGGCAGCGCGAAAGGCTACACCCACGTCACGTTCATGGGCCGCAAGACCCGCTCGATGACTGCGGCGGCCGCTGTCGCGCGCAAGCTGAATATGGCCGTGACCTACCTGTCCATCACCAGGAATCCGAACGGCAAAAAGTATATCGTGGAGCTCAAGCCCATAGCGGACAATGCTGCGGAGCTCCCCGAGCAGCAGATAATCGAACAATACTACAAATACATAGAAGCAGACATCTACGCGGACCCCGGTAATTACCTCTGGTCCCACCGCAGATGGAAAAAAGCACCCGACACGCAATGAAAAAGACAGTCATCGCAGCAGCGCTCCTTCTCTTGACTCTGAGCGCCGGAGCCCAGGAAGTGTCTTACTCGCTTCCCAAGACCACCATCACGGTGGAAGTGGGATACGCCCAGGACATAATCCATGCCGGTAAGTACGCCAAATATGCCAAGGATCTTCTCGGTCTCGAAGTGCAGGAGAAAGACACGGTCATAACCTCCATCACCCAGCTGAAGATCGCCCCCAGGGTGGAGGCAGATCAGAGCAGGCGTTATTCCCTTAATCTGACGGGCAACACCCGCCCTGCCCTTCTCGCCCTCACCGAGCAGGGCCTGGTCGCCGGCAGCGAAAAAGAATTCAATGACAACGGAGGAAGCAGACACGCCAAGAACTCCCTCGGCAGGCAGATAAATTACCGGAAACCGGAAAAGCCGGCCGCCGGGAAAAAACCCGTACGCACCTTCTACGAAGAGCGGATAATCACAGTCAAAGACTCGCTGGGAAACGACGTTCCGGACACCATCCTGGTCGAGATTGAACCCGTAGACTCCCTGCTGATTGAGGCCCAAGACGCCGCCAAACGCATCAAGCAGTACCGCGAACAGCGCTATAAGATCCTTATCGGCGACACGGACGCATCCTATTCAGGAGAAGCCATGGGAGCCGCGATAGCAGAGCTCAGCAGGCTCGAAGGCGAACTCCTCCCCCTCTTCGAAGGCAAAATTGAGCAGAACAAGGGCAGAGCCTATTTCGATGTCATCCCGGACAGCGACGGCCTCTTCCCCGTGTTCGCCATAGACCCTGTCCGTGGCCCGGTTAAGGCTACTAATTCCATCCAGAACGTCTTCAACCTGATGGTGAAGGCAGAGCCGGTGGAAGACCCCAGCCCCATCCAGAGCAAAAAGCAGCCGAGCCAGAAGATAATCTACCGCATCCCCGCCATCTGCGAGCTCACTCTCCTCGACGGCCCGGACGAAATAATGAGCCTCCGCGCCCCAGTCTACCAGCTCGGTCTGGAAACCACTTATCCCCTGTACGATTAAAAACTCAAATATATGACCATCAAAGACCTCGCTCCATCCATCGTATGGAACAACTTCTACCAGATTACAAGAATCCCGCGTCCCTCCAAGCATGAGGAGAAAATCCGCACATTTCTTCTGAAGTGGGCGGAAGACCACAAAATAGAAGCCTTCACGGACGACACTGGAAACGTCATAATGCGCGTTCCCGCCACCCCGGGCTTTGAGAACCGCAAGGGAGTCATCCTCCAGGGCCATATGGACATGGTCCCGCAGAAGAACTCGGACGTCAAGCACGACTTCCTCACCGACCCCATCGAGACGAAGGTGGAAGGCGAATGGCTGAAAGCCTGCGGCACCACTCTGGGCGCCGACAACGGCCTCGGCCTTGCCCTCGCCCTGTCCGTGGCCGAGTCCAAGGACGTCAAGCACGGCCCGATCGAGATTCTGGCGACCTACGACGAAGAGACCGGCATGACCGGGGCAGCCCTGCTGAAGCCGGGCGTGCTCAAAGGCGACATCCTGATCAACCTGGATTCCGAGACCGAAGGCGAGCTCTATGTGGGCTGCGCGGGCGGCGTGGACGCATCCGCCGAAGGCACATACGCCACGGAGAAAGCCCCTGCCGGCTGGCAGACCGTTGATTTCGCGGTGAAGGGCTGCCAGGGCGGTCACTCCGGCATGGACATTATCCTCTACCGCGCGAACGCGAACAAAGCGGCCGCACGCATACTCACCGAGGCCATGAAGGCCGCTGAAATCAAGCTCGTCCGCCTCGAGGGCGGCAACCTGCGCAATGCGATCCCGCGCGAGTGCTTCGGAACCCTCCTGGTCAAGGACTTCGCCGCCGCGAAGAAGGCCGTGGACGAAATCGCGGCCGTGGTGAAGGGCGAGTACGCGGAGACCGACCCGGACATGCAGGTCGTCTTCGAGAAGGCAGGCTCCCCTGCCGCCGAGTGTGCGAAAGACGCCGACGCGAAGCGCGTGATCGGCGCCATCCTCGCCTGCCCGGACGGAGTCGAGCGCATGAGCGCATCCGTGCCCGGCCTCTGCGAGACCAGCACTAATATGGCTATAGTCAAAGTCGCGGACGGAAAGTGGTGCGTGAAGAGCCTGCTTCGCAGCTCTATCGACAGTTCGAAGATGGCCCTCGCAGACAAGATGAAGGCCGTGTTCGACCTCGCCGGCGCGCAGACCACCTTCGACGGAGCATATTCAGGCTGGAAGCCGAATCCGAATTCCGCCATCCTCAAGGTGATGAAGGAAGTCTACAAGAAGATGTTCGGAAAGGAAGCCCTCGTGATGGCGATCCACGCCGGGCTCGAGTGCGGTATCCTTTCGGGCGCTTATCCCCACTGGGATATGGTCTCCTGCGGACCGACCCTCCTCAGCCC
>JAGAAD010000001.1 GCA_017615445.1 Bacteroidales bacterium
ACGGAATGGGACTCGCTGCCGGACTCGCTGGTGGAGGGCGCCGCGCATAGGGCGCTGAGCCTGAAGATGGCGGAGGAGACGCTCGTGCTGCTGCAGAACCGCGGCGGCGTGCTGCCCCTCTCGCCAGACGCCCGAATCGCGCTGGTGGGGCCGAACGCGGAGGACCGCGAGATGATGTGGGGGAACTACAACCCGATTCCGGAGCACACGGTGACCCTCGCCGACGCTCTGCGCGAGCGGATTCCCGGCATTCCGGTGCTTGAAGGCTGCCCGCTGGTGGGCCCGGCCGCGCCGGTGGCTTCGCTCCTTAAAGCCCTCGAGGGGATCGACGTGGTCGTCTTCGCGGGCGGTATCTCGCCCAGGCTCGAAGGCGAGGAGATGCCTGTCGATGTGCCCGGATTCCGGGGCGGCGACAGGACTTCGCTCGAGCTTCCTTCAGTCCAGCGGGAGTTGCTGGCGGCGCTTCATCAGGCCGGAAAGAAAGTGGTGCTCGTGAACTTCTCCGGCTCCGCGATGGGGCTGGAGCCCGAGACGCAAAGCTGCGATGCGATTCTGCAGGCTTGGTACCCCGGCGAGGAGGGCGGAACCGCCATCGCGGAGGTGCTTCTCGGCGAGGTCTCCCCTTCCGGAAAACTGCCTCTGACCTTCTATCGGAATGTGGAGCAACTCCCTGATTTTGAGGACTATAACATGCGAGGAAGGACTTATCGCTTCTTCAAGGGAGATCCGCTTTTCCCGTTCGGTTTCGGTCTGAGTTACACTTCATTTGAATATGGTTCGGCTGCTGTCCGTGGCAGGAAGCTTATTGTGCCGGTCACTAATGCCGGTTCTGTGGATGCCGCTGAAGAGGTCCAATTATATGTCCGCAGGCCGGAAGATGCGGAGGGTCCGCTGAAGACTCTGCGCGGATTCCGGAGAGTGTTCATCCCTGCCGGTCAGACAGTCAATGTCAGTTTCAATCTTTCGGATGAGACCTTCGAGTGGTGGTCTGAAGAGGATCAGAATATGGTTCCTCTTCGCGGTATGTGGGAACTGCTCTACGGCGGTTCGTCCGAAGATTTTCAGTGTGCGTATTTTGAATTATGAGTCGTTTAGGTTCGGCGTTTCGTAAATGGTCTGAAATGAGCCTGGTTCTCCGCATACTCGGAGGACTGGTAATCGGTGCTGTCCTGGGGCTGATTGCTCCTTCGTGGACCTGGCTCGGGATACTTGGAAGGGTGTTTGTCAGCGCCTTGAAGGCTATCGCTCCCCTGCTGGTTTTCGTGCTTGTGATGGCTTCCATCGCGAGGGCGGGCGGCGGCCTGGGTGCGCGTTTCCGCACCGTGATTGCGCTGTACCTGCTGAGCACGCTCGCCGCCGCCCTGGTCGCGGTCGCGGGCAGCAAGCTCTTCCCGGTGACTCTTCAGCTTCAGGAAGGCGTCTCAGAAGCTGCACCGAGTGCTCTGGGAGACATCTTCACCAACCTGCTGACCAATATGGTCGCCAATCCTATCTCCTCTTTGGCTTCTGCGAACTATATAGGCATACTGTTCTGGGCAATACTGTTCGGAGTGGGGCTTAAGCTGCTTGCCTCTGCGGGTACTATTCAAGTGGTCGGCGATTTTGCCGACATGCTCACCATCGTGGTGAAATGGATAATCCAGTTCGCTCCGTTCGGTATTCTGGGACTGGTCTATGCTGCTGTTTCCGAGAGCGGTCTTGAGATATTCACCACATATGGCCGACTGGTCTTGCTCCTTGTCGGGTGCATGCTGGTCAACACTTTGGTTTTCAACCCCTTATGGTCATTCCTAGCGACAGGGCGCAACCCCTATCCCCTGCTTTGGAAGTGTCTTGCCGAGAGCGGTCTCAACGCATTCTTCACCCGTTCTTCCGCCGCTAACATCCCCATCAACATGGCTCTATGCAAAAAGCTCGGGCTGGATGAAGACTTCTACTCCGTGAGCATACCGCTTGGCGCTACCATCAACATGAACGGCGCGGCCGTGACCATCACCGTGATGGCGATGGCTGTCGCCACCACCATCGGGGTGCAGGTCACCTTCGGCGCCGCCCTCCTGCTCTGCGTGATCACCACCCTCGCGGCCTGCGGCACTTCGGGCGTGGCCGGCGGCTCGCTCCTGCTGATCCCCCTCGCCTGCTCGTTCCTCGGAATCGGCAACGACGTCGCCATGCAGGCGGTGGCGGTGGGCTTCATCATCGGCGTCATCCAGGACTCGGTGGAGACCGCGCTGAACTCCAGCGCCGATGTCTTCTTCACCGCCACCGCCGAGCTCCGCTCCCGCCGCTCCCGGAGATAAGCTCCTCCATACGATTTCGCCAGGATGAAGCCAGCCCACCCCCATCACAAGCCCGTGTGAGGCTGGTTGCCTGGCTTCACAGGCCGAAATCGGGCCATGAAGCCAGACAATGTCCGCCACAGCATGTTGTGGGGCATGTCAGCTGGCTTCACCTTAGCGAAAAGAGCCTGAATTATTTCGTTTTGTGAATCACGTAGGTGACGACTCCCCAGATGGAGAAGTCGTTGCCTTCCTGGATGTGGATGGGTTTGTACTTCGGGTTGGCGGGAAGGAGCCAGATGTCGCGGCGGCCCAGGATGTTGTAGGACACGGGGGCTTTCCGGATTTCGCGCACGCCGCCGCGACTTCCTGCCTGACCGCCAACAGATGCTCCCTGCGCGAACGGGTCGCGGAACGAGACGAACTTCAGGGCGAATTCGCCGTCCACGAAACACACGCACATATCGCCTTCCGACGGCTCCACAGATTTATCTATCACCAGCACATCGCCTTCATTGATCCCTGCATCGATCATCGAATCCCCGACCACACGTCCGTAGAAGGTGGCTTCCGGGTGCTTGACCAATTCCTTATTGAGGTCTATCACCCCGGACATATAGTCCTGAGCCGGAGAAGGAAATCCTGCGTGGATGCCCTCCAGGGCCATCTGAATCATTCCGTCTTTCTCTTCGCTCATAGCACGGGGAATTCACTTATGCGGAGTTTAGTGCAGCCATAAGGTACGAGGGTAATTGTCTCTTCCGGTTCCAGGGGGTAGTTCGGCCAGTCGCCCACATCAGCGCCGCCGCCGGGCGTCCAGGGCAGAGGGCCGGCGTCCCCGCCGTAGAGCTGCCAGGACGCGATGCGCGCGGCGCGCACCTTCAAACGAACAGGCGCCGCATCCAGCGTCCACGGCCACTCGCCGAGCTTCGAAGAATCCACCTCAACCCCCACCGATTCTATATCGTAAAGCACCTGATCGCGCAGCAAGCCATAGTTCCACGGCGCAGTCGGGAACACCTCCCAGTAGCAGTCGCCGAACTTCTCTCGCTGCTCGCCCGTCATAACGGTCTTTTTCCAGCGCTCGCCGAGCCCAAGAGCATAGACCAGCGGACCGCGCTCCAGCGCCACTGAATTCTCGTACCAGCGGCTTGCCTGGACCTCCATGCCGAGCTCCAGCCTCACCACATCGCCGTTCTGCCACAGGCGCTCGATGCGGGTTAGCCAGTCCGTGTCCGCGACGGCTTCGCCATTGACCGTGAGCTTGACGCCTTTCGCCCATTCGGGCACGCGCAGCTCGAGCGGGAATCTCGCCGGTTCGGGCATGGTGAAGACGAACTCGATCGTCCCGTCCATGGGGTAGGCCGTCCGCTCTTCGATGGTGACCCGGTCGGTCGTGAGCGTGCAGGGGGCATAGACCAGCGCGGCCAGCCCGTCGTCGGCCGTGCGGTACCAGAGGTTCTGCGTGAACTTCGGCCAGCCCTGGTGCTGGTTCGTCAGGCAGCACGGGTAGGCCGTGAGGAAGCCGAAGACCTGCCCGGTGCCCTCCTGGCCCACGTCGAAGTTGTGAAGCCCGAAGGTCACCTGCGCCTGGTTCGGCTTCTGGAAATACTGGTGCAGCGCGAAATCGCTGCTCGTCTGCGCGGGCAGGGCGTTGAACGCCACTCGCTCGAGCATGTCCGCGAACTCCGTGATGCCGGTGATCTTGAGCATCTGCTCGTAGGAATACATCAGCTCCACGGCGCTGCACAGCTCGGAGCCCTGGCGCGGATCGTTCCCATGCAGGGCTTCGTCGCCGCCGAACATGCCATTCGGGAAGCCATTGTGCGTTTTGAGATCCTGCAGCCCTTTGAAAACGGCGTCTATCAGGCGTTCGTCTTTCTTGTACTGCCAGTAGATCACCGGTTCCTTCAGGCCCTGCGCCAGATTGACGCAATGGATGCTCGCCTTAGTTTGGAGCATTTCGCCCTTCAGGAATTCGCCCGCGAAGTCGAAACTCTGCTCGTGAAGCAGGTCGGCAAGTTTCAGAAGCCAGGGCTCCTGTGTGAGATTATAATACCAAAGCACCACGTCCAGGTTATCTCCTGCGCGGTATTCGGCCCAGAATGTGTATGTGTCCAGCGGAGTTTTAGGAAGAGTCTCGAGCTGGTATTTGAAATACTTTTCGAGGCAGTCTAGCACGCGGCCGTCCCCGGTTGCATTGTAGTACTGCTGAAGGACTTTCAGCATCACGATCCGCGGCCACCAGTCCAGAGGCATACCGCGCTGAAGACCCTCCACATAGGGATAGCCTTTGTCCGAGCCTATGAAACCGTCTTTTCTTTGATTCTCCAGCGTCCATTCCACCCATTTTGTCGCTTTGGCTTTAAGTTCGTCGTCATCGAGTATCCAAGCGAGGGGTAA
>JAGAAD010000054.1 GCA_017615445.1 Bacteroidales bacterium
CGGCTTCGTCCAGCGCCACCGCGTAGCCCGCTGCGGCCATCTCTTCGGTGATGTCGCGGCCGTCCGTGCGCTTGGTGGTGAACCAGTCAAGGCCGCCGCCGGCGAGGTAGTCCACGCCGCACTCGGCATAGTCCGCGATCAGGTCTTCCTGCTCGTAGCGCTCGGCGTTGTGGCAGCAGAAATCGCAGGGCGTCGCGTCCGCGAAATGGCAGGTCACGGCCACACCGGTCAGCTTGCCCAGTTCGCGCGCTTTCACGAGCACGCTCGGCAGATCCGAGCCGTCCGCGGCCACTCCCACATGGCTTTCGGCAGTCTTCTGCCCGGCCGCGAGAGCTGTTCCGCCCGCGCCCGAGTCTGTGATCAGATTGTCCGTGCAATAGGTGCGCGAAATGCCCGTGTAGGGGAAGTTATCCAGGTTCAGCTTGCCGTGGTTCAGGACCCAGGCGCAGCTGACGTGCTCGAGTCCCATGCCGTCTCCGATGAAGAGAATGACATTGCGGATCTCGGCGTCCTGCGCCGGCTCCGCGACCGAAACTATATCATACGTGCGGTCGGTCTGGTAGTACTGCAGGCCCTTCTGCTGCTTGCAGGCGAGGAGTGCCAAAACGGCAAGCGAAAAGACAATAGCTTTTTTCATCTTTATTTCTGGATAGCGGGTTCGGGAACAAGGCCCGTGAAGGAAATTCTGTAGACGCAGGGGTTGTTGTCATCGTCGTCGCCAACCCACACATAGCCGTGCTCGTGGTCCACGCAGACAGACTCGTTGTTGCCGGCGAAAGGCACACGGTAGCTGGTGAGGAAGGTGCTGGCGTCTCCGCTGAACACGAAGAGTCTGTGAGTCTCCGAATCGGTGACCCAGAGCCAGTCGTTCACGTCGTCATAGCAAAGACCTCCGACTTCCAGGATGGTCTTGTTCAGAGTCTTGAGGCTGACATACTCGCCCACTTGCTTGCCTTCGGTGGTGTAGAGCCAGAGGTTGGCGCCCACCTGGCTGCCCACATAGATCAGGCCGTCGTGGTAGTAGGCGATGCCTTCAAGGCCGCTGTTGCCGTAGTCCTTTGCATCGGTGACCGTGAACACATGAGTGTACGAGGTGTAAGGATCCGAGCATTTATAGACTTTCTGCGAGCCTTCGGCTGCGATCCAGAGGTCGCCGGTGTCCCTGTTGAGGGTGATGGCCTCGAGGTCGTTGGAGAAGTTCTTGATGTTGGTGACCTTGCCGTCGAAGGAGACCTTCGCGAGCTGGCCCTGATCGCCCACAGCCCAGAGGGCGTCTTTCTCGGCGGTCAGGCAGATGCCGGAGAGCTCTTCCACATTCACCAGGATCCTTTCATAGCTGCCCATCACAGGCATCTTGGGCTCCACGGGAGCCGGTCCGGTGTAGTCCTCAAGCTTGGAGGTGATGTCGCCGAGGTCCAGCAGCACGCCGTGGTTGATGTCCACAGCGGCGGCGTGGCGGTAGACCTTGGGGTAGTTGTCGCCCTTCTTGAGGTAGAGGTTGAAGCCCTTGTCCGCGAATGTGACCCTGGCCGGGAGATAGGCGATTCCGGCGCCGTCCGAGAGCGCGCCGCGATAGAAGCGGTTGCCTTCGCCCAGGTCGCTGCGGAAGAGCTCTTTCTGGCTGGTCACTTCAGTGAGGACGTATTCGTAGATAAGTTCCTCGCTGGTGTTGCCCACAACCACGAAGCTGTCGCAGGGCTCGGTGGTGGTGAAAGCGATCGCGCCGTTCACATGCTTGAAATTGAACTTGTCGTCCTCGCTCAAATATGCCGTGAGGAGCACGCAGTTATCCGGTTCGAAGCGGGTGGTGGCGTCGCAGATGGAGGCGGTCATCTTCACCGCGCCGGCAGGATATGCCGCATAGAGTTTGTCCGGAACGGCGCCGCTGGAAGGCACCTTGTCCAGGGTGACAGTGGCGGATTTGCCGTCGGCGGAGATTTGAGCGGCCTCGAGGGTTACCGTTATCGAAGAAGGGTCGTAGTTGCCGTGGATGTAGATCTGGTCGCCGGCTTCCCAGACGGTTTTGCCGCGAGGGGCTCCGGATTTGACCGAGTACTCGGGCATCACGAAGGTGTAGGTGCCCGGCTGAGGAGTGTAGTCCACTTCTTCTTCCTTCTCTTTGTCTTTGTCCTTCGGCTTCTGCGGGGTGTCCGGCTGGCAGCCGATGAAAAGCGCTCCGGCCGTGAGCGCGGCCGCAAGCATCAATAACGATTTTCTAATCATAATACACTTGTATAACCAACTTCAATTATTGCTTCAGAATTTGCGATAAAATAGAAAGGTGCGGCTGCCGCATCGTAGACTTTTTCGGTGTCAATCGCGCGGTAGAATTCCCAACCATCCCTTTGGGGAAGAAGCCCGGGGCCGCTGCAAAGGGCGATGTGGCGGGCGTCCGGCCTCTGCGAGGCCATCTTTTCCAGCGCCTTCACGCAGCTGGGGCAGCTCAGGTCCACCACCAAAAACAGCGTCGGCTGGCCGGGTTCCAGGATGACGTCGCCCCCCGTCCTGTCGCACAGTTCGGGCAGCACGAGCGGCTCGCCCACCCGGTTTGTCTGGCAGGCTGTGATCAGCCTCTCGTAGACCTCGGCGTCGTAGCCGTCCACTATTCCGTCGCTCAGGACCCGCTTCATCGCATGCACGAACAGCGGGCAGTTTCTGCAAGGGGAGGCCGAAGAGTAGAAGGCCGTCACTGTCCACTCGGTGTAGACGTAGTACATGACCTCGTCCTTTGCGAGCAGATCGAACAGACGGTCGATCTCCGCGCAGGCCTCTTCCTCCGGCGACTTGACGGCAAGCTCGGCGAAATCCGCGAACTCGTCTTCAGCCGCGCGGATATCCGTGATGTCCGGCGTGTGCTTTTCCCAATAGCCTTTTACCGAAGGCGACTTGCAGGA
>JAGAAD010000009.1 GCA_017615445.1 Bacteroidales bacterium
AGGTTCTTCGCCATGACGCCAAGCCTGAGACGGACGTGAAGCGGAGTCCTCCCCGACATTCCGAACACGTCCAGTCCCTGTTTTTCGTGCTTGGCTTCGTTCTCCCAGTCTTCCTCTTCCACCAGCAGGGCTTCTTCGATGCGGGATACCTTGAACAACTTGTTCCTGCCGTCTTCAAGGTCATAGCCCCAGACATCTATATAATTGGTGGTGAATCCGAAAGGTTCGATATAGCGGTTCCTGATGGTGTGTGAGTTACCGGACTCATAGTTTTTCAGGACCACCTTCTTTTTAAGGCGAATTCCCCTCGCAAGGGTCTCCACTATATTTCGTAAGGAGCGCCCGTCCACCAGGTCTGCGATACCTGTGCTGTCGTAGATTATCGCCAGTTTCTTCTGAAGATTGGCTTTCAGGGCGTTGGTCGGATCAAGCCTGTCGATCAGGTTGTTCACAAGATGCGCTTCCTCGTCCGAGAAATACACCAGGTTCGAGAATTCCGGGTAATCTTCAGGCGTGCTCTTCAGCTTGTACACGTTCGGGGCGAGTTTCTCGACCACGAAGCCGCACTCCTTGAAGGTCTCTATATACCTGTATATAGACCTGTAGGACGTCTCCAGGCGCACGGCGAGCTCGTCCACCGTGTAGTCCACGCTACCCGACATAAGCGCCATCAGGCGCAGCAACCGTTCGATCTTCGGCTGATCCATTATTCTTCTGACTCTACAAATTCGAGATCGAGTTCATCAATAAGCATCGCAACTTCCGCTGAAGCGCTGATCCACTCTGACATTTCTTTGCTCATATCAAATATCTTTCTGTTTGACAATGCAAAGATGCACCCCATTTTTGACAACTCTCGTCAAAAATAAAAAATATTCGAAAAATTAACAAATTCGTATATTTGTGAGTAACCAAATCCCATAAGCGATGACAGAAGCCCCCTACTCCCCGGCAGCCAACCGTTACGAACAGATGAAGTACCGCCGCAGCGGCCTCTCAGGTATTGACCTCCCCGAACTGACGTTGGGCCTGTGGCACAACTTCGGCTCGATGAAGCCGTTCCAGGAAATCAAGGCGATGGCGCACTGCGCCTTCGACAATGGCATCTGCCATTTCGACCTGGCTAACAACTACGGCCCGGTCTACGGCGCCGCCGAAGAGAACTTCGGCCGTCTGATGGAAAGCTCCTTCCGCCCTTTCCGCGACGAACTCTTCATCAGCACCAAAGCCGGCTGGGATATGTGGCCGGGACCTTACGGGAACTGGGCTTCGAGGAAGTACCTGATGGCCAGCCTGGACCAGAGTCTCAAGAGGATGAAGCTGGACTATGTGGACATCTTCTACTCGCATCGCTGGGATCCGAAGACCCCCATCGAGGAGACCATGCAGGCGCTGGTGGACATAGTCCGTCAGGGAAAAGCGCTGTATGTAGGTCTGTCGCGCTATCCGGCCGAGCAGATGAAGCAGGCCTACGAGTATCTGAAGGCCCACGACGTGCCCTGTCTGCTATATCAGGACCGCTACAACATCATCGACCGCGTCCCGCAGAGCAAGGGCCTGATCGACATCAGCGCCGAGAACGGAACCGGATTCATCTCTTTCTCCCCTCTCCAGCAGGGTCTGCTGAGCAACCGTTATCTGAACGGCGTACCTGAAGATTCAAGAATGGCGAAGGGCGTCTCTTCGCTGAAGAAAGAGCTTCTCACACCCGAGATGCTCAAAGCGCTCAATGGTCTGAACGACCTCGCGGAGCAGCGCGGCCAGAGCCTTGCCCAGATGGCGCTTTCCTGGCTGCTGAACGATTCCAGAGTGACTTCAGTGATAATCGGCGCGAGTTCGGTCGCTCAAATCGAGGACAACCTGAAGGCCTTGAACGCGCCGGCATTCTCAGACGAAGAACTCCGCCTGGTCGAGGATCTCTCGAAACCTATCCAAATGCGCTAAGCTATTCCCATTCGATCGTTGCCGGGGGTTTTGAAGAAATGTCGTAGACCACCCGGTTCACTCCGCGTACCTTGCGGATTATCTCGTTGGAGACGTCCCTGAGGAAATCGTGCGGGAACGGGAACCAGTCCGCGGTCATGGCGTCCGTGGAAACGACGGCGCGCAGGGCCACGGGATTCTCATAGGTCCGCTCATCGCCCATCACACCCACGCTCTTCACCGGCAGCAGGATGACTCCCGCCTGCCAGATGGCGTCGTAGAGGTTCGTGGCCATCACGCGCGGGTCGGAGGCCGAGCGTATGCCCATCGCCGTGCAGTCATAGGCCTTCAGGCCGCGGATGAAGATATCGTCCGCCTCCCGCAGCACGGCCAGCTTTTCTTCCGTGACCTCGCCGATTATGCGCACGGCCAGCGACGGGCCCGGGAAGGGATGGCGGTTCACCAGCGCGTCCGGGATGCCCAGCGCGAAGCCCACACGGCGCACCTCGTCCTTGAAGAGCATGCGCAGCGGCTCCACTATCTTCAGGTCCATCTCCTTCGGCAGGCCGCCCACGTTGTGGTGGCTCTTGATCTTCGAGGCGATGCCGGGGATGCCTGCGCTCTCTATCACATCCGGATAGATGGTCCCCTGGGCCAGCCAGCGGGCGTTGTCGATCCGCTTGGCGTATTTGTCGAAGGTCTGGACGAACAGCCGGCCGATAATCTTGCGCTTGGCCTCGGGATCCGTGACCCCGGCCAGCGCGGACAGGAACTCCTGCGAGGCGTCCGCCCCTATCACATTGAGGCCCATGTCCTGATAGGACGCCATCACGTCCTCATATTCGTTCTTTCGCAGGAGGCCGTTGTTCACGAAGATGCAGGTCAATTGGGAACCGATAGCCTTGTTCAGCAGCACCGCCGCAACGGTGGAATCCACTCCGCCGCTGATGCCCAAAATCACTTTCTCTTCGCCTATCTGCCCACGCAAAGCAGCTACGGTTGTCTCGATAAACGAATCGGCCGTCCAGTCTCCCTTGCAGCCGCAGATGTACAGGGCGAAGTTCGCAAGCATCCGGGTGCCCTCCAGGGTGTGGTACACCTCCGGATGGAACTGAACCGCATAGGTCTGCTCGTCCTCGAACTCGAATGCCGCATTGACCACATCAGGGGTCGAGCCTATGACGTGAGCTCCCGATGGCAGTGCGGAGATGGTGTCGCCGTGCGACATCCACACCTGGGTGACGGTGTCCACGCCCTTCAGCAGCGGAGAGTCCACCACCTTTCGCAGCATGGCGCGACCGTATTCACGGCTGCCCGATGCTTCCACCATACCGCCGCCTGAATAGGCGAGATACTGGGCTCCGTAGCAGATGCCAAGCAGCGGCACACGTCCGCGTATGGGAGTCAGATCCACCTGCGGCGCATTGGCGTCCCTGACGCTGCACGGGCTGCCGGACAGTATCACTCCCCTGACGTCGGCGTCCAGGGCCGGGACCTTGTTGTAGGGGTAGATTTCGCAATAAACGTTCAGTTCACGCAGGCGCCGGCCGATAAGCTGCGTCACCTGCGAACCAAAGTCCAGGATAAGGATCTTTTCCATTAGTTGATAAACAACAGTTCGCGGTATTTCGGCAGAGGCCACAGAGCGTTGTCCGTGATCTCTTCAAGCTTGTCTATGCTTTCTCTAAGCAGGCGAAGGGCGTCCGCAGCCTTTTCGGCAGCCAGAGCCTTTTCATAGGCTCCATCCTTCGCTTCGGCCGCTTCGCGGGCGGCATTCAACTCGTCCGTGCGTTTCTTGATATCCGCGATCAAAGCGGAGCACTCGCGAATCAGACCGTTCTGAGTGGCGGCCAAATCACGCCAGTCGTGAGGGTAGTTCTGACGCATAAGGTCCAGATTACCCAGCAGACGATGCTGGTACTCCAGGCCGGCGGGCAGGATGTGGTTCTCCGCCATTCTGGCGGCCATTCTGGCCTCGATAAGCACTTTGGTGGAGTAAGTCTCCCACTTCACGTCGTTGCGGGCTTCCAGCTCCTTTGCGTTGTAGATCCCGAGCTTGGTGAACAACTCCACCGACTCGGGAGCCGTGAACTGGCAGAACATACGCGGAACACTGCTTTCAGTGTCCAGCCCGCGCTTTGCAGCCTCTATCTTCCAGGCATCGGAGTAACCGTTGCCTTCGAAGCAGATCGTGTCCAGGATCTGGCCGATAAGGGGTTTAAGGCAGTCCATTACGGCTATCTCAAGGGACTTGCCTTCCGCCATGGACTTGTCCACCGCCGCCTTGAATTCCGCGAGTTGCTCAGCCACGGCCGCACTCAAGACGGTCAGGGCGCCGGCGCAGTTGGCGCTTGAGCCCACAGCCCTGAATTCGAAACGGTTTCCTATAAAGGCGAAAGGAGAGGTTCTGTTGCGGTCCGTGTTGTCCACGAATATCTCCGGGATTTCCACCACTCCCACCCTGCGGCCTTTCTTGCCCGCAATTTCGAACGGGGTGCCGGAAGGCAGTTCGCGGAGTTTGCGGAGCACTTCGGTCATGGTGTTGCCCACAAATGCAGAAACGATGGTGGGTGGCGCCTCGTGGCCTCCAAGACGGTGAGCATTGTTTGCGCTGGCCACACTGGCCTTCAGCAGACCGTTGTGCCGCTGGACCGCGGCCAGCACATTCACGAAGAAGGTCACGAACTGGAGGTTTCCCTTGGCGTCCTTGCCGGGAGCCAGAAGTGAAACGCCCGTGTCCGTTCCCAACGACCAGTTGTTGTGCTTTCCGCTGCCGTTGATGCCCTCGAAAGGCTTTTCGTGGAACAGAACCACGAAGCCGTGCTTGCGGGCAAGGCGCGTCATCACATTCATAATCATCTGATTATGGTCGTTTGCCAGATTGGCCTCTTCATAGACCGGAGCCATCTCGAACTGGTTCGGAGCTACCTCGTTGTGGCGCGTCTTCAGCGGAATGCCAAGCTGGTAGCCGGCTATCTCCACATCCTTCATAAAGGCCGCCACACGTGAAGGGATGGACCCGAAGTAGTGGTCGCCCAACTGCTGGTTCTTGGATGAGGAATGGCCCATAAGCGTGCGGCCTGTGAGCATGAGATCCGGGCGGGCGGCGAAAAGGTCTTCGTCCACCAGGAAATACTCCTGCTCCCATCCAAGGAATGAGAACACCCTGTTGACTTTGGGATCGAAAAGCTGGCAAAGAGGCACCGCTGCGTCGCTGACTGCCTTCAGGGCCTTTTTAAGAGGGGTTTTATAGTCCAGGGCCTCGCCCGTGTAGGCGATGAAGACCGAAGGAATGCAAAGAGTGTCGTCCTGGATGAAGACCGGCGAGGTGGGATCCCAGGCGGTGTACCCGCGAGCCTCGAAGGTGGCGCGGATGCCGCCGTTCGGGAACGAGGATGCGTCCGGTTCCTGCTGCACGAGCGACTTGCCGTCGAACTGCTCGATCACACCGCCTGCGCCGTCAGGCGTCAGGAATGAATCATGCTTCTCGGCCGTGCCTTCCGTCAGGGGCTGGAACCAGTGAGTCACGTGCGTGGCACCGTGTTCAATGGCCCATACCTTCATTCCCTCGGCCACTTTGTCCGCGGTGGCGCTGTCCAGAGGCACGCCGCCGTCTATGCAATGCACGAGGCGCTGGTATGTGTCGTTGTCCAGGTACTTGCGCATGTTGCTGCGTCCGAAGACAAGCGAGCCGAAGTACTCGGACGGCCTGCCTTCCGGAATATCCACTGATACGGCCTTCTTTCTGAAGGACTCCCGCACTACGTCGAATCTCAGATTTCCCATAGACTATTCTACATATAAGAGCAAACCCTTGAGGTACTCCCCCTCGGGATGATAAATATTCACTGCATGGTCTGCCGGTTGGCACAGGCGGTCCACTATTCGCACACGTCGCCCGACCTGGGCTGCGGCGCTGAACACCGCCAGCGCGAAAGCCTCTTTATCCACCACCTGCGAGCAGGAGAAGGTGAAGATGAGCCCGCCGGGCGCCACCTTCGCAATCGCGGCCGCGTTCAGGCGCTGATACGCCCTGAGGGCGTTGCGCAGCACGCCGCGATGCTTGGCAAAGGCCGGCGGGTCCACAATCATCAGATCATATTTCCCTTCCGGAGCCTTGCCGAGGAATTCGATGGCGTCCGCCGTGTATGAGGTGTGACGTTCCGCGAAGCCGCCGAGCGCGACATTGCGGTCCACCAGGGCCATCGCCTTGGCCGACGAGTCCACCGAATCCACATGGAGCGCGCCTGCGGCGAGCGCATAGACCGAAAAACCGCCGGTGTAGCAGAAAAGATTCAGGACATTGCGTCCGGCCGCATATCTGGCCACCAGAGCCCTGTTCTCCCTCTGATCCAGGAAGAAGCCAGTTTTCTGGCCCTCGTCCCAGTTCACGTAGAACTGGTGTCCGTTTTCGAGCACGATTGCTTCCGAGCCGTCGAAACCCGGCGCCTGATAGGTGTAGCCGTCGATCAGATCGAGCCCGGCCTTGAACGGCGCGGTGCCCGAGCTCTTGTCATAGACCGCCTTCAAAGACGGGCCATAGACGGCCTGCAGGGCTTCGGTAATCTGCCGCTTCGCCCTGAACATTCCCACACTGTGCGCCTGCATCACGCAGACGCCGTCGTACCAGTCTATTATGAGCCCGGGAAGGCTGTCGCCTTCGCCATGCACAAGGCGGTAGCAGTTCGTCTGCGGGTTGTCCACCAGCCCGAAGGCCTTGCGGGCTTCGTAGGCCGCGCGGATGGACTCCGTCCAGAACGACTGGTCCAGATTGTCCATTTCGAACGAGAGCATACGGACGGCGATGGAGCCTATCTGGTAGTGGCCGCAGCCGAGCACGGCGCCGTCTGAGGCCTGCACGGTCACGACATCGCCCTCGGAGGGCTTGCCGACTACCTGGGCGATGGCGCCCGAGAAAACCCAGGGATGGAACCTCAGAAGACTTCCTTCCCTATCTTTCTTTAATATTACCTTGCTCATCCAACTTAAGCGGTTTTTTGACCGTGTCCTTTAATTTCAAGTACATCTCCCTGCAGACCCACGCGTCAGTGGCGGCATACAGCTGCTGCGCAGGGGACAGTTTCTCTGCTTCCCAGTTCGAGAGCTGCTGGGTCTTCGAGATTCTGATTCCGAGAATCAAACCGGCCATCTTCTTGACGCTCTTGTCCCTGATTCCCCACTCCCATCCTATCTTCTGAAGGTCCACGAAACCTTTCCCTTCGAAAGGAGCAAGCCTCTGAAGACAACGCACGTCATCTCCGGATGCGGCTCCCACCTTGATAATGTCCGGATCAGAAAGGATGTAACGCAGGCGGCGGCGAAGTCCCATCTTGCACACTCTGAAGAGGAAGGCTTTGTCCGGACCGGAAAGCTGAAGAAGAGCCACTCCGCGGTGCGGGTGATGAGGCTCGAACACGGGCCTTGTCTCGGTGTCGAAACCGAGCAGCTTCTGCTTTCTCAGGTACTGCACTGCCTTATAGTACTCTATACCAGGCGCGTCGATGACGACAATCTCCCCTTTGAACGCATCCAGCGGGAGCTTTTCCAACTCTTCCGGAGTGATAGACTGCTTAAAGGAGTTCTCTGTCATCTGCATTAATCAGGATATAATCCGAATCTTCATTGAGAAGGGCCGAGAAGGTTTCTCTTCTCGGATAAGCCACTCTGTGGGTAAAGATATTGCGGCGACGCATGGCATTGAAACATGCTTCGCTGGTGACTTCACCGGGGGTGATAACCTCAACCTTAGGGAAACGGGCACGAAGAGTGTCTGCCTGGACCGAATAATCGTCCAGCAGCAGCGCATCAAGGGCCAGGGTGTCCACCACGCTGATGCTGTCCAGAACAATCTGCTTGGGGTACACGCCGATGAAATGGCCTTCAAAATCTTCGCGATACTTGAAATACTCCTCGTATAGCTGCGCAGGCTGGGAGGAAACTATTCCCACCCTGGCCTCGGGCTTCGCGAGCACCTTGTCCACCATCAGATCCAGCGGGAAAAACACCGCATCCGCTATGTGGAAGGCCTTCATCAAGGAATCCAGGTCGTACTTTCCGTAGGCGGCCATCGCCGAGGAGGTGAGAACGACCACCTTGCCTCTAGTCTTGTGCGAGAACGAAGACAGGTCCGCAGGGGTGCGGTAGCTGAGTGTGTCCATGCACGCCAGGGCTGCCTTGACCGTCAGCTCGCGCAGGCGCTCCGATCCGCCTTCAGTCCCGAAGGCTGCCAGAGGGCTTTTATCCGCCATTATCACACGCGATATGACTTCCCCGCTGAAATCCAGCAGGGAGTCCTTCACCGGGCGGGCATCCACATTGTCGAACTTGTCGAAGAGGAAAAGAGCGGTGCTCAGCGGCCTCACTTCTTCCAGCGGGCCGAAGACCACTATATTTCCGTTTGCGTCCTTGGTTTTGAATGAGCCCAGGAACTGATGTCCCGGATTGGCCCTTTCCTGGATTATCTCAGACACATACTGGACGACCGGCCGCTCGGACTCCTCCTTGGGTTTGCACGCGCAAACGCCGAGAAGAACCGCCGCCAGGCATAAAACTATTCTTCTGTTCATTTATACCTTGAAGATTGCGTAAACGAGATTCTTAAGAATGTATAGCACGCAGGAGAGGGTGACTGCCAGCGACCAGTTATGGCCCAGCAGAAGCACCACCGCCACAATAATTGCTACCTCCACAATGAAGGAAACTCTCTTCAGGAGGACCGTTTTAGTGTCGTCCGCAGCCACCTTCATCGAGAACATGGGCACCTCGCAGACCAGCAGCGCGCAGAGCACCGCGGCGAGCACCGGCACGAACACCAGGCCGCCGCTGAGGGTCGCGAGCAAAGATGCCGGCTCATGGGCGACGAAATAACACAGCGAGCCGCAGAGCAGCGCGCTGACAGGTGTGGCCAGGCCCATGAAACTTCTGTGCTGGCGCGGATCCACATTGAACTTCGCGAGCCTGAGGCCCGAGAACACTGCCAGAAGCAGCGGCACCATGCACCAGACGCTCGACGAGAACGTGCAGGTCTTCATCAGGTTGTACAGCATCACAGCCGGCAGCACGCCGAAGCTGACCATGTCGCTGAGCGAGTCCAGCTCCTTCCCCATATCGGAATACGCGTCCAAAGCGCGCGCAGCCAGTCCGTCGCAGAAATCGAAAACCGCGGCCGCGAGCATCAGCGGGAATGCGAGCCATATCTTGCCCTCCAGGGCGAAGACCACGCCGAGCACTCCTGATGCGAGCCCCAGCGAGGTGATCAGATTGGGAATGTACTTCTTGACTGACATCTTCTACCTGTTGATATTGGGATGCTTCTCTGCAAAGCCCTCGGGGAGGGCGCTGCGATGGATCATGATGTCTATGCTCTGGGCCTTGACGAAGTTCACACTGGCGTACCAGATTCCGTCGTACTTGCCGGTCACGCCCCAGGAGTTCTTCACCAGATAGTATTTCTGTCCCCACTGATCCTCGGCGATGCCGTAGATGTGCATGCCGTGGTCGTCCGTCATGGTCTTGTTCATGAACTCGATCTGACGCTGCTCCTGAGAAGCTTCCTTCTCCACTACGTTGTTGGTCTTGGAACCGGCCTTGGGCTTCTTGCCGCTATCCTTCGCCTCACCGTAGCCTACCCAGTGCGCCTGGTCGGAACCCGCATTAGTCAGGTCCACGTCCGCGAGAATCGCAAGACCGTCGCGAGTGAAGCCGGGCTCGCTGACATCAGCGCCCCAGGCAGCGGTGTAGCCGTGATCAAGGGCATAGTCCAAAATCTCCATGAACTCGTCGATGGGGACGTTGTACACCTCATCCCAGCGCCAGTTGTCGCAGATTTCGATCGGGAACCAGGTGTAGAACGGGTGATGAGTAAAGGAAGTGATGGTGATGTAATCGTCCGGATTGAAATTGAAGGAATCGCGATAGCTCTCAGGGGTGTACTCCACGCCGTCCACGGTGAACTTCTCCGGATAGGCGCCGAAGTACTCGCGGAGGATGGCATCAAGGCCGCGCTTCCAGGCGGTGGTGAGGGTCTTGTTGGGGTTCTTGAGGATAGCGTCCATGTAGGCCTTGAGAACTGCGTCCAACTCGGCCTGCTTGGGAAGATCGGTTCCGTAGTTCATTCCGGTCATCTCTGAATTCGGCACCATGCCCCAGTCCCTGATGACATGCAGAACGTCATCGGCCTCGCTGCCGACCCTGAATGCGAGGGCGCCGTCAAGCATAGCATACTTGTCTGCGCGCTCGGAATATGAGTGGCTCACCACGAAGAACTCTGAAAGATCAGGATACTTCTCGGGATCTTTTATGTCGTTGATACGGATTATCTCGGATTCCACGAAACTGAGGGTGGAGAAAGCCCAGCAGGTTCCGCTGCTCTTCTGGTTCTTGACGGAGGTCACGGGCATTTCCTTGATTGTCGTGAATTTGTAGTCCGGGAAATTGATCTTCGGTTTCTGGGCCTGGGCGAAAGCGCTCGAGCAAAGAGCTGAAAGGCAGGCTGCGAGGATGAGAACTTTTTTCATACTATATCTATTACACATTACTAATCGTTGCAACCTTCAAATTTAACAAGAATATCTTAAAAAATCACTACCTTTGGGCCATGAAAAAATTCTTAGCCATCATCGCCTTGGTCATGCTAGCTGCAAGTTGCACGCATGAACCAGAGACAAAGATAAAGCACGGCGACGTCCTCAAACTCACGACCGAGAGCGCGCTGCTCAGTGAAGGAGATCTGGTGGGCATCAATATGGATCATCCGTTTGCATTCGTAAATGTCAAGACCACATATTCTTCAGGATCCCTCACTCCCGGCAACGAACTCTACTGGCCTTACAATCAGCGCGACAGCGCCGTGAATTTCATCGCTTATTACCCCTACACGGCCGAATACAACGACGGCGGGACTGTGGTTTTCTCTGCCGCACCTGACCAGAGGGACGATGCCGCATTCAAGGCTTCCGCCCTCCTGGTAGCCCACACAAAAGCGTCCGTGGCCGAGCCCTCAGTCGCTTTCGATTTCATTCCGAGGATGACGAAACTCGTCTTCTACCTGCGTAACGAAACGGACAGCCCGGTCCAGGACATTTACCTCACCGCCTACCCTTCTCTCCAGTTCAACATGGACAAGGTCAACTTAAGGGTCTGCGGCGAAAAGGTGGACCTCCACGCGCATCTTAGCGCCACCTCCGCAGACGGAGTGCAGGCCTTCGAAACCATCTTCGCTCCTCAGAACACGGCTCTGACGCTCACCATCAAAACCGCCTCGGCGGAATTCACGGCCGCGCTCAGCTCCACCACCACCTTCGAAGCTGCCAGGCAGTACTCAAATGCCAAACTGGTTGTTCTCAATGAGAAAAAGATGAACAGAGTCATCGGCTTCACGCTGCAGGAATCAGAGTGGAAGCCCACTCCGGACTTTATCTACCAGGAACCCCCGGCAGGAGGTGCAGAACTGGAGGACCTGACCGATCCCGGAGTTTACAAGATAGTGGAAGGCGCCGCTTTCCCGCTTCGCATCTATGAACCGGGAGACGACCAGTTCAGCCTGATAACAGGCGGCAACACCCGCGGATGGAGAGTTATGGATCCCATTCTTGGCAATATGTTCGAATTCTGCACCCCCATGGTCTATTCCCAGGAGGGCAACACCTTCGACATCAACATCAGAAGCTTCGGGATTGAAAACTTCGAGGCCGACTATTCATCAAGAGCCACTACCCTCAGGGTCGAAGACAAGCTCGCCTGGATAATGGATGAGAAAAAGGATTACGGATATATAATTGTCACGGAGTAATATGAAAAAAGCAGTCTTAACACTTGCAGGACTATTCGCAGTCCTCACGGCATTTGCCGACACCGTCGGCAGGCAGCAGGCGCAGACCATCGCTCAGAGATGGCTCGGGACTGAGGTCACCGAGGCCGCATATGGCTCCGACGCATTCTACATTTTCAACGGCACAGAGGGCGGTTGGGTCATCGTTTCAGCAGAAGACGCCTCCACCCCTATCCTGGGCTACAGCGACAAAGGCAGCCTGGACCCTGGCCGCGTGTCCTCAAACTTCAGACACTGGGTGAAAGGCTACGAAGAAGGCATCAGGGACGCACGCATCGCGAATAAGAAAGCCACGACAGAAGTCAAGGCTCTCTGGAAGACGGCGGGCTACAGGACTAAAGCCAGCAGCCAGATAATCCTCGACACTCCGGAATGGGGTCAGGATTCCCCCTACAACGACCTGTGCCCTCAGGTTGTGGAGGGCGGCAAGACCCACAGGGCCGTCACCGGCTGCGTCGCCACCGCCATGGCCGAAGTCATCCGCTACTGGGAGTGGCCCGAGCACGGAACTGGCACCATCGGAGGGTACACCTACAGAAGCGATTATTCGGTCAACGTAACCATCAACAGCTACAGCATCGATTCTCACTTCTACGACTACTCCCTCATGCCGTTCAAATACAACGGAGCTGAAACCAGCGCCCAGAAAAACGCCGTGGCCCAGCTCATGCACGACTGCGGAGTGATGGTGGAAGCTATGTACAACTACGGCACTGGCACCGGAGCGTATTCCGAAAATATCGCCAATGCCCTCATAACCTACATGTCCTACGCACCCACCGCCCAGCTTATCTACCGTCTGGCCTACACGGATGCGGAGTGGACGAAGATCCTCGAAAAAGAGATAGACAACGGAAGACCTGTTCTCTACGGAGCGAACGACCCCAAGGCGGGAGGGCATCAGTTTGTCTGCGACGGCTACGACACCAAAGACTACGTCCACATCAACTGGGGCTGGAACGCATCCGGAAACGGCTTCTTCACCCTTACTCTGAACATCCCCGGTTCGTACACCTTCTCCGATGATCAGGACATAGTGATAGGTATCGAACCGAACAAAACCGGACAGACCGGAGCATATGCCGGACCGCTGATGATAGACGCCGCCGCCTCAGACAGTCCCGGACTCGTCCTCAAATCCGGAAACGTGTTGGACAAGAGTTTCACCATCTCTGCAGACGCCATCTCCAATGTCAACTACTATGTCGACTATTCCGGAGCCGTGAAGGCCGGTCTTCTGGACTGGAAGGGCGATCTTAAGGAATACATTAGCGATGAGCTCCCTCTGGATCTCGGAGGCTATAGCATTGTCAGGTTGAACAACATCAAATGCACCATCACAGGGGACGTGGTATTCGGAGACCGCGTCGTTCTCTTCTACAAGACAGACGGCGGCGAGTGGGAGATAATAAAGGGTCATCAGGCCTATGACAACAGCGGCCGGACAGTCTACCTGAGCTCGTCCATCCCTGCGGTGGATGCGGCCTACATTCTTGTTCCTGCCAGCCCGAAAGCCGGAGACACATTCTTCTTCGAACTCGTTCCCGGTTCCAACCCCGTCAAAACCGTCTCATGGTACTACGACAGCCTGAAGCAGCCTGGAATTACAGCCAATCTCACTTCCGGCACACACACGGTGAAAGCCGAAGTCACATTCAAAGACGGCTCAAAGGAAACTCTGACTGCTAAGATACTGGTTAAATAAGAAGGGAAATCATTTCCCTGGCCACAGCCCTCGAAGCGCCCTCGCCTCCGAGGGCTTCTTTTATCTCCGAGTAGCCGGAGAGCATCTTCTCGCGGTAGTCCTGATCCTCGATAAGCCTTCTGACTTCCGCCAGGACCTCATCGGCCGTGAATGCTTCCTGGACCAGCTCCCGGAAAACAAGGCGGTCCATTATCAGATTGCCCAGGCTGATGTACTTGATGTGGTCCATCACCCTGAAGATTCTGCGGGCGAGGAAGGCCGTCAGGCGCGAAGTGGACCAGCAGACCACCTGTGGAGTGCCGATTAGGGCCGCTTCGAGCGAGGCCGTGCCGGAATTGATTATTGCCGCTTTCGCGCCATGCAGCACGCTATAGGTCTGGCCGAAGACCAGGTCCACATAGTCCCTGCCCTCAAGCCAGCCGGCATAGTCCTCCACGCTTCGCGCAGGTGCGCCCGCGAGCACTATCTTCCAGTCTTTGTACTGAGGCATCGCGTGCAGCCTGTCCGCCACCTCCATGCAGACCGGCATCATGCGGGAGATTTCTCCCTTGCGCGAACCTGCCAGAAGGGCTATATAGGGCTTGTCACAGACATCGGCATATTGCGCCTGATCCACCGCATCCACCAGTGGATTGCCTTTGTAGACAAACGGGACGCCCTTTGCCTCGAAATATGGAATCTCGAAGGGGAAAACGATGAAGAGCTTGTCCACATACTTCTTGAGCTTGCGGTTGCGGCTCTCCCTCGAGGCCCAGGTCTTGGGTGCAATGTAGTAGAACACCTTTATTCCCTTCGAATGAGCGAACTTCGCTATCCTCATATTGAAACCGGGATAATCCACCAGGATCACCACGTCCGGTTTCCACTCCAGGATGTCCTTTTTAGTGGATTTCAGCGCACCCACTATCGCTCCGGCCTTACGGGCCACGTCCGTGACTCCCATCGCCGCGCCGTCTTTGTAGTGCCGCACCAGTTCTCCCCCTACGGCCCGCATAAGGTCTCCGCCCACAAAGCGGAACTCCGCTCCGGGATCTTCGGCCTTGAGGCCCTTCATCAGGTTCGAAGCGTGCAGATCTCCGGACGCTTCTCCGGCAATGAGATAGTACTTCATCTAGAACAATGTCGAAAGCCTGCGGTATTCGTCCATATCCGTGTTGTCCAGGCTCTGCGGAGTGATTGAAATATAGCCGTTGTCCTCAGCCCAGTTGTCCGAGCTCTCGGGATTGTCGCTCAGAGGGACCACTTCCCCTGCCATCACATAATAGGCCTCCCCTTCCGCGCGCTCGGACGGCGCCACCGGGACGAATTCGTTGACCCACATTTCCCTGCCCTGCGTGGTGGAACGCACTCCGCGTATCTTGTCAGCGGGGAGATCCGGGAAATTCACATTGTAGACCACTATCTTGTCTTTCGGCAGGTTCGCCATAATCTTCTCGAAGATGGGCGGGAAAAGCTGCTCCACCACCGAGAAATCCGCATCTTCATGGAGATTGTTCAGAGACACGGCAAAAGCCGGGACGCCTCCGAGGGCTCCTTCGCGCGCGGCGCCTATCGTGCCGCTGTACCACATTGCGGTGGAGGCGTTCGATCCGTGGTTGATTCCGCTGAGGACCACATCCGGAAGGCCGTCTTTGAAGACTTCATCTATCGCAAACTTGGCGCAGCTGGAAGGAGTTCCGTCCAGATACATCCACTGAGCTCCGTCTATTATCCCCAAATCCCTGAATCCGAGAGGTTTCAGGCCAAGGGAAATGGCCATCGACATTCCGGAATGGTGGGTTTTCGGGGCGACCACGGTCACATCTCCGAATCTCTTCATAATATGGACAAGGGCGTGGATGCCTTTTGCCTGATATCCGTCGTCGTTTGTTATTAAAATCTTCATCCGTAATCTACTTTTGTACAAAAGTAATTGATTTTCGCTATTTTTTCTTAACTTTGGGACGCAAAAATATGCAGATATAGTACTAACACTTAATATTTATCTTAAAAACAATGATTAGACTTGGTATTAACGGATTTGGCCGTATCGGTCGTATGGTCTTCCGTGCAGCAGTTGAGAACTTCGGTAAGGACATCGTAGTCGTGGGTATTAACGACCTCCTCGATCCCGATTATCTCGCTTACATGCTTAAGTACGACTCCGTCCACGGAGAGTTCAAGCACGACATCAAGGTGGAGGAGAACTTCCTCATCGTCGACGGTAACAAGATTCAGGTCTTCTGCGAGAAGGATCCTGCCAACATCACCTGGGGCGCCCTCAAAGTAGACGTCGTTGTCGAGTCCACCGGTTTCTTCCTCACCGCAGAGCTTGCTGAAGCACACCTCAAGGCCGGCGCCAAGAAGGTCATCATGTCCGCTCCTTCAAAGGACGCGACCCCTATGTTCGTCTATGGTGTGAACCACAAGACCTACGCAGGCCAGACCATCATCTCCAACGCCTCCTGCACCACGAACTGCCTCGCTCCTCTCACCAAGGTTCTCAACGACACCTTC
>JAGAAD010000055.1 GCA_017615445.1 Bacteroidales bacterium
AAGGAACGAAGTTCAGGTAGTAATCCACGATGATGGCCCTGAGCGGTGCTTCGTTCTTCACGAAATCATCTATCTTCTCCGATATGTCGAAGATTATGATGATGCCGATAATAAGGAGCAGGGCGACGAAAAACGTCACCATGAACCTTCTGAATATGTACCAGTCCAGTTTCTTTATCATAGCCGGGCCGTTAGTTTTTTAACAGCAGCCTCTTTCCAAGCGGCGAAATCGCCAGCTTCTATATGGGCACGGGCCTGACGGACCACGTCCAGATAGAAGGCGAGGTTGTGTTCGCTGGCGATCATGGCCGCAAACATCTCCCCCGCTATGAAAAGATGCCTCAGGTAGGCCTTCGAATATGCGTGATCCACAAATGAAGTGCCACGCGGATCGATTTCAGAGAAATCGTTCTCCCACTTCGCGTTGCGCATGTTCATTATGCCGTCCCAGGTGAAGAGCATGCCGTTGCGGCCGTTGCGGGTAGGCATCACGCAGTCGAACATGTCCACACCGCGGGCGATGCCCTCCAGCAGATTGGCCGGAGTGCCGACTCCCATCAGGTAGCGCGCCTTGTCCTGCGGGATGACGGGGTCCAGGACCTCGAGCATCTCGTACATTTTCTCAGTGGGTTCACCCACAGCCAGGCCGCCTATCGAGATGCCGGCCTCCGCGTATTCGAGCGCATGCTCGGCCGCCTCCACCCTGAGGTCCGGGTAGACGCATCCCTGAATGATAGGAAAAAACGTCTGCGAATAGCCGTAGAGCGGCTCGCTCTCGCGAAAACGCCGGGCGAAACGCTCCAGCCAGCGCTTGGTGAGGTCCAGCGACTTGCGGGCATAGCGCTTGTCCGCATCTCCGGGGCAGCATTCGTCCAGGGCCATCATTATGTCCGCGCCGATTATGCGCTGGGTGTCCACGTTGTTTTCCGGGGTGAAGATGTGCTTCGAACCGTCTATATGGCTGCGGAAGGTGCACCCTTCCTCGGTGAGCTTACGAATTCCGGTGAGCGAGAACACCTGGAAGCCGCCGCTGTCCGTCAGGATAGGGCGGTCCCAGTTCTCGAATTTGTGCAGTCCGCCGGCCTCTCTGAGTATCTCAAGGCCCGGGCGGAGGTACAGATGATAGGTGTTTCCGAGTATGATTTCAGCCTTCACATCATCCTTCAGATCGCGGTGGTACACACCCTTCACCGAGCCGACAGTGCCGACCGGCATGAAGATGGGCGTGCGGATCTGGCCATGGTCTGTAGTGATCAGACCGGTCCTGGCGGCGCTTCCGGGATCTTTGTGCTGAAGCTGAAAAATCATGGCCCAAAGATAGTGAAATCCCGTGAAAAACTTGTAAATTTGTTAGCTACATGATTATTCTAAAGACTGTATAATGAAAAGTTCCCAACTCAAGATCAGGCTCGTCCTGATGCTAGTCCTTCAGTATGCCGCTTGGGGAGCGTACCTCACCTCCCTCGGCAGGTATCTTGGTAATGCCGGTCTCGGCCCCCAGATCAAGTGGTTCTTCGCCATGCAGGGCATAGTCAGCATTTTCATGCCCACCCTGATGGGTATCGTGGCGGACAGGTACATCCAGGCCCAGAAGACTCTTTCGCTGTGTCACGGCCTCGCCGGTCTGTTCATGATCGGAGCCGGCCTGTACTGCTTCAGCGCTGGAGACAGCGTCCAGTTCGCCCCGCTGTTTGTGCTCTACAGCATCAGCGTGGCGTTCTACATGCCCACCATCGCCATCTCCAATTCAGTGGCCTACAACGCGATGGGCAAGAACGGAATGGACCCGGTGAAGGAATTTCCTCCGCTCCGCGTTTTCGGAACAGTGGGTTTCATCTGCAGCATGCTCCTTACGAACTTCATGAAGATAGGCGGAGTGGCCCTGCAGGACAGTTACACCCAGCTCTTCTCCTCCGGCGTTCTCTCGCTGGTCCTCTGCGGCTATGCCCTCTCGATGCCGGCCTGCGAGACTAACCGCGGTGAATCAAAGAGCCTCGCGGATGCCTTCGGTCTCAAAGCTTTCAGCCTTTTCAAGGACGGCCAGTTCGCGATCTTCTTCATCTTCTCGATGCTGCTCGGCGCTTCTCTTCAGATCACAAACGGCTATGCAAACACTTTCCTCGGCTCGTTTGCAGAGAACCCCGCTCTGGCAGACACCTTCGCGGTGAAAAACTCGAACGCCCTTATCGCCATCAGCCAGGCTTCGGAGACCCTTTGCATACTTCTTATCCCGTTCTGCATGAAGAAGCTCGGAATCAAGAAAGTGATGCTGCTCGCCATGTTCGCATGGGTCTTCCGTTTCGGTCTGTTCGGTCTCGGAAATCCCGCCTGGCCCGGAGTCCTGCTCTTCGTCCTCAGCTGCATAGTCTACGGTGTCGCCTTCGATTTCTTCAACATCTCCGGCTCGCTGTATGTGAATGAAAACACTTCGGCAGACATCCGTTCCAGCGCACAGGGAGTCTTTATGCTGATGACAAACGGCTTGGGCGCCACAATCGGCACCCTCGCCGCAGGAAAGGTGGTGGAGGCTTGCGATGTGTTCAACACCCCCGCCAACTGGAGCAATGCCTGGTACATTTTCGCCGGCTACGCCTTCGTTGTCGGACTGCTCTTCGCAATCCTCTTTAAGGATCCCACAAAGAAACAAGCCAAGGCATAACTAATAGTCTGTCATCGATTCATACGCGGCCTCGATTACATAGTTTTCGAGGCCGTAGTATTTATCCCCGTGGTTGAAAGTGCCCAGGTCATACTGTCTCACCAGGCGGTAGTACCCTCTGCTTCCTTCGCTGTCCCAACTGTCGTCCGGGAAAGACAGGTTGGTCGAGCGGTCCAGGAGGAGTTCGGAGAAGGTCTGAGAGCCCACCTTGAAGGAAAAACGGACCTTGGACATATCAGCGCTCAGAGAATACATCTTCTGCTCGAGCGTGGCATTGACCGGGAAATAGGAGAATTCAGGACCTGAGGTGCTCACGTCATTGAACCTGTTCCATAGCGGATAGTCAAGGCGGGAGCCGTATTCTGTCTGGGCCCTCACACCGCGAGGGAAACAGCTCGACCATATTCCGATATTGTCGGCGACAGTGAATTCAGTGAACGGCACATAATTCAGACACTCGCGAAGTCCTGTAAGGGAATTTATCTGACACCCGACTGGCACATACAATACCAGTCCGAGGGTGTAATATCCCGTGTAGGTTCTTCCCGAATAAGGATTAGTGACCGTGCCCTTCAAGCCCATCATGCCGCAAGCGGGGAAAGTCGTCTGATCCATCTGGCGGAAAGACATGGTGTAGCCGGACATCGAGACTGCAGCGGAGTAGGCGTCCGAGCTGCCGCCGCCAAAGGCCATCTGCGGCATGTCGTAGTCCGCTCCGTCCGCGTGGTTGACAGTCCAGGTAACTCCATAACGAGCCGGTCTGTAGTATGTCCCTCCTGATGTGAAATCAATATTTGTGGTCATACTTCTCATCGCCCCGGGAGCAAGCTGATAGTTGTAGTATGAGCCCAAATACCTCTGGGAAGGAAACGCAGGGATGCCGGTCAGAGTACCGTTTGCGGTCAGCACTTCCCCGCTCGCAAGCTGGAGGGTGGCAGTCAAGGGGAAAGTGGGATAGGAATTCGAGTAGTCTTCCGTGCCGTAGAGATACGCCCACATCAGAACCGGGTCCGCAACAAAATCCAGATAATCCTCCACGTCACTCCAATAGACAGTGTGAGATCCGTAACGGGCTGAGCTTTGAATCTCCGGAAGGCCGTACAAAGCTTCGAAATCGTGGTAATAACCCGCTTCGTTACTGCTCAAGCCTTTGTAGCCCAGCAATGGATCCGGTATCCTGAACCTCCTCACGTCCAGCTTTATTCCATTCTCGTCCGCCAGATAGACGCAGGTCGAACTGTCGTAGGTGAAATCCAGACCGAGATCGTAGCACAGGCTGCCGGACTCGGACACGACACCGTCTCCTATGATCAGCCTGGGATTCTCCGCCGCCGGCGACAGCAATAAGGTTCTGGTTTTATACTGGGTGAACACGAATTGCATCTGACCCCCGCCCTTGACGGGTCTGATGTACATAACTGCCTGATCGTGCAGAACGTAGTACTCCATTCCGTTGTGGCTGTCCAGAAAGTATTCGTAGTTCTCGCCCCTTGGCGTGCCTATGCTGGTTGTCCAGCCCACCGCCTCCACCACCACCGGACGGGATGCGCTGGCCGTCTTGAACTCGAAGCGCCCATACTCTCCGGTGTACTGGGGAGGATAATAATCATAGTCCATGTAGGGACCATATGTGTAATCCAGGGTGATGTCCGTCGACGAGGTGTGCCGGCCGTCCCATGATGTGACCGTGAGGGTCCGGCTGGGCCTTTGATCTCCGTCATAGACGCCCCTGACCCAGACTTCCCCATTTTCGACCTTCGCCTCCATCACCGGGGCGCCAGAGCCGGAGAAACTCGCGGAATAGGGTATGTCCGGCGGGTTCACGCTCAGAGGGATTTTAGTCCAGCCGGCTTCCTGCATCACGGTCTGCGAAGCATACGGGAACGACAGCACTCTGTCGTCGTCCAAATTGTCCATGTCCACCTTCCAGCTGCTCCTCAGAGTTCCGGAATCGTTCAGCGTCAGGGTGATTTCCACCGAGGAGTTCCTCACCACATTGAAATCCGTGCAATTGTCCGCTCCGAGCATCAGATTAAGACTAAGGTCCGCACTCGCTCCGCTGGTCGTCCAGTTGCCTTCTATGTGCAGATAGGTGCACAGTCCACGCTTGGCCGGCGGAATGTTTTCCGGTGTCTTCGCCCATGGGTCTGAATTATCAGGAAGGAGGATACCCTGACAATTCTCAGGCACATAGAATACCGCCGCCCCTCCGCCGTTCAGTGCAGTCAGATCTGCGGCAGAGGCACTGTCTCCGTCCACGGTGACTGACGCGGCGCTGGCCGAGGCAAAGGGCCGGACCGAAGCCGCCTGCTGTTTTACCCTCACTGAAGTGATCTGATAGTCACAATTCTCAAGATCCTTATTCAGAGTGAGGACGTAGCGGGCAAAAAGCCTGGTCATCGTGATTACCACATCAGACGAGGTCACTCCGGGTGTGATCTCAGCTCCTTCGCGGAAGCACATCACCATTTGGGACGGCGTAAGGCTGATGTTAGCCAGATTGTTTTCCAGGACGGGAGCATGCACTTCTCCGCAATTTGCCAGCGCATAGATCCGATAGCTTGTGTTTTTGTTCAGCTCCAGTTCCACTTCGTCATCCGCACCATAAGCTTCCGCCGCAAGCAGACCGTCGCGATAGGCATAGACATTGAGCGAGCTGACCGCCGTCTCAGACAGTTGCATCGAGCTTTTGGTCCTGCCCGAAGCCCTCACGCAGACGCGCACGGGACCGCCCTGCACGCATCCTGTATCCGGAGCTTCCTGTTCAAGGGGTTCGCAGCCGGACACGAAGGCCACCAATAAGGCAGCAAGTGTTGCAAACTTTTTCATAACTCAATCCTTTGCCAATCTTTAATCACCACCGACACTCCGGCATCCGAATAATCCACATTCACATACAAATCCTTCAGGTCCTTGCTGGTCCAGTCGTAGCCGGAAGCCTTGATCCGTTCGCCAAGGGCCAGTTTGTCCACCGGAGAATCGTCCGCCTTCGTCATGTCCTTGTCATAGAATTCCAGTTCCAGGGAATCGTCCGTCTGCCTTGGGAGGCAGATGTTGTGGTACTCTCCGATGACGGGGTGCACGATCTTGGAAAAATTCCCGGGAACGGGTGACAGATCGGTGCAGTCCATTCCCTCGACATTGCCCGTCACCTTGACATAAAAGGGATAAGAAGCTGTCTCCGATTCAATTATTGTGAGATAGAGACGGGCGAACTGCTTGTGCAGCTGACACGAGACTTCCACCAAATCAGAATAAACGCCAATTCTGTCTGCAAAGGCGAATATCTCGTCCATTTCTTCGCCCGGCTCTATCATCACTTTTCCATCCTCAAATTGACAATTATGAAGACCGCTCATCACGGACAGCGTCATCGGTCCTCTTTCAATTTCGAAACAAAGACCTGCCGTCTCTCCTTCCTTGGAGATCTGCCCTTCATAGCATGAGGAGACTCCTTCTGCATACACCTGCATCAGTTCTTCATCTCCGCCCCTGGCAGTCAGGCTGACAAGACCCGGGCAGGCAGACCTGTCCGTCTTAATCGAACACGAGACAAGACAAAGCGCGTACATACATATGAAAGGAAAGGTTTTCATCAGTCCGCTATATTACCGTCTCGTTTATTGTGCTGGTGACCCACCCTTTCACCGTCAGGCTGAACGAAATATCATCCGAACTGACCGGAGTGTCCGGGCTGTCGCTTCCGCTTCTCTTTATGGTCACCCCGGCCAACTCATAAGATTTGTTCCCCTCAAGAGCCGGCAGATCCACCGGGTAGTAGTACTTGTTCGACCCGAGAGTGGCTTCTATTACCAGCCTCGTAGTCTTTGACGTGGCCGGATTCGGCATAGCATAGAAGTAGTGATATGTGCTGTGAGAGGCATTGTTCGCGATGCTCGCGGCAGGAGTATCCTTCAGCATAGACGGGACTTCGTTTTTGTCCTCCTGAAGATTATACCATTTGGTGGTGCCTGCTGTCTTGGCGTAATTGATGTCGCCTGCGGCGTTGACCAGATAGATCTTGTCCACCGTGAAGGTCAAGCCCTGAAGCGAAGGGGCTGTGAAGTTCCTGGTAATCTGCTTGATCACCACACGCGAAACCAGCCTGGAGACCTCGATGTTCACAGACTTCGTTCCGGGAAGGGTCGTGCTTGTGCTGCCCACCATCACGAATGAATCTGCAGAGTTCGCCGAGAGGTCTACAGTCATCGCCTTGAGGGAATTGAGCGAGGTCACGGACGACAGGTTCGGACCGTTCACGATTGCATAGATAGTCCTCGTCCCTGCAGTGCAGGAGACGGTGAGGGAATTCGCGGCCGCAGTGCCATAGGCATCCAGGAAATCTCCTCTGAACACGAGGACCTGAAGGTTGTTCACCTTCGCTTCGTTTGCAGATATTGTCGCGGCCTCGCCGGTAGTCTTTGTTTCAACTTCAATAGCCGCTCCGCCCAAAGTAACATCTATGTTATATCTCTCGTCCTGGGGGCCTTGTGGTGCGGTTTCTTCGGATTTGTTACATGAAGAAAGGATTGCTGTCAGCGCAAGCACCGACGCAGTTATTATTCTGGTTGTCAGTCTCATAATTATGTTGAAGTTTAGTCAGGTTAATAAGAGGTTTTACATTGCATACTGCAGAGGTTCATCGGATTCAATAAGATTCACCTTAGAGGCGACCACTTCGTAGTACGTCTTCTCCACTCCGTCTGCTCCCATGTATTTCTGGGTCTGCAGTCTTCCGAGAGCATAGACTTTCGATCCCGCCTGGATCTTGTCAAGATCGGTGATTTTATCGCTTTCCCAGGCAATTACATTATGCCAGGTGGTGTCTATCTGGGCGACTCCTTCCCTGTCTTTGTAAGCTCGGGATGTGGCCACCGAGAATTTCGACATCTTGTTTCCGTTAATGATCTGAGACCTGACGGCGCCGACGACACCTCTGATTTCGATTCGGTTTAACTGTTCCATAAGTTTTTCTTTAGTATTTATAGGTTTAACATTCTGCTCCCTTCCAGGTCCGCGGCCCATCGGGAGTATTGCAAAGTTGGGGAGATCAAACCGCCTCAGGAAGCAATTGTGACCAGTTTCGGCAAATAAATACGATTCTTTCAGGATTTCGCTGTTCTTTTCGGACCAAGGGATAATTCTTTCGGCCCACGGGGATCGAAAGGGACGAAACGACCGACCGAAAACGTTAATTTTCGGCCGAAAAGAATAATTTTCAGAAAAGTATTTTTTCCTGCCGTTCGGACGAAGGGAATAATGCCTACTTTTCCGTCATGAGAAATGAAAGACGTTGTCTGAACTGCGGCACTATCTTACATGGCAGGCCGGACAAGGTGTTCTGTTGCAAACGCTGCAAGGACACCTGGCACAACATGGACAGAAGGAGAATAAAAAGCAACCGCTCGACCGTGCAGGCTATCCTGGATAACAATTACACTATCCTGATCTGCCTGATGAAATCCATGAACACTTCCTGGACCGCGAGTCTGCTGAAAAGCATCGGATTCAAAAGAGATTATTTCACACGGCTGGTAGAGCACAATCGCGGCCAGATGGTCTGCGAGTGCTTTAACCTGAGATATTGTGTATCAAAAACTAAACTCTGGGGGCTTGAGACAATGAGTTCTGCGGGCAGAGAAGAACCTCAGACCAGTTCTCCCTCCAGATCGTACAAATCCGCCCCCGTGATACGGACAGAAACAAACTGTCCCGGTAATGTTTCAAGATCAGTTCCGGATGGCGCCGAGACTATAATCTCACCGTCCACCTCGGGGCTCTCATACTGACTGCGGCAGACAAGCTTACCGCCGGGTGCGACGGAGTCCACTATAACACGCAGTTCTGATCCTACACGGCTCTTGTTGAAGGCAAGGGAGATGTCTGCCTGCTGCTGCATCAGCAGGTCCAGCCTTCGCTGCTTCTCTTCTTCCGGAACATCATCCGTGAAATGTTCCGCGCCATAAGTCCCCTCCTCCTCGCTGTAGATAAATGCGCCCAGCCTCTCGAATCCGGCCTCGCGGCAGAAGGCCATGAGCTCTTCGAACTCTTCCGGCCCCTCTCCCGGATGTCCCACTATCATAGTGGTGCGCAAAACCACTCCGGGCACCCTCAGACGCAGCTGCGAGATAAGATGCCTCGTCCACGCTCCGTCCACATGGCGCCTCATGTTCGAAAGGACCACATCCGAAATGTGCTGGAGAGGAATATCAAGATACTTGCAGACCTTAGGATTGGAAGCCATCTGCTCGAGAACATCCTCAGGGAAATCTGCCGGATAAGAATAATGAATTCGGATCCACTCTATCTGAGGAATCTCCGAAAGCCGGCGTATCAATTCCGCAAGGGCGCGGCGTTTGTACAGATCAAGTCCGTAGTAGGTGGTGTCCTGAGCTATGAGCACCAGCTCCTTGACGCCGAGCGCAGCAAGATTCGACGCTTCCTCCACCAGTTCCTCCATGGGCACCGAACGGTGGGCTCCCCTAATAAAGGGAATAGCGCAATAAGAGCAACGTCTGTCGCATCCCTCGGCGATTTTCAGATATGCCGTGCCCGGGCCGCACTCGGTGGGCACACGCTTCTTGCACAGGGAATGATCCGGAGTGACTCCCAGGTAGCGAAGAAGAGGATCGTAGTCGCGGGCGCCGAACCAGGCGTCCACCTCCGGGATCAGCGATGGCATCTCCTGGGAATAGCGCTGGCTAAGGCAGCCGAAAACCAGCAGCTTGCCGACCAAGCCCCGCTTCTTCAGCTCTACCGCTTCCAGGATCGCATCTATGCTTTCCTGCTTGGCATCGCCTATAAAACCGCAGGTGTTCAGAAGGAGGTAATCCACCGCATCGGATGAACTCTCCGGCAAAACCACGAAATCTCCTCCCAGTTGAGAGAGGAGATGTTCGGTGTCCACGCGGTTTTTCGAACAACCGAGGGTGACTGCCCTAAGCTTCAGCGGGCTGTTCTTCTTCGGTTTCAAAATCTAAAGAAGCGTACTTGAGAAGCTCGTTGTACCACTCCACTATCTTGCGCATGTGCGAGACATAGAAACGATCCGCGTCGTAGTTGGGAACAGCCTTGGCGAAAAGTGCCTTAAGGTCTGCATCCGAGGACTTGGGTGCGGGTGCTTCCTTGCCGTCCAGAGCCTTCTGAAGGGCGAGGAACACATCGGAGAGCTTCATCTCACCTTCGTCAGTGAAGATGGCGATGTCCGCGAGGGTGGTAACCCTGCTCCTGACATCGAACACAGTCCTCTTGCCGTCTGCAAGCGACTCGGCGATCACTCCGCCGCGAGCCTGAGCCAGATAACGGAAAAGTCCGTGCTGGCCGGAAACCGAAAGAATCTTTGCGAGATTTGTTTTCATATTTCAAATGCTTTTATCATTCTGTCCACCTGGTCGTGCAGTTCCTGCAGACCGGAATTGTTTTCAATTATGTAGTCCGCCTCATCCAAAGGCATCTCCTGCTGAGCCGCTTCCCTGTCCAGGACCTTGGGGTTGCGTTCCAGACGCAGAGCGTAAGGAGCACGTACCAGCACCGTCTTGTCGAACTCGCCCTTGAACTGGGGCTTGCCGAAGGCCACCGCAGACTCGAAGAACACAGTCTCTCCGCCGCAATTGGCTGCGAACATTCGGAAATCCGCCAGCACCAGCGGATAGACCACGGCCTCCAGAGCCTCACGCGCGGAAGCATCGCGGAATATCGAGCTTATCTCCGAAAATGGACGCCCTATCGCCTGCTCCACCCGGGCTTTCAATCCGGGAATGGTCTCGTAGAGCAGCTTGGTGGAACTGTCCGAATCGTAGACGGGATACCCGAGTTGCGCCAGACGTGCGCAGACCTCGGACTTGCCCGATGCGATAAGCCCTGTGACAAGGATCTTAGTCACGACCTGCTATATCAGATTCCACACACTCGCAGAACTCCGGATTCGCCTCCCAGGAGATAGTCATCTCAGGCAAGCCTTCTGCCCGGACCATGCACTTTCCCCCGATGGATGCAGCGAATTCGTTGTAATCCACATAGAAGTCCGCAGAACTAGCCGGATTTCCGCTTATGGGGAAGATGAAACGGAAATTCACATCCACGGTGGGAGGATAAACCGAAAGCATCTTCCCTTCCGGGAGATTGCGGACCCCCACCTTCACTTTTTCGGTGATTCCCACATAACGCGAAACATCGAGCGAATAGGACGCTTCTTTTGAAGACAGGCGGGTGCCTGCAGGCGTCTCGAGGCGAACCTTGCCATGAAGGCTCCTGTCCACATCGTACTTCGAGATCTGACGGGTCAGGACCTGACTGATTCCGGCTATCCTGGAGGGATTGCCATAGATGAGGACTGAATCCGGGACAAGCCTGATGTCGCCCGTGGCCATATACTGCTCGCGGAAGCGGATTTGCCTGACCGGCACCACCGGCACCTTTTTGAATGACTCGGGCGCAAAACGCACGGTGATGTAATCGGATGCGAACTGGGCCTTGGTCTGGGCGCCGTAGATGGATTCGGTGTAACGGACCAGATTGTTTGCCGAGATGGTGAAAAAGTCGCCCTCCGTGTGACGGAAGTGGTCCGGATCCATCTGCACGGCCACAGGCCTGTTCCTGCGAAGCGACAGCCCGAGCAGGCGGAAGCCTGAGGCTGTGACGTTCGCGGTCACCTGCACGCTTTCCATCGCCGCCTCACTGCGGCCGACTATGCTGCTGCGGGCAACCACCGGGACGCTCACAAGGCCGGTCGTCTCACGCGAGAGGTTGCTTATGAGCCAGATGGCCAGCGAGGCCACAACTGCCAGTATGAAGGAGGAAGACCTTCTCACAGCCGGGATACTTACTTCTGGGGCTGAGCGTCTGAGCTGTCGCGAACGATAGAGCTCTTGTCCACCCTGAGCTTCACATCACCGTCCACCTTGAGCAGAACGGTCTTCTCTTCGATCTCACCGATAGTGCCGTAAATACCGCCGGCGGTGATCACTTTGTCGCCCTTCTTGAGTTCGTTGCGGAATTTCTCAAGCTCCTTCTGCTGCTTGCGCTGCGGACGGATCATGAAAAGCCACATGATGGCGAACAGAGCGATTATCATAATCCAGAAGCTCCACTGGCTTCCGCCCTGGGCCTGACCGGCTGCAGGAGCAGCCTGAAGTAAAGAAATGAGTGTCATAATTCTAATTATTTTGTTTTGTTGATAAGCTTGTCAAGCAGGCCGTTCACGAACGCCTTGCTCTCAGGAGTGCTGTAGAACTTCGAGATTTCCACATACTCGTTCATTATTATCTTGGGAGCGATTGAAGGGAATGCGGCCGCCTCTGCCATACCGGTCACGATCAGAGCCAGGTCTGTGGTGCAGATTCGGTTAATGTCCCACTTCGGAGTGAGTTTGGCTATCTCTTCCACCGACTTCGAGAACGAACCTACCGCTTTGCGGACTATTCCGACCACGAAATCATGGTCCGAATCCTTGCCTTCCTGACCGGGCATCTGGCTGAGGTACAGCTCCGGAAGAGCCCAGCGCCTGCCGGCGGCGAAATCGTCCATGGCGTGGCAGCAATAAGTCAGCGCATAGGCCAGATCGTCGTTCCACCAAATCGAGAGGCCCTCGAGAATGTCCTCCAGGTCTTTGTTGTCCACCAGTTCATTTTCGAAGATAGAGATCCACAGGCGTGCGTCCGCCTCCACACTGCGCTCTTCGGACGCCATATAGGCGGCGTAATAGTCAGTCTCTTTGACTGAGTCATAGAGATGCCAGAGGAATGCGTCGTACTGATCCCAGCTGAGTTTTTTCTTCTCGACCAGCTTGCGGAAATCGGGATCGGCCCCAAGAAGCGGAGCGATGGAATTCTCCGCGAATTTCATATTCGGATGCTTCTCTTCTTCTGTGGGGTGGAACTTCGCCCGCGCCGCCTCGATTCTGGTCTTGGCCTGATCGGTGAGGGCCGGCACAAGGGCCAGCATAAAGAGATACAGGTCCCGGGTGGACTGACAGGAGGCTTCGAGCTGGGCCAGCGCCTCAGCCTGAGTCATTTCCGGATTTTCTGCAAGGGCGTAGACCGTCTTGAACGCCTTAATACGCAAAATTCTTCTGTTAAGCATCCTTTGGTATGTCAATTAATTCCTGCAAATATAATCAGGAATCGAAAAAAATTCTAATTTTGCATAAAGTAAAATAACCAATTTGATCACTATGTACAAGGAAGATTACGATTCTTTTAAAGAAGAAAGAGGTTCGGACGACGTGTTCTCCAAACCCGTCAGAGCAGGAAAACGTACATATTTCTTCGATGTCAAGTCCACCAGAGGCCAGAAAGACTTCTATCTGACCATCACTGAAAGCAAGCGCCATAATAATCCGGACGGAAGTTTCACCTTCGACAAACACAAAATTTTCCTCTATAAAGAAGACTTCGAAAAGTTCCGTGAGGGTCTGGATGACGTAATCGCTTACATCAAGGACAATTGCTTCGGCGGAGAGATCCCTGAGCGGCAGAAAGACGAATCCTCCGATGACAACTTTTAACATGCAGACCTTGAAAACAGCCGCGTCCTACGTGGCTGATTTCATTTCGGGCCGTCAGCCCGAGGTGGGCATAGTGCTGGGCAGCGGCCTCGGCTCGCTCGCAGACAGCATAGAAAACCCGCTGGTCCTCCCCTACTCGCAGATCCCCGGCTTTCCGGTCAGCACTGCCGTGGGGCACAAAGGGAATTTCATAGTCGGAACCCTCGCCGGCAAGTGCGTTATCGCCATGCAGGGCCGTTTCCACTACTACGAAGGATATCCCATGACCTCGGTCACCATGGCCGTCAGGGTGATGTTCCTGCTCGGCGTGAGGACTCTCTTCGTCTCGAACGCCGCCGGCGGCATTAACCCGGAGTACCACGTGGGCGACCTGATGATAATCAAGGACCACATAAGCCTCCTGCCGAACCCGCTGATCGGCCCGAATCTGGACGAACTCGGCCCGCGCTTCCCCGATATGACGCGCCCCTACGACCCCGCCCTGATCCGCAAGGCCCACGAAATAGCCTCTAAGCTCGGCTGGTCGCTGCACGAAGGCGTGTATTTCGGCGACACCGGCCCGTCCTACGAAACCCCGGCCGAGTACAGGTTCTACCGCACCGTGGGCGGAGACGTCGTGGGAATGAGCACCATCCCGGAGGTCATAGTCGCCCGCCACTGCGGGATGAGAGTCTTCGGAATGTCCGTGGTCACCAACGAAGCTTCCGGCGATTTCGCCGAGGACTTCGCCAACGACGGCGACGATGTCGTCAAGGCTGCGGACGCCGCAGCATCCAGGCTAACCCGCATTTTCAAAGAATTGATAGCATCATTATAACCATGTCAGAAGTACTAGCACCCTACCTGAAAGCAGTCGAATACATACGCTCGAAGAGCGGAGACATAAAGCCCGAAATCGGAGTCATCCTCGGAAGCGGACTCGGTTCGCTGGGCGAGCAGATCGAAAACCCCACTATCATCCCCTATAACGAGATCCCCGGTTTCCCCGTCAGCACGGCAATCGGACACAAATCCCGCCTGGTGATCGGAGACCTGGGAGGCAAGAAGGTAGTGGCCATGCAGGGCCGTTTCCATTTCTATGAGGGCTACACCATGGAGCAGGTCACCTTCCCCATCAGGGTGCTCAAGCTTCTCGGCATTAAGTATCTCTTCGTGTCCAATGCCGCCGGCGGCCTCAACCTGAGCTACCGCGTGGGCGACCTGATGGTCATCAAGGACCAAATCAACATGATGCCCAACCCGCTCATCGGCCCGAACGCAGACGAATTCGGCCCGCGTTTCCCGGACATGACGCACCCCTACGACGTGGAGCTTCGCAGGCTCGCCCGCAAGCTCGCCGGCGAGATGGGGATTCACCTCCAGGAAGGAGTGTACATCGCCTGCACAGGCCCTTCTTATGAGACGAGGGCGGAGTACAAGTTCTTCCGCACGATAGGCAGCGACGCAGTGGGAATGAGCACGGTCCCCGAGGTGATAGTGGCCCGCCACTGCGACCTCCGCGTCTTCGGAATGTCCGTCATCACGGACCTCGCCCGCGAGGACATGCCGGACGACTACGTCACGGACGGTGAAGAGATAGTAAAGGCGGCCAATCAAGCTACCAGCAAGATGACCGCCCTGTTCGAAAAGATGATCGCCGCTATTTAGCGATAGCGACCGATCTGGTTTCCCTGATCACAGTGATCTTGACCTGGCCGGGATAAGTCATCTCGTCCT
>JAGAAD010000056.1 GCA_017615445.1 Bacteroidales bacterium
AAACTCACCCAGCCGATCAGGCGCGTGAACCTCGAACCGACAAGAGGCTTCATCCTCGCCGAGGACGGCCGGCCGATCGCCATGTCCTACCCGCGTTACCAGCTCTACATCGACCCGTGGGCCCGCAAGGGCGAATTCGACCTCATGAAGAAGGACGTGCGCGCAGACAGCCTCCGGGCGTGGAAAGCCCACGCCGCGCAGTTCGCGGAAGGCCTCGCCATCGTCTTCCCCGAGCGCAACGCCGCCTACTTCACCAAGCGCCTGTGCGACGCCTTCGACCGCAACAGCCGCTTCCTCAAGCTCGGCCGCCCGATCGAAAAGGAGCAGCTCGACTTCCTGCGCCAGTACCCCCTCATCAGGGACGGCCGCTACAAAGGCGGAGTCTGGTGGGAGACCGTGCCCACAAGACGCTACCCCTACGGCGCACTCGCGAAGCGCACTATCGGCAGCGTCACCGAAAACCAGGACGGCTCCTACTACAGCGGAATAGACGGCAAGTACAACTACGTCCTCCACGGCGAGCCCGGCCGCTACTACATGAAGAAGACGGACAACGGCTATGTCCGCGACTACGACAGCACCTACGTCAAAGCCGTGGACGGACTGGACATCCGCACTACCCTCAACATAGACTACCAGGACATCGCAGACCGCCTGCTGCGCAAATACGTGGAGCCCGAGCAGGACCTCGAGGCCGCGTGCTTCGTGCTGATGGACGTGAAGACGGGCGCGATCAAGTCCATGGTCAACCTCGCCAGGGCCAACAATGGCACCGGCACGTTCGGCGAGAACGAGAATGTGGCCGTGATGCGCCGCGGCGAACCCGGTTCCGTGTTCAAGATCACCACCCTGATGACCTGCATCGAGGACGGAATAGTCACCAGCATAGACCAGACCATCCCCGCGAAGGACGGCCTGGTGCAGGTGGACGGCTACCAGAAGCTCTACCCTGCAGACAAGCACCTCAAGGACTACATTGCGAAATACCACTCCACCAACATCCCCATCTGGTACTGCGTGAAGCTCTCTTCGAACAACGCCTTCAGGTATCTCGCCATCAAGAACTTCAAAGACAGGCCCGAGGACTTCATCGGCAGGCTGCACACCTACAATCTGGGCAAGTCCTTCGACTTCGACGTCTACGAGCCCATCACCACTCCCACCCTGAAGTACCCCACGGACAAGAGCTGGTCCAAGACCGACCTCGGTCAGATAGGAATGGGCTACTCCGTGAGCGTCACCCCCATGCACGTGCTGGCCTACTACAACGCCATCGCCAACGGCGGCAAGATGATGAAGCCCTACCTGGTGGAAGACATCGAGAAGAACGGCAAGGTGATAGAGAAGCTCGGCCCGTCCGTGCTGAACGCCAGCATCTGCAGGCCCGAGACGGCGAAGATGGTCACGGAAGCGCTCTGCCATGTGACCGTGGACGACAAGGATTACCGCTACAGGGGCACGGCGTGGAGGCTTCAGTACATCCAGGACAAGGTCAAGGTGGCCGGCAAGACCGGCACGGCGGATGTGTTCACTAACGGAAAGTATGTCCAGGCGGACGGCTCCCGCAAGCAGCAGGGAACGTTCGTGGGCTTCTTCCCCGCCGAAGATCCGCAGTACTCGGTCATCTGCGTGGTGTTCTCAAAGATATCGAAGAAAGAGTTCGCCGGAGGCGTCATCCCCGCAAGCGTGGTAAGAGACTTTATCAAAGAAATCTACAATATAGATCCATACTGGAATGAAACTGTCGAAGCTGATCCAAGGACTTGACGCGAAGATACTCGAAGGCACTCCGGAGACGGAGATACTGAGCATCTGCTGTGACTCACGCAAAGCCGCAGCGGGCTCGCTGTTCATCGCCGTGGGGGGCACCGCCCACGAAGGCCGAAGCTTTGTCCCCGACGCGCTCGGCAGAGGCGCAGTCGCGGCGGTTCAGACCGACCGCGCGGGCCTCGCCGCGCTCGCGGACCGCTTCTTCGGCCATCCTTCCGGTGCCCTGAAACTGGTGGGAATAACCGGCACGAACGGTAAGACCACCACCGTCACCCTTCTCTACAACCTCTTCAGGGCTATGGGCTACGAGTGCGGACTGCTGTCGACTATCGCCAACTATGTGGGCTCGCGCAAATCCGAGACGGCAAACACCACGGCGGACCCCGTCACCATCAACTCGCTGATGCGCGAGATGGTGGATGAAGGCTGCGAGTACTGCTTCATGGAGGTCAGCTCAATCGGAGTGGAGCAGCACAGGACGGACTGCCTGGACTTCAATGTGGGCATCTTCTCCAACCTGACCCACGACCATCTGGACTACCACAAGACGGTGGCCGAGTACCTCCGCTGCAAGAAGCTCTTCTTCGACAACCTGCCGAAGGGCGCGACAGCCATCACCAATATAGACGACAAACACGGCCTCGTGATGGTGCAGAACACCAAGGCCAATATCGTGACATACTCCACCCGCAGCGGCGCGGACCACACAGCCAAGATCCTGGAGCAGAGCATAGACGGCATGCTCCTGAAGATAGACGGCACCGAGGTGTGGACACGCCTTGTGGGCCAGCACAACGCCTACAACATTCTCGCTATCTACAGTGCCGCGCTTGCGCTCGGCGCGGGCAAAGAAGAAACCCTGCTGGGAATCAGCAAGCTCCAATCGGCACCCGGGCGCCTCGAGACGCTCCGCGGGCCGCAGGGGAAAACGGTGGTTATAGACTACGCCCACACCCCTGATGCACTGGAGAATGTTCTCAAGACGCTTCGCCAGGTGGAGCCCAACCAGGAGCTGGTGTGCGTGTTCGGCTGCGGCGGCGACCGCGACCGCACTAAGCGCCCGGAGATGGCCGCGATCGCGGAGCAGTGGGCGGACCGCATCTTCGTGACGGCGGACAACAGCCGCACCGAACGCACGGAAGACATCATGGCCGAAGTCTGCACCGGCTTCTCGCCGAAGGGCCGCCTGAAAGCCCTGTGCATTGCGGACCGCGCCGAAGCCATCCGCGCCGCCATCACCATGTCCCAGAGTCCTTCCACCATCCTGCTCGCAGGCAAGGGCCACGAAGACTATCAGGTTGTAGGAACCGAAAAAGTCCACTTCGACGAGCACGAGGTGGTCGCTGAAATATTCAAACAAATCTAAACCGATGCTGTACTACCTTTTCGAACTGCTTAAAAAGTACGATATCCCCGGACAGGGACTGATGACCTACTTCTCATTCAGGGCCATCCTCGCCAACGTGATAGCCATCATAGTGGCATATTTCTTCGGCAAGAGGGTGATCAAATGGCTGCAGAAGAGGCAGATCGGCGAGACCGTCCGCAATCTCGGTCTCGAAGGCCAGATGAGCAAGGCCGGCACCCCCACGATGGGCGGTGTGATCATAATCGTGGCCCTGCTGGTCGCAGTGCTCCTCGTCTGCGACCTGAGCAATGTCTATGTGCAGCTTCTCATCCTCACCACCGTCTGGTGCGGCGGACTCGGTTTCGCCGACGACTATATCAAGGTCTTCAAGCACAACAAGGAAGGCCTGAGCGAAGGCAAAAAGCTCATCGGCCAGTTCCTGCTCGGAATTATGATTGCCGGCACGGTGTGCTTCAGCCCGAACATAGTCGTCCGTCAGGAGGTGGAGCAGACCGCGCAGGTCACCGAGGCCGGAGTTCCCACCGGCGAGGTGGACCACGGCCGCTATGTCTCCGAAGACGTCATCAAGAGCACGAAGACCACCATCCCGTTCGTGAAGAGCCACGAATTCGACTACAAATACCTCATCCCCTTCAAGGGCGCGTTTGGCTGGTACTGCAGGTGGGCGCTCTATGCGCTGGTGATAATCTTCATCATCCTCGCCTGCTCGAACGGCGCGAACCTCACCGACGGCATGGACGGCCTCTCGGCCGGCACCTCCGCGATAGTCGGCGTGGTGATAGGTATCCTCGCGTGGCTCGGAGGCAATGTGATCGATGCGGGCTACCTCAACATTATGTACATCCCGGGCTCCGGCGAGACCGCCGTGTTCATGGCGGCGTTCGTGGGAGCGCTGGTGGGCTTCCTCTGGTTCAACACCTTCCCCGCCCAGGTGTTTATGGGCGACACGGGAAGCCTGATGATAGGAGGAGTGATCGGTGTGAGCGCAGTGCTCATCCGTAAAGAACTGCTTCTGCCCATCCTCTGCGGCATTTTCCTGATGGAGAGTCTCTCCGTCATCCTTCAGAGGGGGCATTTCAGATACACGAAACGCAAGTACGGAGAGGGCCGCAGGCTGTTCCTGATGGCTCCGCTCCACCACCATTTCCAGAAACAGAGCATCCCCGAGCCGCGCATAGTCGTGCGCTTCTGGCTAGTGGGAATAGTTCTGGCGGTGGGAACTCTGGCACTTTTGAAGATAAGGTAGGGTTATGGCAAGAATAGTAGTATTAGGAGGAGCGGAAAGCGGTGTGGGTGCCGCTGTCCTCGCGAAAGTAAAAGGATTCGATGTCTTTCTGTCCGACAACGGAAAGCTGAAAGACGAATACAAGGCGCTGCTGGACAACTGGCAGATCGCCTATGAAGAAGGCGGCCACACCGAGGAGAAGATCCTCAGCGCGGACGAAGTCGTCAAGAGCCCCGGCATACCCGAGACTGTCCCGATGGTCCGCAAGCTCAAGGAGAAAGGCATCCACGTCATCTCCGAGATCGAATTCGCCTCACGCTACGACAGCGCGAAGAAGATCTGCATCACCGGCTCGAACGGCAAGACCACGACCACCAGCATAATCTACTACCTACTGAAGGAAGCCGGCCTCAATGTGGGCCTCGGCGGCAACATCGGCAAGAGCTACGCCCTGCAGGTGGCCACCGAGCAGCACGACTACTACGTGCTCGAGATCAGCAGCTTCCAGCTGGACGGCTGCTACGACTTCCGCCCGGACATCGCCATCATCACCAACATCACCCCCGACCACCTGGACCGCTACGACTACAATATGGAGAACTACGTCCGCTCGAAGTTCCGCATCACGCGCAACCTCCGTCCGGAAGACTGCTTCATATTCGACTCGGACGACAAGATCACCATCGACCACCTCAGCAAGATAGTACTGCAGGCCCGCATGCTCC
>JAGAAD010000057.1 GCA_017615445.1 Bacteroidales bacterium
AGCTCGAGAACGAAATCGGCCGCGGCCACATGGAGCACCTCGCGCAGCTCTTCATCCGAAGCAGAAGGTCGCGCCATCAGCAGGTTAGCCCTCACCGAGCCGCTCAACAGCGAATTCCCCTGCGGAACATACATGAAGTTGCACCTAGTCGCTGGACTGATCGATACTGCGGCGACGGGGATTGCCCCGGAGGCTTCGTTTTCCGGGACAACCCCGTTGCCGCAGCCCACTGAGCATAACGTATATAGTTCTATCTTTCCGGAAGCAGGCTCCAACAAAGCCAGCAGCAGCTGCGCCAGCGTGCTCTTTCCTTCTCCCGTGGGACCAGTTATCACTGTCATCTGTCCGGGCTTGAAATCGAAGCTCAAACCGGAGAACACTGGCTCAGGACGCCCGTCGTAAGCAAAAGTCAAATCGGTGACGCGAACGCCGGGAGCGCCTTCCAGAAGCACGTCAGGCATCTCCCCTTCCTGGGGCAGTTCGCCGATTTCCAGCAGACGCTCTTCAGAAGAGAGCGACTTGATGAAGGCCGGGACATAAAGCGCAAGATTCGCAACAGGCCTTTGCACCTGGCCTACCATTTGGAGGAAAGCGACCATAAGTCCATAGGTTACCGAACCGTCCTTCAAACCAAGCACTCCCCAGATGAACGCCGTCAGATATCCCGCCGAGAAACCGACGGACATAAAGCCGCGGGACAGGGCCGAGTAGCCCAGACGCGAAACGGTGCGGTCGCGCTCGAGATCCTGGAGCGAGGAAAGCTCCTCTTCCGAGGACCCGATGCTCCCCAGCGTCTTCACCAAAACCCTATGCTGGAGGGTCTCCTGAAGGTGGCCGTTAATGCGGCCGTCTATAGTGCGGATTTCTGTGGTCAAAGCTCTCATCCTGCGGAAATACAGGCGCGCACCCACCACCGCCACAGGCATAATCCAGATAAGGATCCAAGCCAGCGACGAGGAGAAGCAGAACAACATCACCACCGCCGCCACCAGTTGCAGGCAAGTCACGAAAGCCTCGGGGATGTCGCAGCAGATGAATTCGGTCACCACACGGATATCCTCCTCCATCCTGTTCGCCATGTCCGCGCTGTGAAACTTATCGCGACCCGTCCAGGTGCTGCGCAGGGCCTTCGCGAACACATCCGAACGGATGCGGTTCTTCGCGGCGACCGTAATGCGGCCTTCGTAGTACTTCACGAACACGCGCGTCAGGACCTGCAGGGCCATTATCCCCACGAGCAGCCAAATCGCGACACTCAGCTCACCCTCAAGGTGTCCGGTGGCTATGTCCACCACCCTCTTGCTGAACCACACGAAGGCGAGCGAAGCCGCAGCCGCCACCGTCTGGAGGAAAGCGCTGAGCAGCACCTTCCAGCGAACGGTCCGGAGCAGTCTCCAGACTCCCTTAAGGCATGGTCCGAAATCTTTCATACTAGGCTGCAATTCCTATCTCGATCCACTTCTGAGCTATCGCGGCAGCGTCTTTCAATGCGACCTCGTCGGACACATCATACTTCTCTGTCAGCAGCGAAGCGAGCTGCTCCACCGTAAAATCAGGAAGCCCGCTAACCTTCTCCCAAAGATAGGCCGCGGTCGCGTTCAGATGAATCATCTTGTTGAAATTCACGAGCTCAGTGCTCTCCGGAACTATTATGAACTCGCCGCAGATTTCCCTCAACCTGAATCCTTCAACAACTTTCATATCAATCTTCTATAAATAGCCAAATAGTATCTTCTAAAAAAGTACGGCAGCGCGTTCCACCTGCGGGCGCGGGCAAGGGCCTTCGGGCCGGCGAAATCACGCACTCGGCCATTGGGCTTAACCACCGCCACCGCCTTTCCCTTCACATCGCCAAGCCGGCAGCTTTCCGTGCCGACCAGGTTGCCGTCGCCCTTCAAAGTTACGCAATCTCCGTCGATCCGCACAATCCGGTGCAGCACAAAACGGCCGGGCGCGATCTCGGCGAGGACGGCGTCGCCTTCGGCATAGGCGGGCATGGCCTTGAGCCGGACACTGTCGCGGTCGCCCACGATAAACGGCAGCATGCTCGAGCCTTTCGTGCGAAGCTCCACCTCGCTGCCGGCGGCGAGCATAGCGGCCACTTCCGGCAGCAGCACTTCGTTCGGGAAGGTCATGTTCATGCGGGCGCGCCCTCCCCGGCGATGCCGCTGTAGCACACGCGGGCAGCGTCTTCGTCCGGCAGGCAGTGCATCGCGAACGAGGGCGCGCCCTGAACGGCGGCCGAAATCGCGGCATGCAGCCCGTCTCCCATCGCGCGGTCCGCCTTGAACCCGGAGCAGGACGAATAGACGCTCGCATACGATTCCACCACGGACAGCCGCTGCAGCCGATTCTCCCCCGCCCGCTCGATCCTCACGAACGCCCCGACCGGGAACGATTCGGCCCGGTAGCACGGCGTTTTTCCGCTCCACGGCGTGCCGTAGGCAATCACCCGCCCGTCCGCGAACGTGCGCACGACCGGGTTGTCGTCATTCATCAGGTGCGTGCCGGGAATCGCCCGGAGCCACATTCGGCTATGCGTGCTCTTGCCCGTGCCGCTCTTCGCGAGGAAGAGGTAGGCCTTGCCGGCGTTCACGACCGTGCTGGCGTGCATCTCGAGCGTGCCGAGCGTGGCGGTCGCGAAGGCATACTGCAGCATCAGCGAGTTGTTCAGCGCGAACTCCGCTTCCGCCGGCCGGAGAACGTGCAGCGTGCTATGCTTGAAGTCCGCGTCCAGCGCGAGCAGACCGGAAATCGGCCGCCCGGGCGACGGGGCCATTTTCACAAGCCAGCCGCCTTCTCGGCGCCATAGAGACAGCACGGTCTCCCCCGGCTCGGCTCCCTGATCGATCACCAGCTCGAGCCCGGCGAATTCCGGCGCCTCCCCCGCGGCCACTTCCAGCGTGAAGAGAGGCTCCCCCGCTTCCGGCGCTGCGAACGGCGCGTAGTTTTCCATCCCGATCGTTTGGCCGTCCGGGATGATAACCCTGAAAAGGTGTTCTGCTACCTGGTAGTCCGCCGTCACTTCTGGATGTCGATGAACGGGAGGGCTCCGCCGCCATTGTAGGTAGGCAGTTTACCGTCCCATTTCTCGATGGCGTACTGCTCCACGAGGAGCTTGTTGAGCGAAGCGGACACGACGCGGTTGTAGTAGGCCTCGCCGTCGCCTTTAATCTTCAGGGCCTTCGCCTCACCTTCCGCCTTGGCGATTTCGATTTTCGCTTCGGCTTCTGCCTCCTTCACCTTGTTCTCCGCCTTGAGGGCGTTCTGCACAGCCTCGTTCTTGGCGTTGATGGCGGCGGTCAGCGATGCCGGCGGATCGATCTTGGTAGTGAACTCACGGACTATGAAGCCTTCCTGGTTCATGGATTCGTCCAGACGGGCGCGGACTTCGGTCTCGAAGCGGGCGCGGTTTGCCATCAGCTCATCAGAGGTGTAGTTATTCGCGCAGGTTCGGTAGGCCTCGAAGATACATGTCTTTATGTAGCCCATCTCGAGCTCCCGCACCGGTTTACGGTACTTGATGAAGATGTCAGTGGCTTTCGCCTCATCAATCTGGTAGGCCAGGGTCGGGGTCATGGAGAAGATTGCCGCATCCTTGGGGTTCACCGTGAAGGGTTCGTAGGTGAC
>JAGAAD010000058.1 GCA_017615445.1 Bacteroidales bacterium
CGCCGCGAGTGCGCCGCGCACATGGCGGTGCGCCGGCACGAACTCAGCGGGCACGTTGTAGCCCGGGCCGCCAGTGCCGAACATAGCCCTGTTGTTCATATCCTTGGTTAGCGGGTCGCCGGTCTGGATCATGAAGCCGTAGATCACGCGATGGAAGAGAATTCCGTCGTAGAAGCCCTCGAGGGCAAGCTTCGCGAAGTTCGCCTTGTGCTTGGGTGTGTCCGCATAGAGCTTGATGCGAATCGTTCCCATAGTGGTGATTATATCGAAGACGGGTTCTTCCGCCAGATTTGCCAGCTGCTCGCTGACCTTGGTCGCTTTTTCTGCCTGTGCCATGGAATCCAATTGTGCTTTTTCAGCTGCTTCGGCGGCCGCCTTTTCCGCTGCCGCACGCTTAGCGGCATTGCCGCCGCAGCCTGCCAGCAGAAGCGCCGCTCCCGCAAGAATTGTTAAACAGATTATTCTTTTCATTTTGTTGAGATTTTTCGCTTTTTCAGATCAAAAACTATCATAGCGCCGAAGCCGCCGAGCAGGATGGTGCCCACGGACAACCGCAGCCATAGAGTGTCCGGGACTATCAGGTAGACCCCGTAGAACACCGCCGCCGCCAGCGCGAACACCAGAATAGACCTTAAATCATATTTCACCGGATAGTACTTGCGGCCGATGAAGAAGCTCATCAGCATCGCCACTGCATAGCCGGCGAAGCCGCCCCAGGCGCAGGCCATATAGCCGATGCGCGGCACAAAAACCACATTTACCGCAATCATCACCGCCGCGCCGACTGCGCTCATTATCGCTCCCCACCAGGTCTTGTCCGTGAGCTTGTACCAGAACGACAAATTAAAATACACGCCCATGAAGATTTCCGCCATCATCACGATAGGGATCACCTTCAAACCTTCCCAATACGAAGGATGGATGAAATAGCGGACTATCGGCATGTAGAACATCACTGCCAGCCATGCCAGCAGGGTGAACAGAATGAAGTACTTCGTCCCTTCAGACAGCACATCCGGGTTGTTCTTGTCTTTCCCGCCGAACACTATCGGCTCGTAGGCATAGCGGAAAGCCTGCGTGATGAGGGTCATAATCATCGCCACCTTCACGCACGCGCCATAGATACCCAGCTGCACCTGACCTTCCTGCCCCGGCATCAGGTAAGGGAACAGTATCTTGTCCGCCACCTGATTCAAGATGCCCACCAGGCCGAGCAAAAGTAGCGGCCATGAGTAGGCGAGCATCTCGCGGCAGAGTTTGCGGTCAAAGCCGTAGAATATGCCCTTGATTTCCGGGATGAACCCGAGAGTCACGAGCGCCGTGCAGGCGAGATTGGCGAAGAAGATCAGCCCGACTCCGCCGTTGAAACGCTCGAACACGGGCGCGAGCGCGGGAATCTTCGGCATCGCCAGGAAGATGAACAGGTTCAGCGCTATGTTCACGAAGATGAAGCTCATCTTCAGCGCCATGAACTTGAGCGGGCGGTGCTGCTGCCTCAGGCGGCCGAACATGATCGCCTGGAAGGCGTCAAGCCCGGCGATCAGCGCGAAACAGCCTATGTACTCGGGGTGCGCGGAATAGCCCATGGCCCCGGAGATGGGGCGCAGGAACACCAGCACCAGCACCACGAACACGAGCGAGACCAGGCCGACCATGCGGAGGGCGTTGCTGTAGACCATACGCTCGTCGCGGTCTTCCCTGCCGGCGAAACGGAAGAAGGTGGTCTCCATTCCGAAGGTCAGCAGCGCGAGCAGCAGGGCCGAATAGGCATAGAGGTTCGTCACTATGCCGTAGCCTCCGCTCTCCGCCGCGATTTTGTAGGTGTACAGCGGCACCAGCAGATAGTTCAGGAATCTCCCGACTATGCTGCTCAGGCCGTAGATCGCCGTGTCTTTCGCCAGCGCTTTCAGATTCATTTATTGCGGTAGTTGAAGCCCTTGAGCTCGAGCATTTTGTAGCCGTTGCCCTTGACTTTCTCCATAAACTTGTCGTAGTCTTTATTCTTCAGCTCGCACCACTGCACCTCGCTCATCGCGAAGAGGCGCGGCATGATCTGATATTCGAGCTGGGCGTCAGTGGGGATGTACTCCGTCCAGACATTGGCCTGGGCGCCCATGATGTGAGCCGCGGCTTCCTTCGAGAGGCCGGCGGTGGGATTGAAGCTGTAGACAGTCTTGATTGAAAGGTTGCCCCACCATGCGCAGGTGGGCTCGCCGACCACTTCTTCGAGAGTGGGGGCGCCTTCTTCATAACGGCCGGCCCTGAGAGCTTTCATCTTTGCATCGTAGTCGAACTCGTCGCTCTGGCAATAGTCGAAGTAGCAGTAGTCTGTGGGGGTCATCACCACGTCGAAACCTCTGTTCGAAGCCTCGATGCCGCCCTTCAGGCCGCGCCAGCTCATCACGGTGGCGCCTTCCTCCAGGTCTCCCTCGAGGATTTCGTCCCAGCCGATGAGCTTCTTGCCGCGGGTCGCAAGGAAGGCCTGCATCTCCGAGGTCACGAAGTTCTGCAGGCGGGTCTCCGCCGATGCGTGTTCGTCCGACTTCAGGCCGAGAGCCTTGATACGTGCCTGGCAGTCCGGGCACTGGGCCCATGCGTCCTTCGGGCACTCGTCTCCGCCCACATGGAAGTACTCGCCGGGGAAGATGTCGCAGAGCTCGCCGAGAACGGTCTTCAGGAATTCGAGGGTGGTGTCCTTACCGGGGCAGAGGACGTCCGGAGACACGCCCCAGATAGTCCAGACTTTGTAGTCTCCGCCGGTCTCTATGCTCTTGCCGGTGCAGCCGAGCCAGGGGTAGGACGCCAGCGCCGCGACCATATGGCCGGGGAGGTCCACCTCGGGGACGATTGTGATGCCGAGCTTCGCGGCATATTCCACCACGTCGCGCATCTCTTCCTGGGTGTAGAAACCGCCATGGCGCTCGCCGTCAAAGCGGAACTCTTCAGGCTTGAGGCCACCCTGGTAGCCGATTATGGTCTCCGGACGCCATGCGCCAACCTCGGTCAGGAGCGGATAGGCCTTGATCTCGGCGCGCCAGCCCTGGTCTTCGGTGAGATGCCAGTGGAAACGGTTGAGCTTGAGGGTGCCCATCACGTCGAGGATCTTCTTGACCTCGTCCACCGAGAAGAAGTGGCGGCAGCAGTCCAGATGCATTCCGCGATAGGCGAAACGCGGTTTATCCTTGATTTCGCAGCAAGGCAGCTCCCATTTTGCTTTCTCATCGCTGGCGTTACCGTAGATGGAGACAGGCATGAGCTGCTTGAGGGTCTGGATTGCATAGAGGAAACCGTTGTCCGAGTTCGCCTGGATGACGGCTTTCTTTTTATCGATTTTGATCGTGTAGGCCTCGTCCACGAGGGTCGGGTCCACGGCGAAGATGATGCCCTTGCCCTGCCCCGAGCGGACGGTCTCTCCGATTCCGACGGGCTTCGAGACCGGGTAGATCTGGCCGGCCACGATGGTCATCTGAGCCGAAAGCTCGGCCACGGCGGCGAGCGGAATTTCGCCCATCTGGGCGTCGCAGGAGATCTGCGTTCCCTTTAGTTTAAACGTTCCCTTGTCCTCGCGCACGCTGAGGGGCTGGGGGATGATGTTGATCGCGGTCGCAAGCAACATCGCAATGAGAGTAGATGTCATATCGATTAATATAGTATTAGTCCTAGTATTCCTCCCGCTAATATAACATAAATCGGGTTGGCTTTAAAGAAGAAAGTCACAATAAATGCGCCGGCGAACAGCACCCAGCTCTTCCAGTCCGGGAAATTCTCCGCTATCACACTGATCTGCGGCGTGAGGCCGTCCATGGTGATGTGCAGACACAGGATCACGGCGGCGGCGAAGATCAGGCCGGCGACCGCGGGCTTGAGGGCGGACATCATGGTCACGAAGCGCGGGTCGTCGTGGAAACGGTTGAACGCGCGCATCAGCACGAAGAAAATGATGAACGACGGCAGCACGACCGCGACTGTGGCGCTGAGCGAGCCCACGGTCGCGAGCAGGTTCGAGCAGCCGGCGTCGTGCATGACCTGGTAGCCCACGTAGGTCGCGCAGTTGATGCCGATCGGGCCGGGGGTGGTCTGCGAGATCGCGATTATGTCCGTGAACGCGGCCTCGGTCAGCCAGCCGTGGACCTCGACTATCTGGTTCTGGATCAGCGAGATCATCGCTCCGCCGCCGCCGAAGTTGAACAGGCCGATGACGAAGAAAACGCCGAAAATTTGCAAGAGCAGGCCGATCATTTGCGCTGGCCCTCCCTGACCATGGCGATGCCCAGCGAGCACGCGAGCACCGCAAGAATTATCCACACGGCCGAGACCTTGAGGAACGCGACCAGCACGACGGTTGCGGCCGTCAGCACCCACGCCCACCATTTCGTGCGCGATTTGAGAGCCATGTTCACGGCGGGCACCAGAATCAGCGCGACCGCCACGGGACGGAGGCCCTGGAAGATCCGCTGGACGATTGCGTTCTCCTTGAAGGCGGTGAAGAACATCGCAATCAGAAGGATCATCACGAACGACGGCAGCACGGCGCCGATCGTGGCTGCTATACTGCCCTTGATGCCGCGAATCTTATAGCCAGCGAATATCGCCATGTTCACGGCGAGCAGCCCGGGGGCGCTCTGCGCGAGCACGACCACGTCGTCTATCTCCTCCGGCGCGATCCACTGCCTCTTAAGCATCTCGCGCTCGATGATTGGGATCATGGCATACCCTCCCCCTATCGTGAACGCTCCGATCTTCGAAAAGACTCCGAAGATCTGCCAGAGGGAGGCGTTGGTATTTGGGGCTGACATACTATACAAATATAAGGATAATCTGATTTTTTCTTATATTTGGAAGTTGTCATGAAAGTTTTCTGGCTCATATCTGAATTCTTCCGCTCCCGCATAGGGGGGGGGTAACAGCCTGATATTCAATAGTTTAGACTCATAATCGGCGCGTAGACCCCCGGGGTCTTCGCGCCATAACTGTTTTTATGGTATGAAAAGAGTAGTATTCGCCATTTTTGCCGCCCTTTTGATTTTCAGTTGCGGAGAGGAACCGCTTCCGGAACCGGGTAACGGCAACGGAACTGATACCCCCACGCCTTCCGGCAAGACCTGGTCAGTTAACGGCAGCGTGCAGAAAGGCCCGTTCACGCAGGGCA
>JAGAAD010000059.1 GCA_017615445.1 Bacteroidales bacterium
CGACCACGGCCGTGGAGTCGAGCGCCCTGCCGCGCGCGATTGTGTAGCGGTAGAGCACATCCTTGACCACGATTGAGAGCAGCGCGGCCCAGAGCGCGAGACGGCCGGGCATCTGCAGAGTCTCGCCCTGCAGCCAGCCGGCGAACTTGACCGCGCCGGACACGATGATGCCGATGGCTGCGGCCGCGAGCGCCAGGCCCACGAAGAGAGTCGCGAGAGTCTCGAACTTGCCGTGGCCATAGTCGTGCCCGTCGTCCTGGGGCTTCGCCCCCACGCGCACGAACACCAGCACGATCAGGTCCGTGATGAAATCCGACAGGGAGTGCACTGCGTCCGCGACCATCGCCGCCGAATGCCCGACGATTCCGGCCACGAACTTAAACGCGAGGAGCACCAGATTCCCGATGCTCCCCACTAGTGTCACTACCGTCAGTTCCTTTTCGCGGTTCATCCGATATACTTTAAGATAATATCCACTATCTCGTCTTCCGTCTTTCCGTCCGCCTTGATGACAAGGTCGTAGTTCCTGGTGTCGTAACGGGATGTGTTCGCGAAGTTGCTTACATAGTTCTCACGCATCTTGTCCACGCGGGTGATCGCCTTCTCTGCATCCTCACGGCTGAGGTTCTGCCTCTGCATAACACGCTGGATGCGGAACTCGGGCGAGGCCTGGATCAGAATGCTGAGTTTGTTCGGATGATACTTCAGCACGAAGAAGCCTGAACGGCCTGCAATCACGCAGGAACCAGCATCCGCCAGATTGCGGAGAATCTCGGACTCCGCCTCGAAGACTTCTTTGGTGGTGATGAGGTTAGGATCTCCTTCGCCTTCCGGCGCAGGACACTCTGCCCCGCGGCTCCAGCTCTGGCCTATGACCACAGCCCTGATAAAATCCGACCACCATGCGACACGGCGTCCCTTGAGTTTCTCGATGGATTCACGATCGATATTGTACTTCTCAGTGAGGGCCTTGATGAGGGCCTTGTCGTAGAAGGGTACATTCAGTCTTTCGGCGAGTTTTTCTCCGACCGTGCGGCCACCGCTGCCGAGTTCGCGGTTGATGGTTATTACGAATTTTTCTTTAGTGTTCATAACTGCGAATTTAATGATTTTTCTCAACAATGAGGCAACCATTTCACCTGATTCTGCATCTAACGGACATGAGAAAATTGTTTTACGGAATTCTGGCCCTGGCGGGGCTGGTGTTCGCAACTTCTTGCGAAGGGCTCATACCTGGCGGTCTGATAGTCGACTGGGCTCCAGTGGAAATCACAATCGAAGCCTATGACGCTGCCGGCAATTCAATAATCTCTCCCGACATGCCGGGAATGACCCTCACCTTCAGGAACGAGGTTTTCAGAATTAAACAGTCTGAACCTGTCACGGAAGAAGGAGTGCAGACCAAAGCCTACGCCGCCATCATGGACGGCCTGATCGCACGCCCGATCCAGGACGAACTGGGCAAAATCGCGAAGTACATCCTCTGGTTCGGCGAAATCGACGGCGCGAAGAATATGGACGAAGACATCGTCCTCAACTGGCCGGACGGCAGCGAGGACACGATCCACTACCACTGCGGCAACCACCGCGAATGGCCAGAGCCCAAATGCGACCGCAGCTGGAAACTAAACGGCGCGAAGCACGAAGGCTCGAACTTTATCTTCCACGACAAGTCCCTTCCCGCCGAATAGCGTTTCTCCCTGTCTCTTAAGACAACCCCGTGGGGGATAATCCTCTGATTATCACGGAATTACACAAATTAGGTGTCCCAAAAACGGGACACCTAATTTATGCAACTTACTGGTTTACAACAGGTTAGCCCCCACGCATTATTTACTTTGCAGGGGCGTGATGCGCTTGAACGTCACAAAGAACAGCGCGATCAGAAGAGCGCTGGCGGCGAAGACCGGCCAGTACCAGGGACCGAGCACCTGCACCCAGCTCTCAGCATCCTGCAGGGAGTCCACATGACTCAGAATCAGAGCCACGGTGTTGTTCGTGAAGTGCATAAGCATCGTGAGCTTCAGCGAACGGGTCTTCCAGTAGACATAGCCGAAGATCAAGCCAAGCAGAATGGCGGGAATCATCTGCCAGATGTTCATATGGATAAGCCCGAAGAACACGGCAGAAAACAGAATCGCCCAGACCGGCTTCACTCCCCTGTCCAGAAGGCCGCGAAGGACCATACCCCTGCAGAGCCACTCCTCGAAGATCGGAGCGAAGATGGACACGCAGATGAAATTCACCCAGAACGTTCCTGAAGTCAAACTCTTCAAAGCCTCCTCAAGCCAATCGGGCATAGGGGGCAGGATGGATGTGAAGAAATCTGAAAAGATCCCAGCCGCGAGGGTGACCACCACCACGAGCGCCGCGCAGAGCCAGCCGCCGAGCGGAGCGAAATTGCCGACCTCCAGCGGCGAGCCCACCGCACCGATCTCCATCTCCTTCCGGCGGCTGCGCACAGCGGCGAACACCATCGGAGGGATGAACATAATCGGATAGGACAGCAGCATGCCGTATTCCAGCGACGCCTCTGCGCCGAGGAACTTCGAGACTATCAAAGTCACGACGCTGCCCAGCAGCGCGCCCACCAGAAACCAAAACACCAGTCCGAGTATTCCCCGCCACTTCGGGCTGAAATACTCGAACGTCTGATATAAATTGTAATTACCTCTTCTCATATCTTTCTTAATAACTAGAAAGGCTATACCCCCATCCAGAGACCTTCGCGGCGACTACGCGCCGCTCACCCTCCCACTTCGTGGGCCCCTCCCTCTATCAGACCGAGGGTGGCTAGGGTCTCTGGACGGGGGTACAGCCTTTCAACTATTTATACAAAGGTGTGGGATACACGCCCTTGGCGACGAGTTCGGCGAACTTGGCGACCACGGCGGGGCGGTCTTCCTTGAAGGTGACGCCGAACCAGCGGTCCGGAGTGCCGAGCACATCGCAGGAGGCGGCGCCGCTCTTGATCAGATTGTCCACCACGAACGGGATGTAGAACTCCTTCTTCGGCTCGTTGATGTTGGCCTTCAGGAACTCCACGAAAATCTCGCGGCTTGCCGCAAAATAATCCGGGGTGAAGCACCACATGTTCATCGAGCAGAGATCCTTCGGCTTGAGCTCCACACGCTCTCCGGTGACGGAATTATCTCCGCGAAGTTTGCCGTCCGCCTCGAACATGACGTTGTGGTGCTCGACCACATCCGTCAGATGGAAAGCAGCGTCGTAACTGCATATTCCGCGGGACACGCCGCCGCTCTCGGAGAGGGTGTTGTCCACCTCGAAACCGATGATGCCGTAAACTCCCTTGGTAGACTCGTGCGCCTTGCACCACTGAGCAGCAAGACGGAACGATTCATTTCCGTAATAGTCGTCTCCGTTGATCACCACGAATGGAGTGTCGATCACATCAGCCGCCATCAGCATGGCGTGGGCTGTTCCCCAAGGCTTCTCACGCGCGGGATTCAGCACGAATCCTTCGGGTATCTTATTGAGTTCCTGGGTGACGAACGCAAACTCCAGAGGAGTTCCGTCCGGGCATTTGACTCCGGCGTATTTCTCACGGACATGGGCTTCCATGTCTGCCAGGAAATACTCACGGACTATATACACCACCTTGCCGAATCCGGCTTTCACGGCGTCGTAAATGGAATAATCGATGATGGTCTCTCCGGAGGGGCCAAGGCCGTCCATCTGCTTGAGTCCGCCATAACGGCTGCCCATACCGGCAGCAAGAACAAGAAGGGTAGGTTTCATATCTCAACTTTTATAGTTCCACAAATTTAACTAATTTTGTGCAATTATGGGCTACATGAAAGATATTTGGGACAAAAGCAAGGACGGCAACCGCAAGGAGCAGCGTTCCCTGCTGCGTGTCGCGATAGTTGCAGTGGGCCTGGCGGTGGTTTTTCTCTTCGTGAAGAAAGACAATATAATCCGCTGGGTTCAGGGCGGTTTCACGATAGCCCGTCAGAACAAAGAGATCAGGGCGAACGATGCAAAAATCAAGGCCCTGGACGAAAAGATAGAAGCCCTCACCTCGAACCGGGACTCCCTGGAGAAGTTCGCCCGCGAAAACTGGAACTTCGCGGAGAAGGGTGACGACATTTATCTGATTCCGGACAAATAGTGGCACGATAGTGGCTGCAAGAGCGCAAGAATGAAGTCAGGTCTGAAAAAGTTCATATTTCCGATAGCCCTGTTCGGCAGCTTCGCAATCGCGATAGCGGCCGGGATGGCCGCCGGTCCGTCCGAGCTCGGAGCTCCGGAGCCGGCCTATGAACCCGCGCCGGACACCGTCATCTACCCGCTCAGCAACTACAAAGCCCGCCGGAAAGGCAATTTCGAAAAGGTGGAAATCGCGGACTCGCTGCTCGGCGGCCCGGACACCCTCGTCTTCGAGGAGGAGCCGCTGGACACCACCCCTCACCTCACCGCCCGAGACACCATCAAAGCCCCGGATTCCCTGAGGCTC
>JAGAAD010000060.1 GCA_017615445.1 Bacteroidales bacterium
CAGTCGGACTCGAGGATGTGTGGCCCTGCTTCATAGTGGGCAAGGTGGGAACGGACCTGGACACCACCCTCTTCGACACCGAAGTCGCAAAGACCCTCACCGCGAAAGTGCGCCCTCTGGGCAGCTACATCAAGGGGCACTACACAGACGACGTCTCCAACCCTCAGGATTATCCCCTCTGCGGAATGGGCGCCGCTAACGTGGGTCCCGAATTCACTATCAGCGAGTTCCGCGCCCTGTGCGAACTCGAGGAGGTTGAGAAGAAATTCCACGCAGAAGGCAAGGTGGGAGTTCTCTCGCACATGAGGGACACCCTTCTTGAGGAAGTCCACGACTCCCACCGCTGGGAGAAGTGGCTGCACGAAGACGAGAAGGGCAAGGACCTGCACGAACTCACTCCCGAGCGTCAGGACTGGATAGTGGCCACCTGCTGCCGCTACATCTGGCAGCAGCCCCGTTCGCTGGCGGCACGCGGTTTCCTCTACGCAAACCTCGAGCGCCTCGGAATGGCTCCGGAGAGCGTGGTCCTCGGCCGCATCGAGCGCGACATGGACAAGTACTTCCGCGCGTTCAACCTGATCGGGCTGAACGACCTGCTGTAACGCAATTATCAATAATTATTATTATATTTGGCAACTAACACCAAAGGCTTATGACACTTAAAACTGTTCTCAAGGCCGCCTCGGTTTCGTTGTTTATCTTTCTGACCGCCCTCACGGCCAGTGCTCAGACAATCACTGTCAAGGGTACGGTAGTGGATGCGGCAGACGGCTCCCCTCTGATGGGTGTCGCAGTCGCCAGTTCCACCGGCGGCGGAACAATCACGGACCTCGACGGAAAGTACATGATTCAGGTACCCTCGAACGCAACCCTCACCTTCAGCTGCCTCAGCTACAAAGATGTGGTGGAAGCAGTCCAGGGACGTGCACTCATCGATGTGATGATGACCGAAGATTCTCAGCTTCTTGAGGAGGTCGTCGTCCTCGGTTACACGACTCAAAAGAAAAACGAACTCTCCAGCTCGGTCGTCACGATGAGCGGCGAGCAACTCACCAACATCACGACCCCCGACGTGGGCAACATGCTTCAGGGTAAAGCCGCTGGTGTTCTCGTTCTGAACGCATCAGGTCAGCCTGGCGATGCAGCCCAGATCCGTATCCGCGGAACGGGTTCCATCTCCGCAAGCGCAGACCCGCTCTACGTCGTGGACGGTGTGGCAGGCGGTTCCTTCAACCCTAACGATGTGGAGACCATCACCATCCTTAAGGATGCCTCCGCCACCGCTCTGTACGGTGCTTCCGCAGCAGGCGGCGTTATAGTCGTTACCACCAAGTCCGCAAAAGACGTCACCGAAGTCAACTTCAAGGTCAGCGGCGGTATCAAGAAAGCCCTTTCAGGCCGCTTCCACCCGATGGATTCCAAGGAGTTCTACAAAGTCCTCCAGAAGGCCTACTCCTCCACCGTTCTGAACGCCCTTTATCCGAAGGAGCTCAAAAAGCAGAGCTTCGACTGGATGAACGCCTCGTTCCGCACCGGTGTGGTCCAGGATTACTACGCATCCGTTTCCGGAAAGGCCGGTAAGACCTCATACTTCGTGAGTATGGACTACTACGACGAGCAGGGATCCCTCATCAACACTAACTTCAACAGAGGTTCCGCCCGCATCAACCTCAGCACTCCTATCACGGACAAGATCACCGTCGCATTCCGCGCGGCCTACAACCGCACCAAGGAGCAGGGCACTTCCTCATACGTCACCCTCGAGAGCGCCTACTACATGCTTCCTTTCGACAACCCGTATGACCAGAACACAGGCGAACCGCTGCTCGTGGATTCCGGTACCCGTTCGGACAACGGAAAAGACTGGTACTCCGGAAATAGGTACAACATCTTCCACAACGAGCTCTACAACTACGCCATCGGCCACGGCGAAAGCATCACCGCGGACTTCCAGCTGAACTGGAACATCACCGACTGGCTCATCTTCACCAGCACGACCCGCTACGACTCCTCGAACAGCTTCTGGGAGGAGTACTACGATCCTCGCACCAATGTGCCCGGATACTATGGCAAGGGCCGTCTGTATAACTCCACCTCCAGCTGGAGCGGCTTCGGCACCACCAACCTGCTGAAGTTCATCAAGCAGCTCGGAGACCACAACATCAGCGCTATCGCCGGATGGGAGTATGGCGGAGGCTTCACCCGCGCCAACAGCGCCACCGGACAGGGCATGCCCGCCGGCCAGGCCTCGCTCAGCGCTTGCCCGACCATCTCCGAAGTGACCGGCTACGACTATCAGAGCCGTTCATGGGCATGGCTCGCCCAGGCCCAGTGGGCATATCTCGGAAAATATGTCGTCACCGCTTCTATCCGTTACGACGAAACTTCCCGTTTCGCCCCTAAGACTCGCGGAGGCTACTTCCCCGGTATCTCCGGCGCATGGATCGCTTCTCAGGAAGACTTCATGAAGGATGTGGAATTCTTCAAGTTCCTCAAGCTCCGCGCAGGATACGGTAAGACCGGTAACAACAACATCCAGGAATTCCTCTATCAGGACGCCTACGAGCTCACCAAGACCTACGGCAGCAATGTGGGCGCCGTGATGGTTCGCCAGTCCAACCCCAACCTCGGCTGGGAGGAGGCCTACATGAGCAGCCTTGGTATCGAGATGACCACCAAGCACAACATCAACATCGGCCTGGATCTCTATCGCACTATCAACACCAACCTGCTTCTGGACGTTCCCGTTCCCCCGAGCACCGGCTTCACCGCCTACACTCAGAACATCGGAACCATCAGCAACTCCGGTGTGGAGTTCGTGATCGATGCAGACATCATCAAGACCAAAGACCTCGTCTGGAACGCCGGATTCAATGTCGGTATGAACAAGAACAAGGTCGTCTACCTGCCTAACGGAGACTTCCTCCAGAAGGTGTCTTCCGGTGAAGCACAGCAGGTGAAGGTCGGCCAGGATCTGTACACCTGGTACATGCGTAAGTGGGCAGGAGTTGATCCGGACACCGGAGATCCTCTTTGGGAAGTCGTGGGCGACGACGGTAAGATTACCAAGACCAACGACTACGCCGCTGCAACCATGCAGACCTGCGGTTCCGCATCTCCTCTCCTGAGCGGTGGTCTGAACACTTCCGTCAGCTGGAAGAACTTCTTCTTCAGCATGAACGGCAGCTTCATCTACGGCAACAAGATCTTCAACAGCACCCGTACCTCCATGGACCACGACGGTAGCGACGCAACCCACAACATGATGTCGCTCGACAACGGTCTCGGTTGGGTCCGTTGGGATGCCGACAAGAAGAGCACCCACAAGATCGCTACCCACCCGAGGATCGACCTCGGCAGCAAGGGCAGCCAGATCTCTTCCCGCTTCCTCGAGGACGGCAGCTTCTTCCGTCTGAGGAACATCACGGTGGGCTACAACCTCCCGAAGGGCCTGATTGAGAAGATCAACATGAAGGGAGCAAAGGTCTACCTCTCTGCAGACAACATCTTCACTCTCTCCAAGTTCTCCGGTATGGACCCTGAGGTCCAGCTCGAAGGCAGCACCTGGCAGCTGGCCGGAACTTACTCAATGAACTACCCGGTTCCTTTCTCCGTGGTAGCTGGTATTGACATTAAATTCTAAACGACCGCTCGAATCATGAAAAAAGTTATCTGCATACTCATAGCTGCAATTTGCGTGGCAGCATGCGAAATGGATTTCTATCGTTCGGACACCATGACATCCACGATGCTCAAGAGCGATCCGGGCGCAGCAGTCTACACTACGGACGGTCTGTACTCTATGTTCAAGGACGTGCTCCTCTTCGAAGGCAGCGAGTACTCGAACAACACATGGGTGAAGCACTACTTCCAGCTCACAGAGTTCAGGGGTGACAACGTCGCCCAGGGACGTGCTTCAGAAGACCCGTTCACCAATATCATGAACTACGACGACGACAACACGCTCTATAACCTCGGTTATTTCTGGTATGTGTCGTACAAGATCCTCTTCGGAGCCAACTCGAACATCGAAGCTATCCAGGAAGGCGCTACCGCCCAGGGAGACCTTCTCCTCGGCGAGAACTACTTCATCCGCGCTTTCGTCCACTTCGCTCTCGCGAACATCTACGCACGCCCTTACTATGTGGAAGGACGCGGCACCAACGAGAACGAGCCTTGTGTGGTTCTCCGCACCAGCACCGATTGCTCCAAGACTGAGAAAGCCACCGTCGGCAAGGTCTACGATTCCGTGGAAGCCGACTGCCTGAAGGCCTACGACCTTCTCAAGGGCAAGGCCCGCAGGGGAAACAAGGGATTCGTGGGTGAAGAGGCCCCTCTGGCCCTCCTCTCCCGCCTCTATCTCTACAAAGGCGAGTGGGACAAGTGCATCGAGGTGAGCAACCAGCTCCTCGGCGCCGATCCCGCAAGCCATCTGGACACCGATCTCGAAAAGTACTTCATCAACGCTCAGACCTCCAAGGAGACCATCTGGTGCATCAACCGCGCAGTCACAGACTACCAGTACTCGCAGCACGCCCAGCTCGGCTCCATGTACTACTCCTCGAACGGAGTGGGCGGTATCGGTTGGTGCGAGATCTACTCCTCCGAGCAGCTGATGGACCTCCTTTACCGCTGGCCGGACGACGGCCGCCGCAAGGCTTACTTCGCCTACGCAGCCCCCATCGAAGGACAGTATATGGTCAGTTGGCCGGACGCAACGGGCGGTCTTGACTATCGCCTGGACGTGATGGTTACCTCCAGCAAGAACCCGGACGGCTCCTACAGCCCGAATGTCATCGAAACCGGAAACCCGGATGCGCCATTCTCTGTGACCGTCGGAGGCAAGAACTACACCATCAAGAAGCTCGTGGACCACAAAGACGTGAAGTACTACATCGAAGGCTATGCGACAGACGCCCAGGATGAGGACGACATCGTCGGCGGAACCCGCGTGTTCGTGCGCACGGCTCAGGACAACGCCAAGGGAACCCGTCTCACCATGCCGGCCTACATGAACAGCAAGTTCACGGGCCAGGACGGCGAAGAGCTCCTCAGCTCGAACGTCTTCTTCCGCTACGGCGAGACCATCCTGAACGCGGCTGAGGCCTATGCCCATAAGAATGATGCGACCAACGCAGTCAAGTATATGAACTACGTCAGGGCACGTGCAGGCCTCACCGGAGAAGCGCTGTACACCACGACCAACCTCGCGGACAGCGGCTACACCAATGTCCTTGACGCAGTCCTGGACGAAAGGCGCATCGAGCTCATGTACGAAGGCTTCCGCGGCTACGACCTCTACCGCAACGGTAAGGACGTCTTCCGCAAGTATGCCGGAGTCCACAAATGGGAGATTATCCCGAACGCGAAACTGGACGACATCTTCCCTGTGTGCATCCCGTACGCAGAGACTGCCGCCAGCGGAGTTACCAGCAACAAATAAAACCAAAACCTATATTATCAACTTTATTTATTAACCCTTTATTCAAAAAAACATTATGAAAAAAATGTTTCTTTACGCTGCAATGTTTGCAGCAGTTCTTGCTGGCCTGAATGGTTGCAACAAGAACGGTGGCGATGAGGATGAGGATGGCGAAGAGACCGAGTTCGTCTCCAAGATCAAGGTCGACGGAGATTTCTCTGACTGGGCAGCTCTTCCTGCAGCCAAGGTCGCAGTCGCACAGAACAAGAACGCTGAGAAGAACGCTCTCAAAGTTCTCAAGTGCTATGCAGACAAGGTGTACCTCAACATCTACTTCGAGTTCGACGACGCTCAGATCGTTGACAAGGCATGGCCTGCAGTTCACGTCTATCTGAACTACGACGGTGACAAAGCCACCGGTGGTTATGGTGACGAGTTCGCAGACGCTTGCGTGGACAGCATGCTCGAGACCGCTATCTTCAGCGGCGGCGAGTGGAACGACTGGAATGCTTCTTACTGGCACTGGTGGGGCGAAGCCAACGGAACCGGTTGGGAGTGGACCGCACCTGGCGCAGACACCTCCGAGGCTAACAAGTGGGGTGCTGAGATCGGTGAGGGCGAAGGTATTTCCCACGGTATGGGCAGCGGCAACGCTTATGAGATCCAGATCGTTCGCGAAATGCTCCCGAACACCGCTTTCGCAAAGACCTTCGGTGTAGGTATCGACATCCAGCAGAACTGGAGCTCGATCGCATGGCTTCCTAACGAGGCTTCCAGCGATTCGAACCCCAACGGTCTTGCAAACATGCTCGACGTTACCATCGACGAATAATCTTAAAAGGTATTCATCTGGCCATAGCCGCCACTCAAGGTGGCTATGGCCTTTTTCTTTAAGAATACACAAGTCATGAAACACCAACTCTTTCCTGTTATAGGATTAGCCCTGATAGCCTTTTGCTGCTTCTCTTGCGACAAAGGAAACACTGTCACCGACCCAGATGCGGACTTTGTATCCTTGAAGAAATTGGAATTCCAGAAAGACGACTCGGATTTCGCAAATCCGGAGCGCGGTTTCTTCATCCACAAGGAATTCAAGGCATCAGCCGGCAAGGTCGTCATTTCTGACCAGACGCTGGAGACCCAGCGTGCACTTGGAAGAACTCTCTTCTACAACATCTACTATCTCGACTCCTTCTTCGAGTCTCCGATCTCTCAGGAGTATCTGGAATACATAGACGCGAATATGGACGCCCTGCGCCGCAACGGCTTCAAATGCGTGCTCCGTTTCGCCTACAAAAGGTCTTACAGCGAAAAAGACCATCCCTGGGATCCCACCTGGGAGACCATCAGCGGCCACATAGACCAGCTGAAACCGTTATTGGAAAAGAATGCCGACGTCATCTTCGTCCTTGAGGCGGGATTTATCGGCACTTTCGGGGAGTGGTACTACACCGATAACTTCAACTTCGACCCCAAGACGGTCGAGGACTACGTCCCCCGCAAAATACTTCTTGAAAAACTTCTTTCCGTCTTACCCGAAAGGCGCCAGATTGCAGTGCGCTATCCGGGCGCAATAATCAACATGCTCGAGATAACCGGCGCGGACACCCTCACCAGGGCCACAGCCCACAACGGCTCCGCACTTTCCAGGCTCGCGCATCACAACGACTGCTTCGTGTCGTCCAACAACGATGTGGGCACCTACCAGAATCCCTGGGAGCGCCCGTTCGTCTACGCCAACTCCAAATACACAATCTGGGGCGGCGAAACTTGCAATGTGGCCATGGCAGGCCATTGCGAGAATTCCCTTGAAATGTCCAAAAAGCATCATATGACCTACCTCAACGACGACTACCACAAACAGGTGCTCGCACGTTGGAAGGAGGAAGACTGCTACGACGAAATCTTGCACAGAATGGGCTACCGCCTCTTCATAGACCGCGGATTCATCACTCCGGAACCCAAGAAGGGCGAGGAGCTTGAGGTGGCGCTTCAGATCCACAACGAAGGCTTTGCCGCTCCGCAGAATCCGAGGGCAGTCGAACTCGTGCTCACCGGCCCCGCGACAAAGGTCTTCAAGATCGACGCGGATCCTCGCTTCTGGTTCGAAAACGAAGAGTCCACCCTGGACATTAAGGTCACTCTCCCGGCAGATCTCGCTTCAGGAAAATACACCGTTTCCCTGAACCTGCCCGACCCGGAATCCACCATCCACGACAATCCCCGCTACAGCATCCGTCTTGCAAACAAAGGTGTGTGGGATGAGACCACCGGACTCAACAAGCTAACTGAAATAACACTTTAGAATATGAAAAGGGCACTCCCGATTCTTCTTATCGCAGCATTCTTTGCAGGCTGCACTCCGGACGCTCCGGATCTTTACAAAGATCTGACAAAGCTGGAGTTCAAATCCACAAACGAGGACTTCGCCAATCCTGAAAGGGGTTTCTACCGCCCGGTGGAAATCCACAGCGCAGACGCCGCTGTGTTCTTCCCCGGCACAGTCACAAGCCTCAGGAAATTCAGCTTCACGCTGATGCTGCTGGAGTTCTATCTGACGGACTACATGGAGTCTGACATAGAGCAGGCGTTTCTCGACAAGATTCAGGAGTGCTTCACAAATCTCCGCGAGGGCGGCGGCAAGGCGATAGTCCGCTTCGCCTACAAAAGCAGCGAAGACGACAAGCCCTGGGACGCATCCGAGCAATGGGTCCTGCGCCACATCGAGCAGGTCGCGCCCATCCTCCAGGAAAACGAAGACGTTCTCCTCGCAGTTCAGGCCGGATTCGTGGGAGTCTGGGGTGAGTGGTACTACACCACCAACTTCAACATGAACCCCTCGTCAGACGAGTCGTTCCTGCCCAGAAAACACGTCCTCGAGGCTCTCTTGAGGGCCGTCCCCGAAAGCAGGCAGGTGCAGCTCCGCACCCCTCAGTTCAAGATGAGGCTGATGGGCCTCAGCCTGGCGGACACCCTCACAGCGGCGACAGCCCACAACGGCACCGCCGTCTCCAGGGTAGGCGGCCACAACGACTGCTTCCTTGCCTCCAGCAACGACACCGGAACCTACAAGAATGCCGAAGACCGTCCTTTCTGGAAGGCTGACACTCGCTACACCCTGATGGGAGGCGAAAGCTGCGCGGTTTCCCAGTACTGCAAATGCGACAACGCCCTGAGCGAACTCGAAGGCTTCCACTGGACCTATCTGAACAGCGCCTACCACACCAGCGTCCTCGGCAAATGGCGCACGGAGAATTGCTACGACGAAGTCTCGCTTCGCCTGGGCTACAGGCTCTCCATCGAGAAGGCCTACATCACTCCGAAGATTGCCGCCAACACAGACTATAGACTCGTGCTGATGGTCCGCAACGAAGGCTTTGCAGCCCCGATGAACCCGCGCGGAGCGGAGATGATATTCGAAGACGCCAGCGGCAAGAAGACTGCCTACAACATCAACACCGATCCCAGGCTGTGGCAGGCAGGAACCACCACCACTCTGGACATCGACATGCCCGGACTCGCAGCCGGGGAATACACCATCTGGCTTAACCTGCCTGACCCGCAGCCCAGCCTGCACGACAATCCTTTCTATTCCATCCGCCTTGCCAACAAGGACGTCTGGGATGAGGAGACCGGCTACAACAAGATAACAACTATTAAAGTTCAATAATTATGAAATTCCATTACATTCTCGCAGCTGCAGCAGCTGCAGCAGCACTCATGTTTGTTTCCTGCAATCAGGACAACCCTAATGACGAAGAAGAGGAAGAAGAGCCGGAGGTCGTGGACAACAGCAAGATCAAGATCGACGGTGATTTCGCCGACTGGGCTCTTATCGGCAGCGACGTGGTGTCCAGCACTCTCCCCACCGGAGACATCGCTTTCGACGCCATGAAACTCTTCAAGGCCTACGCAGACGACAACTACCTGTTCTTCTACTTCGAGATGGATCCCACCAATCTCGCCACGATGGACCTGTTCATCGACCTTGACAACAGCAAGGCCACCGGCCAGACCGGAAACTGGACCGAGATGGGAGCCGAGATTCTCCTTCAGGCTTCGTTCAATGTGGATGAGAAGGGCGCAGGAGTCTACAACCCTATCGTCCGCGTCTACGGCGGCGAGCCCGGTGGCACAGACTGGGCATGGGTCGACGAAGCAGGCATGAACTTCACCGAGTCCGCAGTGGTCGCAAAGACAGACGAACTCATCCAGGTGGAGATGCGCATGATCCGCGAAATGATGGTTCTTCCGGACCTCGGCAAGTCCTTCACTATCGGCGCAATCATCGAGAACTCCGGTTGGAGCATTATCGGTAAGCTTCCTCAGGAAGACACTGGCCTGACCGTTACCGCGAAATAATTCGGGCTATGAGCGCAAAACGGCATCTGTTTGCCCTGCTCGCCCTGGTCTTTCCCCTCCTCTACGGCTGCGGTTCCCAGGAACTGCGCATCCCGCTTGAGGACGGGGAAGCCGTCTGGGGCGGACACATCAAGGACGGCTCGCTGATGCCGTTTGCTTCCGGATTCGAGACCTCGCTGGAGTACAATCTCTCAAACCAGGTCAATCCCCTTCTGCTCACATCCGGCGGAAAGTATGTCTGGTGCGACAATCCCTTCTCTTTCCGCATAGAAGATGACGCCATCGTCATCACCAGCCAGCTTTCGGACATAGAATGGAAGAAAGCCGGCGAAACTCTCGCCGAGGCCTATAAAGCCGCGGCAGCGGCGCACTTCCCCGCCGACGGCAAGATGCCGCCGGCCGAGTTCTTCCGCCTGCCCCAGTACAACACCTGGATCGAGCTGATGTATGATCAGAACCAGGCGGGAGTGCTGGCCTACGCGAAAGGCATTCTGGACAACGGCCTGCCGCCGGGAATAATAATGATAGACGACACCTGGCAGGAAGACTACGGCAAGTGGGTCTTCCATCCCGGCCGTTTCCCGGACCCGAAGGCTATGTGCGATCAGCTGCACCGCATGGGCTTCAAGCTGATGCTGTGGATCTGCCCGTTCGTGAGCATGGACCAGTACCAGATCTGCCGCGAGATAATGGCGAACAAGGGCTTCCTGCTGACGGGCGCTCCGAGCTGGGAAGAGGCCTCCGATCCGTACCCCGTCCGCTGGTGGAACGGCACCTCGGCCGTGCTGGACTTCTCCAACGAAGCGGCCGTCCGGTGGTTCGACTCCCAGCTTAAGAGGCTCACGGACGAGTTCGGCGTGGACGGTTTCAAGTTCGACGCCGGCGACTTCGATTTCTATCCGGCGGACGCGCTCGCGAAGGGCGGCAAGGTGCCCGCGTGGGAGCAGTGCTCGCTGTTCGTGGACCACGCCGTCCGCTATCCCTACAACGAGCTTCGCGCCGGCTGGCGCAACGCCGGAAGGCCGGTGGTGCAGAGGCTCCACGACAAAGGCCATTCGTGGGAGGACCTGCGCAAGCTGATCCCCGAGATGATGGCCGAGAGCCTGATGGGCTTCAGCTTCTGCTGCCCGGATATGGTGGGCGGCGGAAGTTTCGAGACCTTCCTGAGCGGCCGGACGGACCCCGAGCTGATAGTCCGCTCGGCCCAGGTCCACGCGCTGATGCCGATGATGCAATTCTCGCTCGCGCCGTGGAGAGTGCTGGACAAGGAGCACTATTCCGCCGTGCTGAAGGCGGTCGGGCTGCGCAGCGCGATGCTGCCGCTGATCCAGAGCCTGTTCGAGCGTGCTGCCCGGACCGGCGAGCCCATCGTCTCCCCGCTGGAATACGTTTTCCCGGGCGAGGGGCTGGCCGCGGTCAAGGACGAGTTCATGCTCGGCGAGCGGCTGCTGGTCGCGCCCATGCAGGACCCCGGCACACGCAGGACTGTCGTGCTGCCCGCGGGCCAGTGGAAAGCCGACGACGGCCGGATCTACGAAGGCGGGACGCACGAAATCGACGTGCCGCTGGACCGTATTCCCATTTTTGAAAAACTGTAATTGAGATATGAAACGCTTACTCACGCTGATTGCAGCCGCTTCGCTGCTTTGCTCCTGTGACGAGTTCCAGATGCCGGATTTCGGCTTCAACAAACAGGAACAGGAGAAGACGGAAAAACCGGACGACCAGGAAACCCCCGCTCCGGAAATTCCGGACAACACCGGTGCAGACGCCCCGGGAGGCTACGACTGGACAGGTGTGAAATACACCTTCGAAGAGGCCACGGATGTCATCGCCAACCCGGAAAGGGGCTTTATGAAGTATCAGGACTTCAAGACAAGCACCGCCGCTTTGAAGGCTTCCGCCGTGAAGGCCCAGAGGGCAGAAGGACGCACCCTCTACTACTGCGGTTTCTACCTGACGGACTTCATGAACGGCGACATCTCCGAGTCCTATCTTAAGAAGATTCAGGACACTATGGACGCCCTGCGCGAGGGAGGCGGAAAGTGTGTGCTGCGTTTCGCCTACAAAGAAAGCGACAGCGAAAAGAGCAAGCCCTGGGATCCCACCGAGGAGATAGTGATGAGGCATATCGCTCAGCTCAAGCCCATCTTCCAGAAGAATGAAGATGTCATCTTCGTGCTTCAGGCAGGATTCGTGGGTGTGTGGGGCGAGTGGTACTACACCTCCAACTTTAAGTTCCAGCCTTCTACCAATGACGACTATCTGCCCCGCAAGAGGGTAGCCGAAGCGCTGCTGGATGCGATGCCGCTTTCCCGTCAGGTGGAGCTCCGCACTCCTCAGTTCAAGATGAGGATGTATGGACTCACAGTCAAGGACACATTGACTGCCGCCACAGCCCACAAAGAGACGGCTCTCGCCCGCCTGGGTGGCCACAACGACTGCTTCGGCGCCGCGGCCGACGACTGGGGCACCTTCGACAACGAGACGAAGGACCGCGAGTTCTGGAAGGCCGAGACCCGCTACACAATTATGGGCGGCGAGACCTGCAACCCGTCTGACTACTGCACCTGCAAGGCTTCCACAAAGGACATGGTGGACTACCACTGGACCTACCTGAACA
>JAGAAD010000061.1 GCA_017615445.1 Bacteroidales bacterium
CGCCGCACCGTCGCGAAGCCTGCGCTTTGTCAGTATCCCGAAGAAGAACAGTCCGAGCAGCGGACCGTAGGTGTAGGATGCCAGTTTATATACCAGATTAATTACGGCGTCGTTGCTGAGCAGATATAGAGCTACTATTATAATCAGGAAAGCTGCAGCCACTATCGCATGGATAAGTTTCCTTTTACTGACTTCTTCAGTCTTGAGAAGATCCACACACACCGAGGTGGTGATGGAAGTCATCGCCGCGCCGGCCGAAGGATAGGCTGCCGAGATCAGCCCAATGAGGAAAATGACTCCCGCGCCCACACTGAAGTAGCGGCTTGCTATCGTCGGGTAAATCTGGTCCGTCTTCGTGACTCCGAGGGCATCCAGGCCGCCGAGGCTGCCGGTGTAGACGCAGAGCAGCGCCCCCATCAACAGGAAGAAGAGGTTCACGGCCACTATTATTCCGGCGGTCGTGTACATATTTTTCTGCGCCGCTTTGATGTCTTTGCAAGCCAGGTTCTTCTGCATCATGGACTGGTCCAGGCCTGTCATCGCGATAGTCACGAAGATGCCCGAAACGAACTGCTTCACGGCATTCGTGCCGTGGCTCCAGTCCCAGTCGAACCAGGCGGCGTACGTCCGAGCCCGGTCTATCAGCGCTCCGCCGCTCAGCGCCATTTCCTTCGAGATGAAATGGATAGTCAGGCCCACGGCCAGCAGCATGAAGGTGGTCTGAAGGACGTCCGTCCAGATGATGGTCTTCACTCCGCCCTTGTAGGTGTAGAGATACAGCAGCGCCAGGAACACCGCCGCTATCACGGCGAATTCCCAGGTGCCGCTCCCCCACTTTCCGGGCAGGAACGACTGGAAAACCAGGATTACCACGAATATGCGCACAGCCGCGCCTAGCAACCTGGAGATCATGAACACCACCGTCCCGGTCTTTTCGGACTTCCGCCCGAAACGCTCGCCCAGATATGTGTAGATGGACGTGAGGTTTTTCCGGTAATAGAGCGGCAGCAGGGCCTTCGCGATTATAATATAACCCACCACGAAGCCCAGCACCATGGGCATATAGAAGAAGTTCTGCACCCACACGTTTCCGGGCACGGAGATGAAGCTCACGCCTGAAATGGACGCGCCCACCATACCGTAGGCCACCACAGGCCATGGGGCCTTGCGCCCGCCGCTGAAGAACGAGCCGCTGCCCGCGCCCCGCGAGGTGAGATGCGAGACGAGGAAGAGCAGCGCCGTGTACGAAACGAACGCCACAAGGAACCAGACCAGCGGGAATTCGTGCATTATCTTACTGCCTTGAACAGTCTTTCGAGTATTCCGAACGATTCGTCGGCCAGGTTGTTCCAGAAGTCGTCGTACATCTGAAGAGCCTTGTCCGCGCCTTCGTAGTGGACATCGCTGATTACTTTATACGCTATGAAAGGGATGTCGTGCTTGTAGCACACCTGGGCGATCGCCGTCGCTTCCATATCGCAGGCGAGGGCGTCCGGGCGGACTTTCTTCACCCGGGCATCGTCTTCCGCAGTCTCAAGGAACTGGTCTCCGGTGCAGATGGTGCCTATGTGCACCTTCGGATCCGCGCCGAACTCCATGGCGATTTTGCGAAGGAGCATCGGTTCCGCATCGAAGAGCACCGGCAGACCCTGGATCTGGCCGGCTTCGTTCTCCACTCCGCACCACACGTCGTGATACGCGCAGGCGCTGCCTATCACCACATCGCCGATTTTTACCAGCGGATCCACTCCGCCGGCGCAGCCTGTGTTGATTATTGCATCCACCTTCTCCTCGGCTATTAGCTTGTAGGCCGCCACTGCGGCGTTCACCTTGCCTATTCCGGAAGCCCGGACCACTATGTCAGGGTCCGCTCCGGCGAGCTCAGAGACTAGTCTGAACTCCTTGTCCATCGCTGTGAGTACTCCAATTTTCATATCTCTCAAAGATACTCAACTTTTTTCATTATCTTTATATGATTTTTAGCCACAGCCTTATGTCAGAACTGAAAGGACATATTTCTCAAATAGTCGGCCCGGTGGTGGACGTCCACTTCGACTTCCCCGCCGGCGCGCAGAAAGATCTTCCCCTGATTCACGAAGCGATGACCACCATCCGCCCGGACGGCGTGACTGTCATTATCGAAGTCCAGCAGCACATCGGCGAGGACACCGTCCGCTGCGTGGCGATGGACAGCACGGACGGCCTGCGCCGCGGCCTGGAAGTCACCACCACCGGCAGCTCGATTTCGATGCCCGTGGGCCCGCAGATTCGCGGGCGTGTGATGAACGTCACCGGCAGCGCGATAGACGGTCTGGGTGAAATGGACCGCAGCGAGAGCCTCCCGATCCACCGCGAACCTCCGAAGTTCGAAGACCTGAAGACCTCCCGGGAAGTGCTGTACACCGGCATCAAGGTGATCGACCTGCTGGAGCCCTACCTCAAGGGTGGTAAGATCGGTCTGTTCGGCGGAGCAGGCGTGGGTAAGACGGTTCTTATCAAGGAATTGATCAATAATATCGCGAAAAAGCATAACGGTTTTTCCGTGTTTGCCGGAGTCGGAGAGCGTACCCGCGAGGGTAACGACCTGCTCCGCGAGATGATAGAATCCGGAGTCATCAAATACGGCGAAGAGTTCGACAAGAGCATGGAAGAAGGCCATTGGGACCTCAGCAAGGTGGACCGCGAACAGCTGGCGAAAAGCCAGGTGGCGATGGTCTTCGGGCAGATGAACGAGCCCCCGGGGGCCCGTTCAAGCGTGGCCCTGAGCGGGCTCACGCTCGCGGAATCCTTCCGCGACAGCCCGAATCCCACGGATCCGCATGACATATTGTTCTTCATAGACAACATCTTCCGTTTCACTCAGGCCGGTTCGGAGGTGTCCGCCCTTCTGGGCCGTATGCCTTCCGCAGTGGGCTATCAGCCTACCCTTGCGACTGAAATGGGTAAGATGCAGGAGCGAATCACCAGCACCAAGAACGGCTCCATCACCTCGGTGCAGGCCGTTTATGTGCCGGCGGACGACCTTACGGACCCGGCTCCGGCGACCACCTTCTCGCACCTGGACGCAACGACCGTCCTTAGCCGTAAGATAGCCGAGCTGGGTATCTACCCCGCCGTGGATCCGCTGGAGAGCACCTCCCGCATTCTGGATCCTAACGTCGTGGGCGAAGATCATTATCAGACAGCCCAGCGCGTGAAGCAGATCCTCCAGCGCAACAAGGAACTGCAGGATATTATCGCCATCCTCGGTATGGACGAACTCTCGGACGAGGACAAACTCACGGTGAACCGCGCGAGGCGCATTCAGCGCTTCCTCTCACAGCCCTTCGCCGTGGCGAGCCAGTTCACTGGCGTGCCTGGCGTTATGGTGGACATCGAGGACACCATCAAGGGCTTCAGGATGATCTTGGACGGCGAAGTGGACGACATCCCCGAGCAGGCGTTCCTCAACGTAGGCACTATCGAAGAAGCCATAGAAAAAGGCAAGAAGATACTTGAGCAGGCAGCTGCCGCATAATGATAAAAGTCAGGATCATATCTCCAGAAGCGGAGCTCTTCAAAGGCGAGGTCCAGGCGGTTTTCCTGCCCGGGACTCTCGGAGAGTTCGAGGTGTTGGACAACCACGCCCCGATTATCTCCTCGCTGGGCGAAGGGCTCATTAAACTGCGTCGCGAGGGCCGTGTCGAGACTATCAAAATCTCGTCCGGCTTTGTGCGCACCGGGCGCGGAGAGATGACGGTCTGCGTGGAATTATGAAAAGGTTGCTGGGAATAGTGATTGCGCTTCTGCTTCCCCTCTCGTTGGGGGCGCAGGACATGGACATGGACGAATACCTCTTCGGCCATGTGGGCGATTCCTATGGCTGGCACATCACCACTATCAAGGGCGAGCCGGTCAGCATCCACCTCCCTGTGATCGTGCATAGCAAGACCACGGGCTGGCATTTGTTCAGCTCGAAGCATATCGAGGAAGGCGAAGAGTTCCAAGGCTTTGTTCTGAACGAAGACGGCAAGCTGGTGGAGCTTCAGCCGGACGGAACGGCCGTCAAGCCTTTGGACATCTCCATCACCAAGAACGTCCTCGGGCTGATGATAAACTCCCTGATTCTGGTTCTGCTGATACTGTTCACGGCCCGCTGGTACAGGCGTCACGACGCCACCCGCGAAGCCCCGCGCGGTTTCACCGGCCTGATGGAGATGCTGATAATGATGGTGGAGGACGACATAATCAAAGAATGCGTGGGCCCGGACTACCGCCGGTACTCCCCTTACCTTCTGACGGCGTTCTTCTTCATTTTCATCAACAACCTGATGGGAATAGTCCCCTTCTTCCCCGGCGGAGCGAACATCACGGGCAATATCGCCATCACGATGACCCTTGCCGTGTGCACCTTCCTCGCCGTGAACCTTTTCGGCAACAAACACTACTGGAAGGATATCCTCTGGCCGGAAGTGCCCACCTGGCTGAAGGTGCCGCTGCCGCTGATGCCACTCATCGAGATTATCGGAATGTTCACCAAGCCCTTCTCCCTGATGGTGAGGCTCTTTGCGAACATCCTGGCAGGTCATTTCATGCTGCTCGGCGTGATCGCCGTGATCTTCCTCACCGCCAAGATGGGCGTGGGCCTCAACGCAGGCCTAAGCGTGATTTCCATCTTGTTCGGCATATTCATGGACATACTCGAACTGCTGGTGGCCTTCATCCAGGCCTATGTGTTCACCATGCTCTCCAGCGTGTTCATCGGACTCTCAAGACAACATTCAACTGAATAATTAATCATTAAACCTATATTGTTATGTTACTCACAATGATTCTTCAGGCAGCCGCAGGTGCTGCGTTAGGAAAAGCCGGAGCCGCACTCGGCGCAGCTATCGCGGCAATCGCTGCCGCTATCGGTATCGGCAAGATCGGTAAGTCCGCCCTCGAAGCCGGCGCCCGTCAACCCGAATTCACGAGCAAATATCAGATGCTCGCCATCATCATCGGCGCCCTCGTGGAAGGTGCCTGTCTGTTTGCAATTCTCGTCTGCCTGCTCGGCATACTCAGGTAAAGTATTATGTCTCTCATTACTCCGGATTTCGGTCTGCTGTTCTGGATGACGGTGATCTTTGCGGTGGTGTTTTTCATCCTCGCAAAGTTCGGTTTCCCGATCATCACCGGAATGGTGGAGAAGAGATCGGACCGTATTGAAGAGAGTCTGCGTAAAGCCGACGAGGCTGAAAAGGCCATAGCAGAGATGGCGGAGCGCCGCGAGCAGATAATCTCCGAAGCCAAGGCTGAGGAGGCGAAGATACTGCGCGAGGCTGCCGCGACATCGGATTCTATCGTGGCCAAGGCCAAGGATAAAGCCAGAGAGGAAGCGGAAAAGGTGCTGGAGCAAACCCGCATCGAGATAGCCGCAGAAAAAGAATCCGCGCTGCGCGATATCCGAAGGCTGGTCGCCCGGCTCTCAGTCCAAGTCTCGGAGAAGGTCCTCAGGGCCGATCTGGACGACGACAAGAAGCAGGACGCCTACCTCGACAGGCTAATCGACGAAGTTCAGAGAACACAAGACAAAAGTTAACGGCTGATGAACACCGGAGCCATCTCGAAGCGCTATGCCAAGGCTCTGCTGGAACTCTCGCGAGTGTCCGGCAGGGGCGAGCAGGACTGCTCGCAGGCGCTCGCGCTGCTTAGGGCTCCGGAAGAGAAGCCGGCGAAGCTGGAGGAAGACATTCAGAGACTTGTCGAACTCCTCATTCGCAACGGGCGTATGCCTTACGTGAAGTTCATCCTCCGGAGTTTTGTGGATCTCTACCGAAAGGAAAACGGGATAGTGGAAGTGCGCCTCACGATGGCCGCCGAATCCCCCGCCCTCGAGGAAAAACTCCGGCAGATTCTCGCCTCTGCAATAGACGGTACGATACTCTTCACGTCAAAGGTAGACCCCGACCTCATAGGGGGATTTGTGCTTGAGGTGGACGACAGGCAGCTCAACGCAAGCGCGAAGAGCCAGCTCGATAAGATACGCCGCAAGCTTGATGAACTTAACAAACGAATAGTGTAGGAATGGCACAAAACAACATAAAACCCAGCGAGATTTCCGACATCCTTCTGCGGCAGTTGCAGAACATAGACACTTCCCTCCAGTGGGAAGAAGTCGGCTTCGTGCTGCAAGTCAGCGACGGTGTGGTCCGCATCCACGGCCTCGCCTCCTGCGAAGCGGGCGAACTGCTCGAATTCGAGAACGGTGAGATGGCAGTGGCCATGAACCTGGAAGAAGACAATGTCGGCGCGATTCTGCTCGGCCGCACGGACCAGATTTCGGAAGGCATGAAGGTCACCCGCACCGGGCGCATCGCCAGCATCCGCGTTGGCGAGAAGATGCTCGGACGAGTGGTGGACCCGCTGGGCAACCCTCTGGACGGCCTCGGCGAAATCGGCGGCGAACTCTTCGAGATGCCGCTGGAGCGCAAAGCCCCGGGCGTTATCTACCGTCAGCCGGTGACCGAGCCGCTGCAGACCGGCCTGAAGGCCATAGACGCCATGATCCCTATCGGCCGCGGCCAGCGCGAGCTCATAATCGGCGACCGCCAGACCGGCAAGACCGCCATCGCCCTGGACACTATCATCAACCAGCGGGAGAACTACCTAAAGGGCGATCCCGTCTATTGCATCTATGTGGCCGTGGGCCAGAAAGGCAGCACGGTCGCGAACATAGTGGAGACGCTGCGCTCGAAGGGGGCCATGGACTACACGATAGTGGTCGCCGCCACAGCCGCGGACGCTGCCGCCGTGCAGTATTTCGCACCGTTCGCAGGCGCCGCCATCGGCGAGTACTTCCGCGACACCGGCCGCCACGCCCTTGTCGTCTACGACGACCTCTCCAAGCAGGCCGTGGCCTATCGCGAAGTCTCGCTCATCCTGCGGCGCCCCTCCGGCCGTGAGGCCTATCCGGGAGACGTCTTCTACCTGCACTCCCGCCTGCTCGAGCGCGCCGCGAAGATAATCGCCCAGCAGGAGGTGGCCGAGCAGATGAACGACCTGCCGGAATCCCTGCGCGGCAAGGTGAAGGCAGGCGGCTCGCTCACCGCCCTTCCTATGATCGAGACCCAGGCCGGCGACGTCTCGGCCTACATCCCCACAAACGTAATCTCCATCACGGACGGCCAGATCTATCTGGAGGCCAGTCTGTTCAACCAGGGCCAGAGGCCTGCAATCAATGTGGGTATCTCAGTGTCCCGAGTCGGCGGCGCCGCCCAGGTGAAGTCCATGAAGAAGGTCGCCGGAACTCTCAAGATCGAGCAGGCTCAGTACAACGAACTCGAAGCGTTCTCGAAGTTCTCCTCGGATGTGGACAAGATCACTGAAATGGCTCTGGACAAGGGCCGCAAGAACACCCGCCTGCTGATTCAGCCTCAGTACTCCCCCATGCCCGTGGGCGAGCAGGTGGCCGTTTTGTATTGCGGAACGCACGCCCTGATGGCCCCTATCCGCATCGACCAGGTCCACGAATTCCAGAACCTCTTCCTTACCAAGATGAGGGCGGACCACGCCGATGTCCTCGAGTCGCTGGCCGCCGGGAAACTCACTGATTCTGACATAAAGGCTATAGAAAAGACAGCCGCGACAGTTTGCAAGAGCCTCACTGAATAGTTATTCCGATGGCAACTCTCAAAGAAACAAAGGCCCGCATCGCTTCCGTCCGGAGTACTCTCAAGATTACTTCGGCGATGAAGCTGGTCGCCTCCGCCAAGCTGCGCAAAGCCCAGCAGGCGGCGGAGAACTGCGGCGCCTACGAAAGAGAGCTTGCCTCGATCCTGGAAGCCATATCTGTCGCGGGAGATTCTTTACATGCTCCACTTCTGCCCGAAGACGCACCTCAGCCGAAGGTGGCCGTGGTCGCTCTGAGCTCCAACTCCTCTTTGTGCGGCGGCTTCAACAACAATGTGATAAAGAAAGCGCGTGA
>JAGAAD010000062.1 GCA_017615445.1 Bacteroidales bacterium
ACCGTGGAAGCAGAGAAGGACGGCCTTATCGCCCTTCGCGAGGACGGCGGCCACATCTACTCTCTGGATGCGAACACCATCGGACTCTCCAGCGGCGGCATCACCGTGTCCGCCGGCGGCAAGTACATCGCGCTGACCTACCGCACGATCGACGAAGCGGGCGTCTCCAGCTCCTACACCGAGATCCAGCAGGCGGCGGACGGCAGGGTGCTCGCGCGCTCGGAGGCTCCGGTGCAGTGGATGCCCGCCCGTGACGAATACTACTACACCCGCGCGGACGCGCACGGACGCAACCTCTACTGCACGGACCCCGCCACCGGCAGGGAGAATCTGCTCGCGAAGGGCATCCCGGACGGCTGGTTCACGGTCGCGCCCGGAGAAGGCTGGCTCCTCTTCACCCTGACCCAGGACGGCCCCGCCGAGGGTCCGGTCCATCAGATTCTCACCCCGGACGACCGCCAGCCCGGCTGGCGCGACCGCTCCTATCTGGCGAAGTTCGACCTCCGCACCGGCCAGATGCAGCAGCTCACCTTCGGCTGGCACTCGCTATGGCCGGCGGACATCAGCCCGGACGGCCGCAAGGTCCTCTTCATGACCCAGCGCGAGCGCCTGACCGAGCGCCCGACCAGCCTTATGTCTCTCTGGCAGCTTGACGTGCAGACCCTCGAGGCCGAGTGCCTAATCGAGGACGACGGCTTCATGCGCGGCGCTTCGTATTCCCCCGACGGGACGCAGCTCGTGCTGACCGGCAGTCCGGAAGCGTTCGGGGGAATAGGCCTCGCCGCGCTCAAGCCCGGCCAGACCCCGAACATGTACGACATCCAGATGTACGCCTTCGACATAGCCTCGAAGACCGTGACCCCGCTGACCAGGGACTTCGCCCCGAGCGTGGACGGCAGCCCTGTGTGGGCCCGCTTCGACAGCCTCATCTACTTCTCCACCGAGGACAAGGATGTCCAGAACCTCTACCGCTGCGACCCGCGCTCGGGCAAGATCGAGCGGCTCGAAAACCGGGAGGAGTACATCTATGGCTTCGACCTGGCGCAGACCTCGCCGATCCTGGTCTACAGCGGCCAGAGCCTGTGCAACGCGGACCGCGCCTACATCTGGGACCTTCGCGCCGGCAAGCAGCGCGTGGCCAAGGACTTCGGGGCCGAGCGCCTGGCGTCCGTGGAGCTCGGAGCCGGCGGCGCATATGAGTTCACCTCCAGCCGCGGGGACCTCATCAACGGCTTCTACGTCCTCCCGCCGCACTTCGACCCTTCGAAGAAGTACCCGCTGCTCGTTCACTACTACGGCGGCTGCTCTCCTTCGGCCCGCTACTGCGTGGGCTCCTACTCGCCTCAGGTCTACGCCGCCCAGGACTACGTCTTCTATGTGGTGAACCCCAGCGGCGCGGCCGGATTCGGCCAGGAGTTCGCCGCCCGCCATGTGAACACGGCCGGCGACGTGGTGGCGGACGACATAATCGAGGCGACGCTCGCTTTCTGCGCAGACCACCCGTTCGTGAACAGCACCAAAATCGGCTGTTTCAGCGCCTCCTACGGCGGCTTCATGACCCAGCTGCTCCTCACCAAGACGGACATCTACGCCGCCGGCATCTCCCACGCCGGCATCAGCGACCACACCAGCTACTGGGGCGAGGGCTACTGGGGCTACTCCTATTCCGAGGTGAGCATGGCGAACAGCTACCCCTGGACCCGCAAGGACCTCTATGTGGACCGCAGCCCGCTCTACATGGCCGACCGCATCCACACCCCGCTGCTCTTCCTCCACGGCTCGGCGGACACCAACGTGCCCATCGGCGAAAGCATCCAGATGTTCACCGCCCTCAAGCTGCTCGGGCAGGACACTGCGTTCGTGGTGGTGGACGGCGAGAACCACGGCATCCGCGAGTTCGGCAAGCGCCGCGACTGGCTCCGCACCATCTTCGCCTGGTTTGCCAAGTACCTCCAGGACGACCCCACCTGGTGGGACGACATGTATCCTCAGAAGAACCTGTAACAGCTGTTACTCCGCTACAATTTGCGAACGCCGGCCTCCGGGGTTCGCAAATTGTGTATAATCACACGCAAAAAGTTGCACAAGTAGCATTTCAATTAGTTAAATTTGTAGGACAGAACACAAAATAACACTAAACAATATTTAACCAATGAAAGCAGTCCACTATTTAAGACTCCTTGCTGCGGTGATTTTGAGCCTATGGTGCGCAAGCTCCTATGCCCAAAGCATATCCGTCAAGGGAACAGTGGTCGATGCTGACGGTCTGCCTGTCTTCGGCGCCGCAGTCACCCTTAAGGGAACGACTGCCGGCGTCATTGTGGATATGGACGGAGCGTTCCAGATCACTGTCCCGGACGAGAATGCGGTCATCGTGGTATCTTCCCTCGGTTATGTGACCGAGGAGATCAAGATCGGCAAGCAGAGGACAATCACCGTCGTCCTGAAGGAAGACTCAGAGACTCTGGAGGCGACTGTGGTGGTGGCGTACGGTACCCAGAAAAAAGCCACTGTGACCGGCGCCCTCACTGCGATTGATGCAAAGGCCCTGGTCAAAGCGCCTGTGGCCGATGTCACCAACGTCCTCGCGGGCCAGATGCCTGGTGTTACGACCGTTCAGGAATCGGGTCAGCCGGGTGAGGACTACGCCCAGATCTACATCCGAGGCGTCAGCTCCCTGAGCGATGCGAACAGCACCCCTCTCATCCTCGTGGATGGCGTGGAGCGCCCTCTGAACACCCTGGATCCGAACGAAATCGAAAGCCTCTCCATCCTGAAGGACGCCTCCAGCACCGCAGTGTTCGGTGTGCGAGGCGCTAACGGCGTTATAATCGTCACCACCAAACGAGGCGATGCCGGAAAGCCGAAGATCTCTGCCAGCTCGATCACGGGCGTGCAGGTCCCGCTGTCCTTCATCCATCAGGCAAACTCGTATGATTTCGCACGTTATTACAACGTCCGTCACGAAAACGCCGGGGATCCGGACTCCATGAACTACTTCACCCGCGAGGCGATCGAGGCCTACCGTACCGGTTCGGATCCTTACATGTATCCGAGCACTAACTGGACGGACCTCCTGTTCCGCAAGGCCTTCCTTCAGACCAAGAACAACATCAACATCTCCGGCGGTTCGGACAAGGTGCGTTACTTCGTGTCCATGGGTTATATGTACCAGAACGGTCTGCTCAAGCAGATGCCCGGCCTGACCTACGACAACAACTACGCCTACAACCGTTACAACTACCGCGCGAACCTGGACTTCAAGCTCACGGAAAGCACGGACATGAGGTTCAACATAAGCGGAGTGGTGGGAAATACCCGCGAGCCTAACGCGCAGCGCGACAACATCTGGATGATCGCAATGCTCTGGGCGCACCCGACCGGAAGCCCGGGAATCGTCAACGGAAACCCGCTCACCTTCGTGTCCGACAGCGCCCTCCCGAACTCCCTCACCAAGTGGAATGCGTTCGAGTACTACTACGGCTACGGCTACTCGGAGAAGTACAAGACCAGCCTGGACATGGACCTCAACATCACCCAGCGCCTTGACTTCATCACCGAAGGCCTCAGCGTGGGCGTGAAGGGAAGCTTCGACACCCAGATGCAGATCAAGAAAAAGCACACCGGATCGGGCGCCATGCACCAGACCCTCTATTACACCGGCTGGGTGGACAACAGCACCGCCTCCATGGCCGATCCGGACTTCGACCGCACATACCAGATGATCATGTCCGGCAGCGATTACCCGCTCAGCTACAGCGAGTCCACAGACGACGACAAGGCGTGGTATCTGGAAGGCCGTGTGGACTACAGCCGCAAGTTCGCAGGCAAACACGCTGTGAGCGGACTGCTCCTCTACAACCAGTCCCGCAATTATTACCCCAGCGGCTATTCCGTAAACTACGAATGGCTCCCGAAGGGTTATGTGGGAGTCGTCGCCCGCCTGACCTACGGCTACATGGACAAGTATCTGGTGGATTTCAGCGCCGGTTACAACGGCTCCGAGAACTTCGCCCCCGGCAAGACGCGTTACGGTTTCTTCCCGTCAGTCTCCCTCGGGTGGGTGCTCTCTGAAGAGTCCTTCATGAAGGATGTGAGCTGGATCAACCACCTCAAGGTCCGCGGATCGCTCGGAACTGTGGGTAACGACCAGGGAAAATACCGCTTCATGTACATGGAAGGCGTCTGGAAGGAAGCCGGCAGTTACTACTTCGGCGTGTCAGATTCAGGTGGCGTTCCCCGTTATGAGATGGGTGTTCCCGGTAACACCGCCGTGACCTGGGAAACCGCTCTCAAAGGCAACCTCGGTGTGGATGCCGAACTCTTTGACAAACGCATGAGCTTCACCGGAGATATCTTCAAGGAGCACCGCACCGGCATTCTCCTTTCTCCGAAGACCCCTCCGGCAATTATCGCCACCGACCTCCCGAACATGAACATAGGTGTGGTTAACAACTGGGGATATGAAATGGACCTCAGCTGGAGAGACCATATCGGAGATTTCACCTACGATCTCGGTGCAAACGTGACTTTCTCGCGCAACACCATCATAGACCAGGATGAAATCCAGACCAACGAGCCTTACCAGATGTTCACCGGCGGTTCCACAGGCCGTTATCTCCTGTATCAGTATGAGCGTCTCTACCAGGAAAGCGACTTCACATACGTAAACGGCGAGTGGATACTTGATCCTTCGCTCCCTCAGCCGAAGACGAAGGTCTATCCCGGCGACGCCATGTACAAAGACCTCAACGGAGACGGCAAGGTGAACGACGACGATAAGATGGTGGACGGTTATCCCAATCGTCCGGAATATCTCTTCGGTTCGAACTGGAAGTTCGGTTACAAAGGCTTCAACCTCGCCCTGAACTGGGTGGCGGCGACCAACGTCTGCCGAGTCTACAATGCAGACTACCGTATCCCGTTCACCAACTCCGGCCACCGCGGACTCCTGCAGATGTTTGCAGACCGCTGCTATGTGCCGAACGGAAGTGAGTGGGCCCCCGCCCGCACCACCGGAGACAATCTTCTCCCACGAATGACCGACACCCTCGCCGAAATGAACTGGAATGCGGAAGACTCCACCCTTTGGACTGTGGATTCCTCTTATCTCCGTCTGAAGAGCCTCAGCTTCGGTTACACCTTCTCCCGCAACAAGTTCTTCGAGAAGCTCGGCCTGAGCTCCCTTGGCATCATGTTCACCGGCTACAATATCCTCACCTTCTCCAAGATGAAGCTGCAGGATCCGGAAGGAAAGTCTTCCAGCTCGAACGGTGAGTATCCTCTTGTCAAGACCTACAACATCGCAATTAATCTTAACTTCTAACAGATGAGCCTTATGAAAAAATTGATTCAGATTCTGACAATTGCACTCGTGAGCGCGTCACTGTTTGCTTGCGAAAGCCTTAAACTCGGCGACGCGGGCCTCAGCAGAGCTCCGGAGACTTCCGGCGCCACCGTGGACACCCTCTTCGCCACCATCAAAGATGCCGACAAAGTCCTGGCATCCGCATACTATTATCTTCACTACGGTCTGGTGACCGAATTCGACAACCTTATGAGCAAGGATGTCGTGGAGGCCATCACAGACCATTATTCAAGCGCCCGCTTCTCCGAGGGCAACGGCCCTAACGAGCTTTACTACAGCGGCGCTCTCACCCCTTCCGCGAACAGCACCTCCAGCCAGGCCTACTGCTTCGGCAAGGAGAAGGACTACCACGTCATCCGTTACGCATGGCTGTTCCTCGAGAATGCAGACCGCATTCCGGACGCAGATCCGGCGGAACTGGCCAAGAAAAAGGCTGAGGCCAAGCTCTGCATGGCCATCGCCTATGCCAACATGGTCCGTTACATCGGCGGAGTGCCGATCCTGGACCACGCAGTGGTGCCTAGCGAGAACATGTACTATCCGCGCAACACCTTCGCCGAGACGATCCAGTACATCGTGGATCTGTGCGATCAGGCCGCTCCGGACCTCCCGTGGTCCGTGTCCAAGAACGACGACGGCCGCCTTACCCGCGCCGCCGCCCTCGGCCTGAAGCTCCGCATGCTGTGCTATGCCGCGTCCCCGACCTTCAATTCGGACACGCCCTGGCACCCTCAGGCGGATGAGTACACCTGCTACATGAACTACGACCCCGCCCGCTGGAAAGCGGCCAAGGACGCGGCGGACGAATTCATGTCGCAGCTGCTCGCAAACGGTTACTATGCGATGGAGCAGGCGAGCCCGGACGCCACAGGCGAAATTACCCCCAGGGCCTACCGTCTTGCCTATCGCGCCGGCTATTTCAACAGAGGAAGCACTGAGTGCATAATCTCCATCCGCAAATCGAACAGCACCTCCTACCACAGCCTGGTTCTCGATAACCCGCACGAGTACGGAAGCGGCTGCACCCTCGAGTGGGTGAACAAGTACGGTTGGGCGGACGGCACTCCGTTCCCGAAGGACTACGACTGGGTGAACCAGCAGCCCCAGCTTCCTTTCTTCAGACCGGATCCCACCGAGACCATCAAGATCCCCGGAATCGAGACCCGCGACCCTCGTCTGTATGAGAACATCGCAGTCCCCGGCGACATCTGGAGAGACGGAACGGTGGGCAATGTCTACAGCAACCACCGTCACTTCCAGGCGAACATGCCGGGCTTCGGCCAGATGAAGTACATCCTTCAGGAAGCGAAGGACCGCTCAGTGCCCGTCCACTGGTGCATGATGCGTCTGCCTGAGGTTCTCCTGAACGCAGCCGAGGCTTACAACGAGTACGACGGCGGCCCGTCCGAGAAAGCCTACACCTGGGTGGACGCAGTGCGTGCTCGCGTGGGCCTCTGCCCGCTCGAAGACCTCTATCCCGAGGGCATGACCCAGGCGCAGTTCCGCGAGGCTCTCCTGACCGAGCGCGAATGCGAGTTCGGCTTCGAGGAAGTCCGCTGGTTCGACATAGTCCGCTATGGACTGGACAGCGCACTGAACACCAAGCTCCACGGCCTCAAGTCTGTGGGCAACAAGGACAATCAGGCGACTTCCTTCACCTACGAAGTGATCGACCTCCGTCCTGTCCGCAGCTGGTGGACCAATTGGGACCGTAAGTGGTTCATGCAGCCTATTCCTTCCGTAGAGATCAACAAGAACTACGGTATGACACAGAACCCGGGTTGGTAATCGAAAAAATAGTACCCGAATATGAAAAGATACCTTATATATATAGTAATAACGCTTCTTGCCGGAGTCGCGGCATCGGCCCAGGAACAGGCGGACCTCTCGCAGATGGATTCCATCGTGGTGGGGAACTCCTTCAAGCTGATGGCGCGTTCATCTGCCGGCAGTGATGCGTCGCTGTTCGACAGGAGCCCCGAGGTGGACATCGCCAAGGCCCTCTACGGACAGTTCTCCGGACTTTGGGTCAAGCAGGGCACCGGCAGGAGCGAGGAAAACCAGGCCAAGCTCCGTCTCCACGGCCACAGCCCGCTAGTGCTCGTGGACGGATTCCCGAGGGATCTCAGCGACATCACCGCCACTGAGATCGAATCGGTCACCGTCCTGAAAGACGCGGCTGCCGCTGCGCTCTACGGCGTCAAGGGCGCCAACGGTGTGGTGAGCATCACCACCAAGCGCGGCAAGGCCACCCCGCTCCACGTGACAGCCAAGTACCAGTATGGTCTTGCCACCGCCACCAGGACTCCCGAGTTCGCAGATTCCTACACCTATGCCCTGATGGTCAACCAAGCTCGTACGCTGGACGGCCTCGAGGCGCGCTACTCGGCTCTCGAGCTGGACGCCTTCCAGAAAGGCACATATCCCTACGCTTATCCGAACGTGGACTGGTGGAACGAGATCTATCGCGACCACGGTGACAACCACCGCGCCCAGTTCACCTTCACCGGCGGAAACCGCAACTTCAAGTACTTCACGGCAGTGGACTACCTGAAGGACAACGCTCTCTATGTCCGTCCGGATTCGGACGACCGCTACAACGCGAACACTTATGACAACCGTCTGGGTATCCGCGCGAATGTGGATGTGAACATCACGGACTACACGGCGATGAAGATCGGCGTGATGGCCCGTCTGTCCGAGTTCAACACTCCGAACTGGGAAACCAGGCTTGAGAAGACACTCTACAATCTTCCTTCGGCCGCGTTCCCCATCAAGCAGGCGGACGGATCCTACGGCGGAAGCTCCCTCTACGGAGCCAATAACCCCGTGGCCGTCCTCCGCGAATCCGGCCAGCACCAGTACTCGCAGACCAAGGTCCTTGCGGACGTCACTCTCCGCCAGGATCTCAGCCCGCTCGTGAAGGGCCTCTCCGCGGACGTTTCCGTGGCGTTCGACTACATCGGCAAGATGACCGAGGTGGCCGAGAAGGAATTCCGTTACTCGGAGCTGAATCCCATGATCGCGGCGGCCGACGGCAAGGAGTACCTGGTCACGAATCAGAAGTGGTACGGCATCGATTCCAAGGTGGTGGACTTCGACCACTGGTTCAACTCCCTGAGGATGAACTTCGAACTCCAGACCCGCCTCAACTGGGAAGGTAACTTCGACGGCCACCATTTCGAGGCCCATCTGGCCTACCGCCAGCGTTCCTGGATCGAGAATGAGCGCAACGCTTCCTCCAAGACCCAGGAAATCCTCGGAACCGTGAGCTACAACTGGAAGCACAAGGTGTTCGCGGACCTGGTCATGAACCACTCCGGAAGCGCCTATCTCCCGAAGGGCAACCGCTTCAACAACTATCCCGCTATCAATGTCGCCGGAATAGTGCTGGACGGCAAGACCTACCTGAAACTCTACGCCTCCGCCGGTCTGTCCGGTATGGACGAAGATCTCACCCACGAACTCTATCGTCAGGTCTACGGCTCGTCCAACGGCCACAGCTACCGTTTCGGAACGGACGGCACCAGCACCTCCGGCCGCGCTGAAGGCAACATGGCGGCCCTCACGCTCGCGCCCGAGCTGTCCAAGAAGCTGACTTTCGGCTCCGAGCTCCGTCTGCTGGACCGCAGGCTGGGAATCGACGCCGAGTTCTTCGCAGAAGACAGGAAGAACATCTACATCAGCGCTTCGAACATCTCCGGCGTTCTCGGTATCTCCGTGAACAAGCAGAGCCAGGGAGAAAACAAGTACAAAGGAATAGACCTTAATATCGACTGGGGCGACAAGATAGGGGACTTCTCTTACTCTGTGGACGCCAACGCCGCATGGATCTTCACCAAGGTGGTGGACGACGGCCAGGCCTACCAGCCGTATCCTTACCTCTACCACGCAGGCAACCGCGTGGGCCAGGCCTACGGTCTCGAGGTGATCGGCATCTTCCAGAGCGAATATGAGATCAACAACTCGCCGCGCCAGACCTTCGGAGACGTCCGTCCCGGCGACCTCAAGTACCGCGACCAGAACCAGGACGGTGTGATCAACAGCCAGGACAAGGTGAGAATGTTCGGTTCCACCTCGCTCCCTCTCCTCCAGTTCGGCTTCGGAGTGAATCTCCAGTGGAAGGACCTCAAGTTCTTCGCCGATTTCCAGGGTCTCACGGGCTACACCGTGTCCCTGCTGGACAGCCCGCTGTATCAGCCTCTGGTTAACAACGGCACCATCTCGAACACCTTCCTTTCAAGGGAAGTGTTCTGGACCCCTCAGACGGCGGACATCGCCACCATGCCGCGCATCACCACCATGGAGAACGAGAACAACTATCGTGACAACTCTCTCTGGTACCGCGACGGCTCCTTCCTCAAGCTCCGCAACATAGGCATCTCCTACGACCTGCCGCGCAGCCTGATGAAGATCTGCGACGCCACCGTTTCTCTCAACGCAACCAATCTGTTCTCGCTGGACAACATCGGCTTTGCCGATCCCGAGCAGCTGGGTGCCTATTATCCCACCACCAGAGTTGTCTGGGCTGGTGTTAAGTTCAACTTCTAACCGGGAAACGATATGAAAAAGTTTTTTGCAATACTATCGGTAGCAATCCTCGCAGCAGGATGCAACTTCCTGGATTTTGACGAGACCTCCGGAGACTACACCCGCGAGGACATGTACAAGACCTTCTCCAACGTGAAGGCCATGATGACCAACGTCTACGGTTACATGCCCGACAAGGATATAGTGGCTGTGAGCGATGCCATGCGCGAGTGCGGCTGCGACGATGCCGAATTCGGCGATCCCGAAGGCAGCGTGCAGCGCTTCGGCAACGGCAACTGGAGCGCCATCAGCACCGTGGACACCAAGTGGGATCTCTACAACGCCATACGTTCCGCGAACGAATTCCTCGAGTCTATCAAGACTGTGGACCTGAGCATCTACCAGTACGACATCAAGTACGAAAACCAGATGGCCCAGATGGCGCTCTATCCTTATCAGGCACGTGTCCTGAGAGCCTTCTATCTGTTCGAACTCGCCCGCCGCTACGGAGACATCCCCGTGCCGGAAAAGATGCTCACCATCGAAGAGGCGAATTCCATCCCCAAGACCCCGTTCGACCAGGTCGTGGACTTCATAGTGAAGGAATGCGACGAGTGCGCCGCAGCCCTTCCGAAGAGCTACATGACCACCGTGCTGGACAACGACTACGGCCGTGTCACCAAGGGCTTCGCCATGGCGCTTAAGTCCAGGGCCCTGCTCTATGCGGCTAGCCCCCTGCACAATCCGGACGGGAACAAGGATAAGTGGAAGGCCGCAGCAAAGGCTGCTCTGGACCTCATCAACGAGAATATCTACTCCCTGGATCCGACCTTCCTGAACGACATAGTCGGTTCCTCGGAGGTGATCTACTGCATAATGCGTGATTCGGACTACAGCTTCGAGAAGTACAACTTCCCGGTTCGCTTCACCTACGGCCGCAGGACTTCGATGTCCGGAACCTATCCCACCCAGAACCTGGTGGATGCCTTCCAGACCCTCGGAGGCTACGACATCACCCTCGGAGCGGGCGGCTGGCAGACAAACGACCCGGCCTTCGACATCACCAAGCCTTACGACGGCCGCGATCCGCGCTTCGCCCGCACCATCCTCGCCAACGGAATGGCGTTCAAGGGCTCGACCATCGAGACCTTCGTGGGCGGTCAGGACTACAGCGCAACCCGCAGCGGCCTCTGCACGGTGACCGGTTACTATCTCAGCAAATTCGTGAATCCGGAGAGCTCGTTCGTCCGTGAGGATGAGCACGAGTTCAAGCACCAGAGGGTGGTCTTCCGCTATGCCGAGATCCTTCTCAGCTACGCAGAAGCGGCCAACGAGTGCCTTGGTCCGGACGGCACGGACTCCGAGCTCACGATGAGCGCACGCACGGCCCTGAACATGGTCAGGACCAACGCCACCATGCCGGCAGTGACGGTCGGAGGAGCGGACGCTTTCCGCCAGGCCGTCCAGCGCGAGTGGAGGGTGGAGTTCGCCTTCGAAGACCACCGCTTCTGGGATGTGCGCCGCTGGAAGATTGCTCCCACCACCCAGACTCAGATCAACGGTGTGGAGATTCTGAAGGAAGGAACGAATCTGGTGTATAGCCTGAAGAACATCGAGACCCGCCCCTGGGCAGACAAGATGTATCTCTATCCCATCCCTCAGAGCGAGCTCTTCTGCAACCCGAACCTTAACCCCCAGAATACCGGATGGTAGTCTGTCACATGATTAAAAACAAACGCAATATGAAAACTATAATCAGAATTTTTGCAAGTCTGTCGGTGCTTGTCGCGCTGGCTTCCTGCCAGATGTATGAGATCGACACGCAAGTGACTCCCGCACAGCAGGCGGCGTCTCTCCGCATGGACTGTGACGCATTGGCTAACTACACCGTTCCGGCGGTTGCTCCCCAGCCGTTCACCTTCAATGTGAGCGCAAACACCCCGTGGAGCATCAAGCGTTCTGAGGGTGCCCAGTGGCTCTCGGTGAGCCCGTCGGCCAGCGCCGCCGCAGGCCTTATCGCAGACATAGTGGTGACCCCGGTCGCCAACGACACATATGAAGACCGCACCGCCACCCTCACCCTGGCCGGCGACGGAATCGAGAGCTTCACAGTCATCACGGTGAAGCAGATCCGCAAGACCTCGCTCGAGGTGATCCCTCCGTCCAAGGCGTTCACCGCTGCCGGCGGCCCGCTGGTCTTCAAGGTCACGACCAACATGGATTGGGCAGTCACCACCAATGTGGACTGGCTCTCCTTCTCTCTCACCGAGGGCGCGGGAGACGGCGTTGTCCACGGAATCACCATCACAGCGGCGGCCAACGACGGCGCCGAACGCAAGGGCAATTTCACCGTTGCCGCAGGCGACGAGTCCAGGACCTTCGAAGTAACGCAGGCCGGTGTCTAATCTCATTACAGTTATGAAAAGATTAACCAACATAATACTGGTCCTTGCAGTCCTGATCCCGGGACTGTGGGGTTGCCAGCCCGAAAAGGTCACGCCCGTCAAGGTGGTGGATCTCCGCTACCGGGTGGAAGACAGTTACGAGCTGGAAGCCATCTCTCCGAGGACCATCACGATAGTGGTGGCCTCCACGGACCCCTGGACCATCACCACCACCCATCCCGAGTGGTGTATGATAGACATCGAGGAGGGCGAGGGTTCGCCCGCCGATTCCGTCCATGTCGGTCTGGGCACGAAGACCACCGTCCACGTCCAGTACTACGACAACGACAATCTGGATGACAGGGATGACATAATCGAGATCCGAAGCGACTACTGGCTGGGCAAGAAAGTCAAGGTCCACCAGAAAGGCACCGCGTTCCTCAATGTGGAAAAAGACGACATCGCCCCCACCAAAGCGTCAGCCAAATACACCGTGAATGTGCTCTCCAACCAGAAATGGTCAGCGAAGTTCATCCAGGGAGACAGCGTCACCCTTAAGAACAAGACGAAAGTCCGCTGGATTTCAATCGCAGAGGGCGCTTCCGGAGAAGGTAACGGAGCGATCAAGGTTGCAGTCCAGGACAATCCTGAAGAGCAGCGCGTCGCCGTTATGGCCATCTACGACAGAAAAGACGTGGAACAGGCCAGGGTGAGATTCACCCAGGCCGGCGTTCTGCTGGAAGTGTCCCAGCTCAAGCTTCGCGTGGGTTACAACCAGACCCAGGCTGAACTCTATGTGGACAGTAACGCAGACTGGACAGTGGAGAAGAGCGAGACGGACACCTGGTTCTCCGTGGGCAAGACCAGCTACCACGGCGCGGACACCGTCAAGCTGACCTTCAAGGTCAACGAAGGTGAGGTCCTCCGTTATTCGGACATCAGGATCGCCACCGTCGCAGCCAGCGCCGGAGCTTATGTCGCCGAGCGCGATGTGGAAGTCAAGCAGGGCTACAAAGTGACGCCCGTCGTGACCCTGTTCAACCAGGCTGAATACGACACCTGGAAAGAACAGAGTTCCGTGCATGCCGTCCCCGCCGGCACCGGAATGCAGTTCCTCAACGGAGTCAAACTCCAGAAGAACCTTCCTTTCGGCGACTATTCCTTCTACTGGAAGGACATGAGCTGCACTCCAGGCCAGGAAGGCCGTATGAAGACCCTCTTCGCTTTCGGCGCCGGCCAGGAAGTCAAATACTATCTTTCGGTTGAATCGGAGACTGAAGCCTACACTTCCATAGGTTTCAACACCGGCACGGATAGCGAGAACACTGCCCCTAAGGTGAAGAATGTGGACTTTGACCCGAGCGTCCCTCACAAGATCACCTACAGCTTCATGCCTATCATAGACTCCGAGTTCTGCACCGTCTCCTTCTTCCTGGACGATGTCTTCGTGACCTCGTTCACCAGCGCGGAGAAGGTGATGTACAACGTGAAGTGGGGAAGCACCTTCAACACCTACCTGGAAGTCGATCAGGGCGGCCAGGGAACTCTTGAAAAGTATGAATACTCCGCACCAGTGGACTGGGGCGACTAACAGTTAAAGCGCATACTTATGAAGACAGTATATCAAATAATAGCATTGCTTCTCTCAGGCGCATTGATCTTCGGGTGCAACCCGACCCCGGCCGATCCGGAGACTCCGGACACGCCGGTGAAGCCCACGCCTGAACCCGCGGTGTCCATGACCCTTACCTTCGTGCTCCCGGCCGCTCCCTCCGGAGGGGCTCCGGCATTGGTGAAGGACAAATGGGTCGCTGGAGACAAGATAGTGGTCCATGGCGAATATGCCGCCGAGCAGGTGGAGGTGACCCTCGCCGCAGGCGACATAGACGCCTCCGGCAAGAAGGCGACCCTCACTGTGGACGGACTGCATCCCTACAAGAGCGACGAACGCACCTGCACCCTCTATGCCTCGTATCCGGCATCGGCCGTGAGCAATCCCAGACACTGCTTCTGCTACAGCGGATTCGGCAATGAGAACACTATGGTGATGGCAGCCTACAACGACGGTGAGACTTTCAATTTCGTCACCATCTCGTCTGCGCTTCGCTTCAGGGTGAGCGGAGACTTCGACGCCTACACTCTGACCACCAGGAAGGGCGCGACCCTCATGTATGACTACTATCAGGTGAAACTCACTGACAACGACACCAACCTGAAGCAGTACACTCAGAATCCCCGTACCGACTTCTCGAGCAACGTTGTCTACGCGGACGGCAAGACCGAGAACTATATCTACATAGCTGGTGACATTTCCCTCCCGGACGGTTTCTCCATCACCTTCACGAAGAAAGGAGAGACGGTTAATACTTACTCCACCAAGAGTGCGGCGAGTGCCACATCCGGTAAGATTCTGGATCTGGGCGACCTCACCCCGTATCTCGCAGGCCCCGTGGACACGGACAGCGCCACGCCTCTTGACGACATCGCTCCGGCAAACTGCTACATCGTCACCAAGCCCGGCACCTACAAATTCGCGGGCATCATGGGCAACGACAAAACTGCAGTTCTGAAGAGCGTGGAATCAGTCGCGCTTCTGTGGGAAACCTGGAACAATACGGATTCCGTCACGGTCCACAGCGTCATCGCGTCCGTGGATTATGATTCGAACTCGGATCAGGTCCTGATCAAGACTCCTGCTACTCTCCATCCCGGAAATGCCCTTGTCGCGGCAATGGACGATGAAGGCAAAGTCCTCTGGAGCTGGCACATCTGGGTGCCGGACACCGAGATCAAAGACGTGGACGCAGGCTTCGCAGCAGCGGCTCCCATAATGGACCGCAATCTCGGTGCCCTTGTCACGGCATCCTCAGACGCCTTCAAGCTAGAGGCCCAGGGTATGTACTATCAGTGGGGACGCAAAGATCCTCTCTGCGGAACAAAGATCACTGCATATCCTTCAGATGCCCTGAAGCAGTATGTGGCCGGTGCGGCTGCCAAGTATGAGGTCTCCATCGAGAACCCGACCGTGTTCTACTACATCGAGAGTTCAAACTGGTTCATGGGAGACGCCATTTCCGACCTTTGGGACGAAGCCGGGTCCAAGACCAAGTACGATCCCTGCCCTCCGGGCTACCGTGTGCCTCCGTTCGACAAGTCCCGTCCTTTGTGGAACAAGAGCGGAGCGACCGCATCGGTCCTTACCATCGATGAGGCCAAGCAATACTTCACGATTGCTCCCGGCAGCACTGTTTTCCCTCTGGGAGGCTATCTGAACGGTAACAACCAGAGTGAGTCGGGCTACGGCAAGAGAGGTTATGTCCTTTCCGCGACCGCGCCGGACGCCACCAAGGCGAACTGCGCACTCATCAGGGACGGAGCCTACAACACCGACGCCCACTACAAGTCCTGCGGCGGCAACATCCGTTGTATGAAAGAAGAGTAATTAATAACACGAAATAATATGAAAAGGTTTTTAACAGCATTTGCTTTGGTCGCACTCCTTGCCGGGTGCACCGGCCAGAACTACGACGACTCCGTGCTTCTGGATAAGATAGCGTCCCTTGAAAAGAGGGTACAGACCCTGGAAGGCAACATGGCTGCCATTCAGAGCGCACTTGAAGGCAAAACAGTCCAGAAGGTGGAAGAGTACAAGAACGACGACGGAATCGTGGTCGGCGTCACCGTGACTTACACGGACGGCGATGTGAAGCGCTTCCAGATCAGCACGGCCACTACCGCTGACGGCCCCGCCCTCTGCATCATGAAGAATGGCGCAGGAGAGCTCTGCTGGGCTCTGGACTACGGCGGAACCACCGGTAAGGTCATCCTCAAGGATGCGGACGGAAACGAGGTCCGTATCTACATGAGCCCCACCTTTGAGATAGGCGAAGACGGCCATCTCTACATGACTCTCGAGGGAATTAAGACCGATCTCGGAAAAGCGGTCTCTTCCGGCGGAGTGCAGGACGGTATCATAAAGGGTATCGAGGTCACTGAAGACGCAGTCATCATCACCTACGATGAGGACGCCACCGTGACCATCCCGCTCGTGAGTGCATTCAAGCTCGTCATCGAGCAGACTGCCTACAAGGTGACAAGCACGGATCCCATCAACATCCCTTACTCGATCACCAACAAGACCGAGCAGACTGTGGTTGACGCCTACTACAACGAGGACAAGTTCGGTGTGGCAATAGACGCGGCGAAGATAGTGGTGACTCCGAAGGCGGCTGATGTCGCCGGAATGATCCTGGTCTATGCGGACAGCAAGACCGGCCTCACCTCCATCGTGAAACTCACTCTGGGCCCGACCATCGCCGAGCCCGATGTGATGGAGAAGGGCGACGAGCCTTCAGCCGAGGCAACTGCGGCCGGCGTGGACTATCTGGTCAAGGCAGCCGGCGGCACCGTGAACGCTCATGTAGTCACCAACTTCGAATTCGAGGTGGCACCTGTGGCTGAGACATGGATCCATGTGGGCGCTCCCACCAAGGCCGCGGTGACCTACACCATCCCTATCACGGTGGATGCCAACACCCTCGCCGATCCCCGTACCGCCAACGTCGTTCTCTATCGCAAGGGAACCACCGAGACCGTCCAGACCATAGTCATCGGACAGGAAGAGGCGATCGTGCCTCCGGGACCCATCCCCGGCAACCCTGACCTCAGCGCCGGCAGCAGCGCAAACTGCTACATAGTCTATGAGGCGGGCGAGTACAAGTTCAAGACCGTCAAGGGTAACAGCGCTGAAAGCGTGGGCGCAGTCGCCTCCGCAGCCCTTATCTGGGAGACCGTGAACACAGACGAATCGATCGCTGCGAACAGCATCATCGCTTCTGTCAGCTATGCCGAGAACTACATCACCTTCACCACCGCCAACCCGGTCAAGCCCGGTAACGCGCTCATCGCGGCGAAGGACAGCGGCGGCAAGATCCTCTGGAGCTGGCATATCTGGATCCCTGAGACCGCGGTTGAGATAGACACCTACGGTCTGACGTCCAAGCCTTTGATGGACCGCAACCTCGGCGCCCTGATCGCCGCTCCGGCAGACGCTGCAGTGCCGGCGACATCCATCGGTCTGAACTACCAGTGGGGCCGTAAGGATCCGTTCCCTGGCCCTCAGTCCTTAAGCTCCGGAACCGACGCGGTGTTCGTGGGAACAGTCCCCACCTTCGCCAACGGATCGACCCTCACAGTAGCCCAGTCCATCGAGCAGCCCACAACCTTCGTATCGACCAACGACGGTTCATGGACAGATGATGAAGACCTGAGCCTCTGGTCCAACGACTACAAGATGATCTATGATCCTTGTCCTCCGGGATACAGGGTCCCTGCCAACGATCCCAACCAGCCGCTCACATCCGGCTCATTCACAACTCTGCCCGGCTGGAGCGTGGACAAGACCAACGGTATTATCCTTATGGGTTCACCGGTGGCGGTATTCCCGATTTGCGGCTACCGTGACGACTATTCCCCCGCATCGGTCGCGAAACTGAATGCCCGTGTGGCTTACTGGACCGCTGAATCCACCAGCGCCGCGAAGGGTACACATCTGAATCTCCGTGCGGACGGCGGCACCTACACCGTGGGTGACACCTCAAGATCCCGCGGAGGATATGTCCGTTGCGTCAAACAATAACATCTTTTTATGAAAAGACTGTTTCGTATCATATTCATAGGCCTTCTTGCGGCGGCTTGCACGCCGCAGGAAGAGTCCATGGACTGGCTTTCGCGCCTGGACAAGAACGGCACGGTGGCGGAGAACCCCGCCGTGCCCGCCCTGCCGGGCGAGGAGGCGCCTGAGCCGGAGCAGCACGACGAGTATCCCGAAACCGCAGAAGCCAAAGCGGCGCGTCTGGCCCGTCTCGGTCAGACCCCCATACGCGAAGTCTACTACACCGAGTACACGGACAAGAACCTCTTCCCGAAGCTGGCGGACATCCGCTGCTTCACGCATGTGAACGTGGGCCATGGCCGCTTCGTGAACAAGCTCACCGGTGAAGGACTGGAGATTCCGGCCGAGACGAAGCGCCTTCTCACGGAGATGGTGGCCTTCAAGGCCCAGTATCCGGCGCTCAAGGTCAAGCTCATGATCGGCGGTTGGGGCAAGAACGCGAACGGCTTCTCGCCCATGGCCGCGGATCCGGAGAAGCGCGCGGCCTTTGTCCAGAACGTCAAAGCCGTTATCGATGAGTACGGCCTGGACGGCGTGGACATAGACTGGGAGTATCCGACCTACCATGCCGAAGGCAACGAGGCGTCCCCGGACGACTATGTGAACTTCGTCACGATGTTCAAGGAACTCCGCGAGGCGATGCCGGACAAGATACTCTCATATGCGGCTCCCGAGAACGGAAAGTACACGGACAACTACGGTGCGCTCGAGTATGTGGACTACATCAATGTGATGACCTACGACATGGGCAACCCGCAGGACCGTCGCCACAACGCTCCGCTCTACACGTCGCCTACCCTTAAGAACGACCACGGCGCAGCCGATTCGATCGAGAAGACCTTCTACGGCCAGGGCGTGCCCTTCGACCGCATGAACTTCGGTATCGGCTTCTATGGCCATGGAGACGGCTACAAAGACGAGAACGGCTACTATCCCGGCTCGGTGGACTACTACCGCCTGGAAGACATATTCTTCAAGAACACCTGCGACGGTAAGGACGTCTCCGGCAAGAACTACCGCATCTGGGACGACAACGCCAAGGTGCCTTATCTGGCGGATGCCATGGGAACCATGTACGCCAGCTACGAAGACATCGAGTCCGTGAACGCCAAGGTGGCCTACATCCTCGAAAAGAAGATGCTCGGTGCCATGGTCTGGGAGTACAGGCACGACAACGTGAAGGGCACCCTTCGCAGGGCCCTGCGCGATGCCATGGCCGGCCACCCTATGGAGCCCGGCAGGTGGGAGCGTCCCGCCGACAATCTCCCCGTGCCCGAATATGTGGATCCGGACGAGACTGAGGATCCCGGCTTTGATCCGGATGCGATGCCCGTCATGGGCAGCTACACCCGCAAGGTGTTCGACTCCGAAATGAAGGAACTTTCCGGCCTGTGCTTCAGCAAAGACAGCTCCTTTATCTGGGGCGTCGGCGACGAAGGCTATCTCTACCATATCAACATCACGGACAATGTGGAGAACATGACCTACACTCAGCAGTTCTACCACTCTGCGGATATGGAAGACGTCACTCTCGACCCGGCCACCGGAGATCTTTATGTCTCCATCGAAGGCGAGCAGAAGATGTACAAGATTCCCGCTCCGGGGTATAACTCCTACAGCACTGTGTTCTATGTGCAGGAAGCGGTGGATATGAACATCGGCAACGACGGCCTCGAGGGCTGCACCATGTACAAAGACGGCAAGATTTTCATCGGCAGTCAGTACGGTGCAAACCTCTGGACCTACACCCTCACCGGCCAGAAACTCGGTCGCGTGCAGCTGACGACTCTCGCTCCGAATATTAAGGAAGTCGGAGGATTGTGCTACGACTTCAAGACCGACAAGCTGTGGGTGACGGATTCCGAAGCCTTCAAGCTGTTTGTCTTCGACGGTGCACTGACCAAGCTGTTTGCCGAGTTCGACATCAGTTTCGTCGGCAATCCCGAGTCTGTGCTGGTGGACCACAAGCGCAAGTGCGTGTGGGTGGGCGACGACGGCAGCACCTCCAAGATTTACAAGATATCTTTCACAGGACTGTAGTCTTTATGAATAAGTTGCTCACTGGTTTTCTGCTTTGCGGCCTCTTGATGGGCTGCGGTCAGGAGGAAGGCTATACTCTCAATCTTCCGGGGAATAAGACTGCCGTGCAGGAGGAAGAAACCCCTGCACAGCAGGAACCCCTGGACAACGACGCCATCCGCCGCACGATGGAGATGGGAATAGGCTGGAATCTGGGCAATAATCTGGACGCTTATGAGGAAGATCCTGACGACAAGAACTACCTCATTCCGAGCGAAACCATCTGGGGTAACCCCAAGGTAACGCAGGCTGCGCTCCAGAAAGTCCACGACGCAGGCTTCACCACCATCCGTATCCCCGTCACCTGGCTCGGGATGATAGGTCCGGCCCCGGACTACAAAATCAACTCATCCTGGATGTCGCGCGTGACTCAGGTGGTGAACTATGCGCATAACGTGGGCTTTGCCAATGTGATTGTGGACACACACCACGACGAGGACCACGACGACGGCCACTGGCAGAACCTTAAAGGCGCAGTGAGCAGCCCTGCGATCAACAAGCAGGTGAAGGAGGAAATCAAGGCTGTCTGGACCCAGATTGCCAAGAACTTCTCCAACTGCGGGGAGTGGCTCGTCTTCGAGGGCTTCAATGAGCTCAACGACGGCGACTGGGGCGGCGGTTCGAACATCACCCGCAAGTGCGACGTGATCAACGAGTGGCTGCAGGTGTTCGTGGACGCGGTCCGCGCCGCCGGGGGCTACAACGAGACCCGCTGGCTTTCCGTGACCACCTACTGCGGCAATCCCAAGTTCGCAAAGTACCTGGTTTTCCCCAAGGATCCGGCGAACAAGCTGATGCTTGCAGTGCATTTCTATGATCCTTCGGATTTCACGCTCGGCAAGGAGGGCCCGGACGGCAAGGACTACCTGCCTTATTCGGACTGGGGCCACACCGCGGATCCTTCCCGCTCGAAAGGCAAGTACAACGAAGACTATGTCCGCGAGACCTTCCAGGAGCTGCGGGACAAGTACATCGCCAAGAACATCCCCGTCTACATCGGGGAAACCGGCTGCTCGAAGCGTGCGATGGACGACGAGCGCGGCCGCGCCTTCTACAAATACTATCTCGAGTATGTGTTCAAGGCCGCCCGCACCTACGACCTGCCCTGCACCCTTTGGGACTGCGGCGGCAGGGGCACTCCCGGCCCGGAGCACCATCCGTATTTCCGCCGCGACACAGGCGAGTACTATGAAGGCGCGCAGGAGCTGATTGAAACCATCATCAAGGCTTGGACTTCCGAAGATCCTTCCTACACCCTGCAGTCTGTTTATGACTCAGCCCCCAGATTCTAAACAATGAGAATTAAGTTATTCGGCATGCATTTTCTCCTTCCTCTTCTCGCACTCTTTATAGCGTGCGAGCAGCCCGATGAAGGCCTGACGCTCGATTTCGGGAAAAAGACGGCAGTTATCGAAGAACCCACCCCCAGCGGCGGAGACCAACAGGGCCAGGAGACACCTCCCACCCCGGAGCCCCCGGTCCTGTCGGATGATTTCGCCGATGCGCCTGAATACTGCGTGACTGATCCCTATGTGCAGGCATATTTGACCGGCGTCACCTACGCAGACTGGGATTTCAACACCACGAAAGTGACGGACTATGCCGGCGGCGGCCCCGGCAATGGCGCGGACAACCCGCCCGCAGTCAATATCACCTGGGACGCATCCTCGGCCGAGGGAAATCAGACTCTGAAGCTCTGGGACAGCGAGTGGAGCCGCGAGTATTCGCTCGGCGCCGGAGTTTCCAGCCAGTCTGTGAGCAATCTTGTCCCGAACGACGGTTACTATTATCAGGTGACCGACAGCAAGGGTAATGTAGTGGCCGAAGGCAAGTTCAAGACCACGGGCGCGCTGCATCAGGTATTCTTCCAGAACGACGTCCATAACGGACGCGATCTCGGAGGTTGGACGACCCTGGACGGAAAGACCATCCGCTACCGCCTGCTCTATCGCGGCGGGCGAGTGGACAAATCCTATATGAACGCCGCCGGAAAGAAAGAGGCCGCAGCAGTGGGAATCAAGGCCGAACTGGACCTCAGGGAGGCCAATTCAGCGAGCAGTTCATACTTCGGCAGCGGGGTTCCTTTCATCTGCCCTGGCTTCGGTGAGGACGAGAACTACCGCACCATGCTCAGGGATTCCTCCCCTAAAATCAAGACCTGCTTCGAATTCATCGTTAAGAACCTTCGCGAGGGCAAGCCGGTGTATTTCCATTGCGCCGCAGGCCGCGACCGCACAGGCACCATCGCCGCGCTGCTTCTCGCCCTTCTCGGCGTCAGGGAAGGCGACATCGCCAAAGACTACGAACTGACCTATTTCGCCCCGGACGAGTGGAGCATGAGCACCAACCACGACACGGGCGAAAGTTACTACAACCACACCCGCATAGTCGGTTCCTACACGCGCCTTGTGCAATACATCCGCGACTGCGACAAGCACTCCTCGAAGACCCTCGCCGGCGGCGCCCGTCAGTATCTCCTGAACATCGGCGTCAGCAGTACCGACATCGACGACTTTATTTCTATAATGTTACAATAATTATTGGTGTTTGATTAATGAGGCAGGGGAGTTTGAGGGGGTACGCCCCCTCAATCAATATAGTCCGTTAGGACCACAAAAAGGCAGCCAAAAATGGCTGCCTTTTTGTGGTCCCTGCAGGGCATGATCCTGCGACTCCCTGATTATGAGTCAGGTGCTCTAACCAACTGAGCTAAGGGACCAGTCAGACTTGCGGCCCTAAAGACCGCGCGTCATCATACTTTGATCTCTACATCAACTCCTGCGGGGAGCTCCAGGCGCATCAGGGCGTCAACGGTCTTCGCGTTGCTGTCCTCGATGTCCAGAAGCCTGCAGTATGAATCGAGCTCAAACTGCTCACGCGACTTCTTGTTGACGAAGGTTGAGCGGTTGACGGTGAAGATCTTCTTGTTGGTCGGAAGCGGAATAGGTCCGTTGACCCTCGCTCCGGTGGTCTTCACAGTCTCAACGATCTTAGCCGCCGACTTGTCGACGAGCATGTGGTCGAAGGATTTGAGTTTAATTCTGATTTTCTGGCTCATATTAACGTTTTTAAACTTTACTCATCATTGTCATCTGCCAGCAGTCTGTACCCGCTCTTCTCCACGATTTCCTTCTGCATTGCAGGAGTCACCTCAGCATAATGGTCGAAAGACATTGTGCTGGTGGCACGTCCAGAAGAGAGAGTACGGAGCACCGTCACATAACCGAACTGCTCGGAAAGCGGTACGAACGCCTTGATGATGCGCGCTCCGTTTGCCGTGCTGTCCATCGCGCTGATCTGTCCGCGGCGGCGGTTGAGGTCGCCGACTATGTCGCCCATGTACTCTTCGGGTGTGACCACCTCCAGAGACATGATGGGCTCCAGGATGACAGGTTTGCACTTGGGGCATGCGTGGCGGAACGCCATACGTCCGGCAATTTCGAACGAAAGCTGGTCCGAGTCGACCGGGTGATAAGAGCCGTCAAGCACGGTCACTTTCATCGACTGAACTTCGCAGCCTGCCAGGACACCGTTGGCCATGGCGGACTTGAAGCCCTTCTCGATGCAAGGGATGAACTCCTTGGGGATGTTTCCGCCCTTGACGACGCTCTCGAACTGGAGCCCGGTAACACCGGGATCTGCCGGCCCGATTTCCACGATAATGTCGGCAAACTTGCCGCGTCCGCCCGTCTGCTTCTTGTAGACTTCGCGGTGCTGGACGCTGGCTGTGATTGCCTCTTTGTAGTTGACCTGGGGCGCACCCTGGTTGATCTCCACTCCGAACTCCCTGCGGAGACGGTCGATGATGATGTCCAGGTGAAGCTCGCCCATTCCGCTGATGATGGTCTGACCCGTTTCCGTGTCTGCCTTCACCGTGAAGGTAGGATCCTCCTCGGAAAGTTTTGCGAGCGCTACGCCCAATTTGTCAAGATCCTGCTGGGTCTTCGGCTCCACGGCGACTCCGATGACGGGGTCCGGGAATTCCATGGATTCGAGGACGATCGGATGGCCTTCATCACAGATGGTGTCTCCGGTCCTGAGGTCCTTGAATCCGACTGCAGCCGCGATGTCTCCGGCCTCCACAACCTCGATCGGGTTCTGGTGGTTCGAGTGCATCTGGTACAGCCTTGCCACACGCTCCTTCTTCGCAGACCTGACGTTCAGCACATAGGAGCCGGCGTCAAGCTTGCCCGAATATGCGCGCAGGAATGCAAGACGGCCCACGAACGGATCCGTGGCGATCTTGAACACGAGCGCGCAGAAGGGCTCCTGCTCGGAAGGCTGGCGCTCGATCTCGGCTCCGTTGCGCGGGTTCACACCCTTCACGGCGCCTTTGTCGAGCGGGGACGGAAGATAACGCATTACTGCGTCCAGGAGGAACTGGACTCCCTTGTTCTTGAAGGACGAACCGCAGCAGGCGGGGACTATCTGCATAGAGATCGTTCCCTTGCGCAGCGCTGCGATTATCTCTTCGCGGGTAATGGATTCCGGGTCCTCGAAGTACTTCTCCATAAGGGCTTCGTCGCACTCTGCGGCCGCCTCCACGAGCTTGTCGCGCCAGGCTTCCACTTCGTCCGCCATGTCCTCAGGGACTGTCCCGTAGTGGTAATTAACCAGCTCTTCGCTTGAGTTGTAGTAAATGGCCTGCCTGTCGATGAGGTCCACGATGCCCTCGAATTTGTCTTCCGCCCCGATGGGGAGGCAGACGGGCACCGCGTGCGCTCCGAGCTTATTGTGGATTTCCTCCACGCAAGCCAGGAAGTCCGCACCGACGCGGTCCATTTTGTTCACATACGCGATCTTCGGAACTCCGTACTTGTCCGCCTGACGCCACACGGTCTCGGACTGAGGCTGCACACGGCCCACCGCGCAGAATGTCGCGATGGTTCCGTCCAGCACTCGGAGCGAACGCTCCACTTCCACCGTGAAATCGACATGGCCGGGAGTGTCGATCAGGTTGATCTGATAGACCTTGCCGGCATAGTGCCAGAAGGCGGTTGTTGCCGCGGAGGTGATGGTGATACCCCTCTCCTGCTCCTGGACCATCCAGTCCATGGTGGCGGCGCCTTCGTGCACTTCGCCGATTTTGTGAGTCTTGCCGGTGTAGTACAGGATGCGTTCAGACGTAGTGGTCTTACCGGCATCGATGTGAGCCATGATGCCGATGTTACGTGTGAACTGAAGATCCCGTTTTGCCATTTTACTCTCTAGTCAACTAAAAATTAGAAACGGAAGTGGGCAAATGCCTTGTTGGCCTCTGCCATTCTGTGCATATCCTCTTTGCGCTTGAATGCACCACCTTCGTTGTTGTAAGCCGCTACGATCTCTGCGC
>JAGAAD010000010.1 GCA_017615445.1 Bacteroidales bacterium
ATCTCCGTTTCTTCGACTGCGGGATGCTGAACTTTATGATAAAACCGGCAGACCTGAAGGCCCGCCGGTTCGATAAAGTCAAAGCCTGGCTCTACTCTAGCTAATCGCGTCGATAGAGGGGACGTAGCTCTGCTGAACCTTTTCAGCGAAGATGAGAGATATCTCCTTCACTGAGAGGCCGAGCTGCTGGCCTATGTGGTAGATGAAGTTCACTTCCTTCTCGGCGATGTCCTTGTCTGCTATCACCACTCCGACTATATAGTCCAGAAGGGCCGGCTTGAGTGAAGGGTCGTACTGAAGGATCTGGTTCACGGAGTCCGCAAACAGTTTGTCCACATCCATCTTCAGAATGTCCGCAAGGAAAGCCTTGGGGAAGATGTTGGCGTTCGACAGGCTCCTCACCACGTGCTCATATTCTTCCTTGGTGACGTTGCCGTCCACATTCGCGGCGATGATGCCTGCTGTGGCGATAAACACGGACATAGGAGCGTCGATGGGGCTGTTGCCCAGCTTCAGAAGGATCTGGATGAGCTCTTCCATACCCTTGTCCAGCTGCTCCTGGGTCTCGGCATTCGCGAAGAGGTTGATGGCCTGCACGCGGATGGGATTCACGGGATGGTCATAGTGGCTCATGCCGCCTCCATGGAGGAAGAAATCAAGATGCTTGCTGTTGTCTATCAGCAGATCTCCGATGCCCACCTGCATCTTCTGGAGATCCAGGCCGGAAGCCATCTTGAAGAACGCAGTGACGCAGGCGCCGAGGTTCTCGCAGGCCATATAACCGTAACGGTCCGCTACGAGTTCGGCGAGGTTGTCGTGGAGATGGATCTTGTACTGAAGAGTGACCGGAGGAACGACACTCTGAGGAGGGTAGACGAAGTAGATCAGGCGCCTGAGCTCGGTGTCGCGGTTGATGAGGTGGCCAAGTTCGTGGCCGATGACGAAGCGGAGTTCGTCCTCGCTCATCAGATTGAAAAGCTCAGAGTTCACATTGATTATGTGCGGCTGGTCTCCCTCGGCTGCGATCGAGAACGCATTGATGGTGCTGTCTCCGGTGACGTAGTAGTCCACTTCTTCGTTAAAGCCGAGCTTTGCCTGCACTTCGTGGCAGAGCTGGTAGAAACTTCCAAGAAGGTTTTTGTCCACTTTCATGCAGTGGCCTTCCATCTTGCTGCGCCAATAGTTGTCGCTGTCCGAGATGTACTCGGCGTGCTTGAGCACGAACCTCACGACATCGCCCTGAAGGGCGTCGTAGATCTGGCTGGCCAGGGCCTTCTCCAATTTGATTTCGGGATTTAGAGTCATAATTATTCAGTTTTAGCGATTATTATCGAAATGTTGTCCGCCCCGCCGGCTTCGCAAGCCATACGGAGCAGGTCGGTGGCGGATGCCCCCTCGGCGAGAGCCTGCTCGATCTCTTCGTCCGGGACCATGTCTGACAGGCCGTCGGAGCAGATCAGGAGGGTGTCGCCCGGCAGAATCTTGGCGGCGATATCCTCCACCGTCAGTCTGCCGTCCGCGCCGCCGCCGAGGCAGTTGAGAAGGCGCTTGTCGGCCGAAGGGTCGCCGGTGAGGCCGCGCTCCGTCTCGTCCACGGTGAGCTGACGCAGCAGGCCGCCGCGAAGGCGGTAGGTGCGGCTGTCGCCGGCGTTGACGAGCCACGTGCGGCCGTAGTGCCAGATCACGCCTGTCAGCGTGCAGCCCATGGGGTGCGTCTGTCCGCGCTCGGCGGCAAAGCCGTTCAGCTTGTAGGTTATGTAGTGCACCGCCTCGCGGATGTCGTCCTCGAACGAATCCGGGCGTATCTGATGCAGCGCGAGCTGCTCCTTGATTTCGGCCAGCGCAAACTCGCTAGCCTCCTCGCCGGCTTCATGGCCCCCCATGCCGTCGGACACTAGAAGGTAGAAGAACCCCTCGTCCGGCGTGTCCACATCCAGCGCGACGGAATCGTCCCGCAGGAACAGCCCGCCCACGGACACGGCGTCTTCGTTGCCGTCCCGCACCAAGCCCTTATGGCACACCGCCTGTATCGAAAGTCTCATTCTACCGTGAAATCAAGAGTTGCAATACGGACCTTGTCGCCCTTCTTCAGCGGGGTCGGGGCCCCCACGGCGATCTTCTGCCCGTTAACGAAAGTCCCGTTAGTGGACCCGCTGTCCGTGATAGTCCAGCCATCCGCCGTTTTCGCAATGCGTCCATGGTTACCCGACACATACGGGCACGTCCCCAGTTCGGGCCATATCCCGCCCACTCTGCCAAACTGGCCCTCCTGCAAAATCAACTTCCAGCCGTTACCGACCAGGGCAGATGCCCGATCGGTGTCGGGCATGACTTTCGAAGGGTCGGGCATGACTTTTTTGTCACCCCCGACCTGATCGGGGGTCTTTTGCGCCGCCAGGTACTTGGTCCCCGGAACCAACTGACTTCCACACACGGGACATTCGGTGCCGCGTTTGGGGCGTCCGCATTGGGGGCACCACTTGAGTTCCTTTCCGCACTGGTCGCAGAAAGCGCTGTCGTCTGGAATCAGACTCCTGCATTCGGGGCATTGTATCATAGCACGTCCTCCATCATAATGGTTTTACGCTCCTCGGGGGTGTGCGGGCCGGGGTCTTCGGCGAGGCGCGCCGCGAGGTTGCTCTTCACTTCGTCGAAGAGGTTGCGGGCGTCGCGCGCGTTGCCGAACGTGCGGCCGCGGTGGTTGTAGAGCATGGTCAGCTTGCCGCGCACTGCGTTCTCGGCGTTCGGGCCGAGGGTGTAACCGCCCTTGCGGGCATAAATCATGAATATCTGGAACAGCTCCTCAGGGCTGTAGTCTTCGAAAGTGATGCGGTTGCGGGCGGGGAAACGGCTCTCGAAGCCGCTGTTGCCGGCGATGAACGCCTGCATCTCGAAGGTGTACCCTGCCGCGATGCACACGAACTTGCCGCGGTCGTCCTCCAGGCGCTTGACCAGCGTCTGCAGCGCCACCTGACCATAGCCGTCCGCGAGCTGGTAGGCCTCGTCGATGAAGAGGATGCCGCCCATGGCCGTGTCTATCACGTGCGAAGTAATGGCCTCGGTGTCGCCCTGGAAGCGGCCGACCAGCTTGGTCTTGTCCACCTCCACCACCGCCGGCGAAGGCAGCGCGCCCATCGAATAGAGGATCTTGCCCATCAGACGGGCGACAGTGGTCTTTCCGGTGCCCGGGTTGCCGAGGAACAGGTAATGGCCCAGCGGGATGTCCGGCCTGCGGCCCTCGAGGCGGGCGGACTCGATCTCGTTGTTGATGGTGTGCGCGAGCTTCGTCAGCGCAGTCTTCACGCCCTCGAGGCCCACGAGTTCGTTGAGCTCGGCGAGGCAGTCCTCTATGCTGATCTTCTCAGGCTCCTCGTAGGGGATGTCGTCCAGGAATGCGCTGTGCAGGAACTCAGGAGTCCACTGGTCGAAGGGGGTCGCATTGATGCGGTTGTTTATGTTGGTCTTGGTCTCGGCCACTTTCTTGATGGCCTCGCCGGCGTTGCCGAATTTGTCGTCCTTCATCGCCACCATCGCCTGGAACATCTTCAGAGCCTTCATCCGGACAGCATCGTCCGCAAAGGTGAAGTTGTATTTCTTGTCCTTCGCAGCGCGCTCGTAGATTTCGAGGAGTTCTTCGGCGGAGTAATCGTTTATGTGGATGAAGTGGGAGAAGCGCCTCTTCAGACCCGGGTTCGAGTTCATGAAGGTCTCCATCTCCTTCGGGTAACCGGCGCAGATCACCACGAACTTGCCTGCCTCGTTCTCCATCCTCGCCATCAGAGTGCGGACTGCATCGCGGCCCTCCGAGCTCGTGCTCTGGCCGGCGGCGTCCATGGGCTCAAGACCATAGGCTTCGTCCAGGAAGAGCACGCAGCCCATCGCTTCGTTGATGGCGTCGTTCATCTTCTCCTGGCTTTCGTTCACATATTTGCTTATTATCTGCTCGGGCTTCTTCTCCACGACTCTGTCTGAGTTCGTCACTCCCAGCGCCTTGAAGATGCGGCCGAAGATGCGTGCGACAGTGGTCTTACCAGTGCCGGGGTTGCCGGTCAGCACGAAATTGTATTTGGTCAGGCCTTCCGCGGCCTCGCCCATTTCGATCAGACGTTTCTGGGTGGCGATTTCACCGGCGATACGGCGGATGGCGTCCTTGACTTCGGACATACCCACCAGGCCGTCCAGCTCCTTCATTATGTCCTCCACCGAGATTTCTTCGGTCATGTCATCACCCACTATGTCCGCGTAGGACAGGACTTCGTCCGCGGCGCCACGGAGGCGATGCCGCTTGACCGCAAGATCGAAGAGATTGCGGACTGCACCCGCATTGCCGAAGGTCTCGCCGCGCTTGAGCCACATCCGGTCGAAGACCTTGGGGAGCATCTCCTCCGCCTTCGCATCGAGCGTAAAGACGACGTTTTCATCGTTCTTGGCGAGCCTCATGCGGAAGAGCTGCTCGAGTTCGCGCGCGTTGTAGTCCGGGAACTCGATAGTGACGTTCATCCTTCGCGGCAGGCCGGGGTTCATGCGGATGAAATCCCCCATTTCCTTAGTGTAACCGGCCATTATGCACACGAACTCGCCCTTTCGGTTCTCCAGCAGGGTCATGAGCGTGTTCACGGCATCGCCGCCATAGCCCTGGGAGCCGTCGCCATAGCGGGTGTTCAGGGCATAGGCCTCGTCTATGAAGAGCACGCCGCCCATAGCCTGATTGACGTATTTCTTTACGTTCTCCTCCGAATCTCCGAGGTAGCGGCCGATAAAGTCCTTGCCGGAAATCTCGACGAACTGGCCGGTGGGCAGGGCGCCCACAGCGTTGAGCACCTCGCCGAATTTGCGGGCGAGGGTGGTCTTGCCGGTGCCGGGGTTGCCGGTGAAGAGGAAATGGTCAGTGATGAGCTTGTCCTTCACGCCCTTCTCTTTCTTGGTTTTGACGTTGCGGACTATGGCCTTGATTTCCTCTTTCACGCTCTGAAGGCCTACATAATTGTCCAGCTCCGCGAGAATCTGATCCTCGCTCTTGGGTATGAAACACTGGGCCGTGTCTATATCCTGAGCCTCAACGGTCTTGCTGCCGCGGGCCACGGCCTTGACATAGATGCTTTCCGCCACCATCTCCGAAAGATGGCCGTTGGCATGGCCCAGACCCGTCTGGCGCATGTACCAGGCGAAATGGGCATCAAGTTTCTTCGGAAGATCTTCGGCGACGCAAGCGTTGTATTTTTCTTTAAGAAGCTGGAGAGTCAGTTCGGTGAGGTCCTTAAGCCCGAAAGCGTCGAGCCTGAACTCGAATTCGAACAGACGGTGCACGTCCTTATTGTTCTCCAGGAAGTCGGCCATGTCGTTGTGGTCGCCGCAGAGGATAAGGGCGGGAGCGCCTTCTTTGTTGCGCATACGGGCGAAGAGCTTGTCCAACTGGTTGACTTCTTTCGCCTTGTTGGTGGGAAGGAGTTTATGGGCGTTCGTGATCAGCAGGATGCTGTCTTTCATTCCGTCCAGATTCTCGTCCAGTTTGGTGGAGAACTCGGCCCAATCCGCAGCATCCACCTCTTTTGCGGCCTTCTTGACCACTCCGCTTGCAAGCATCTTGTCCGCGATCAGATGGGCAATAAAATGCTTGCCGCTGCCGGAATCGCCGAGCACGAGGCTGTCCATGCCCATGCGGGCGCCGCCGGCCGTCACCTCCTTCGCCACCCTGAGTTTCTCGTCCAGACGGTCAAGCTCAGGGACTATGCTGTCTTTTGCTATCAAGCCCTTCTGCGAGGATTCGCTGGCGAGAGCAGTGCCGCAGAAACGGCAGTACTTCGCCTCAGGCCTGTTTTCTTTGCCGCAATTTGTGCAATTCATGTCTTATCCGTGTTTGTGACAGTCTGCTCGACTGCCGGGGCCGTCAATTGCTCAAGATGTTCGCTCTTCGGGAGGAAGGCGGTGAAGATGGCGAGGACGACTACCGCTCCGATGAAAATGAGCAGGCGCTTACCCCTGATCTTCAGGTCGTCTTTCCACCAGTCTATATCGTTGTCGTTGAACGCTCC
>JAGAAD010000063.1 GCA_017615445.1 Bacteroidales bacterium
CACCGCGCAGATTTCGCTCCGCGACAAGGTGAACCGCGACAAGTACATAGGCAGCGAGGAGAACTGGGAGAAGGCCGAGCAGGCAATCATCGAGTCCTGCGAGGAGAAAGGCCTTCCCGCCAAGGTGGAATACGGCGAGGCTGCCTTCTACGGCCCCAAGCTCGACTTCATGGTGAAGGACGCCCTCGGCCGCGAATGGCAGCTCGGCACCATCCAGGTGGACTACAACCTGCCCGAGCGCTTCGGCCTCGAGTATACCGACGCCGACGGCAGCAAGCAGCGCCCCATCATGATTCACCGCGCCCCCTTCGGCAGTCTCGAGCGCTTTACCGCAGTGCTGCTTGAACACAGCGCCGGTCATCTCCCTGTATGGCTCTCTCCCGACCAGGTTAAAGTGCTGCCAATCAGTGAGAAATTTGCAGATTATGCAAAAAAAGTTTGTGATTTGCTGAAAAATTCCGATATTCGCGCCTCCATAGACGACCGCAACGAGACTCTTGGAAAGAGAATCAGGGACATTTCCCTGCTCAGAGTGCCTCTGCTTGCGGTTGTAGGCGAAAAGGAAGCCGCCGAAGGTACCGTCTCCGTAAGAAGGGAGGGGGTTACCGTCGGGACTATGGCCGCAGACGAATTTGTGAAATATATTAAAGCTGCAGTTGCAGAAGAGTTAGCGTAAAAGCGCATGCCAGGACCTTACAGACCGAAGCCGTCAGGCTTCAAGAAGCCCTCGGGCTCAAAGCCGGATCCCCGTTTCGCCCCCAAAAAGGACGAGAACGAGCTTCCGATCAACGAAGAGATCCACGCTCCCCAGGTGCGTCTCGTAGGAGACAATATCCCGGAGCCTGGTATCTATCCGCTCTCCAAGGCTTTGGCTCTCGCCGACCAGCTCGAACTCGACCTCGTGGAAATAAGCGCCAAGGCAGATCCGCCGGTATGCAAGATTCTGGACTACCAGAAGTACATCTACCAGCAGAAGAAGAAGGCCAAGGAGATGAAGGCGAACGCCACAAAGGTGGTCATCAAGGAAATCCGCTTCGGCCCCAACACCGACGAGCACGATTTCCAGTTCAAGCTCAAGCACGCGATGGAGTTCCTGCAGGAAGGCTCGAAGGTGAAGGCTACAATCTTCTTCCGCGGCCGCAGCATAATGTTCAAGGACCAGGGCGAAAAGCAGCTTCTCCGCTTCGCCGTCGAACTCGAAGAGTACGGCAGGGCGGAGACCATGCCCACCCTTGAAGGCAAGCGCATGAACATAATGATTGCGCCAGTTAAAAAGAAATAACATCCTTCGAAGCGCGTGAGCGCAACTCGGGATGAATGTATAATTAATTAAAAACCAAACAAATGGCAAAGCTTAAAACCAACTCCGGTGCCAAAAAGCGGTTTGCGCTTACCGGATCGGGAAAAATCAAGAGGAAGCACGCTTACCACAGCCACATCCTCACCAAGAAGACCAAGAAGCAGAAACGCAATCTTGATCATTTCGCTATCCTTGACCCCCGCAATGTGAAGCAGGTCAAAGAACTGTTAGTCCTCTAAAAGCAAAGAATCATGCCAAGAAGTGTTAATTCAGTTGCCTCCAGGGCACGCCGCAAGAAGGTTCTGAGCAGAACCCGCGGCAATTTCGGCGCCAGGAAGAACGTCTGGACCGTTGCAAAGAACACCTACGAAAAGGGTCTCACCTATGCGTACCGCGACCGCCGTCGCAAGAAGGGCGCATTCCGTGCACTCTGGATCCAGCGCATCAACGCCGCTGCACGCCAGTACGGCCTTACCTACTCCCAGTTCATGGGCAAACTCGCAAAGGAGAACATCGGCCTCAACCGCAAGGTTCTGGCAGACCTCGCCATGAACAACCCCCAGGCTTTTGAAGCCATTGTCAAGTCTGTGAAGTAAAGTCTCGCGCAAGGTGAGCCTGAAGGAATTCACGGGAAACAGGTGGACCAAATTCGGCTTTTGGGCTGTCCTCTATGTCCTGTGGGTGATTTGGCTGGGAAATTATTGGTGGCTGCTTGGACTCGGAGTAATCTTCGACATCTTCATAACGAAGAAAGTCCGCTGGAACTTCTGGAAAAAGCGCTACGCCGAAGGTGAAAAAAGGGATGCCGCAAACGACTGGCTGGACGCCATAATCTTCGCGGTGGTCGTAGTAACCTTCATCAATATTTTCTTCTTCCAGGCATTCAAGATTCCTTCTTCCTCGATGGAGAGCACGCTCTATACGGGCGACCATCTCTTCGTGAGCAAATTGACATACGGGCCACGTGTCCCCCAGACGCCCCTGACCGTTCCGTTTACGCACAACGTAATCTTCGGAAAAGAGTCTTACAGCACTCTCATCCAGAACGACTACCGAAGGCTGAAAGGATTCAGGGAAGTTCGCCGAGGCGACTGTGTGGTGTTTGGCTTCCCCAACGGAGACACCGTTCTCCGCAAAGCCCCGGCCGAGGATTATTACACCCTCTGCCGCCTGATGGGGAAAAAACAGGTCATTGAAAATTTGGGTCCCGTCATCGTCCGTCCGTCGGACAAGGTGGACCACTACGTCAAAAGGTGCGTAGCGATTCCGGGCGACACCCTCGAAGTCCGCGGAGGACTGGTTTGGGTGAACGGAGAGAAGCAGGAGGTTTATCCGGGCATGCAGCTGAGCTACAGGGTAGTGACGGCAGGCAGCAGGATCAACCCAAGGAATCTCGAAAAGCTCGGGGTTAACGTAGACGAACTCTGGTACGACGCCTCCCTTCCCGGCTATCCGGCCATGCCGCTTACCGGAAAGATGGTGCAGCAGATAAGTTCCCTGAAGGGCGTAGTGAGCGTGGAGGTGAACAACGACGAGTATCCTGCCGATTATCCCGACAGTTATCTCACCATCTTCCCCTTCGATCCCGCCTACCGCTGGACGCGCGACAACTTCGGTCCGCTCTGGATTCCCTCAAAGGGATCCACGGTGGAACTGACGGCGCAGAACATGCCGCTCTACGAGAGGCTCATCCGCGTCTACGAAGGCGGAGACCCGGTAAAAGCTCTGGAGGAAGGCTCATATACCTTCAGACAGGACTATTACTTCATGATGGGAGACAATCGCCACAACTCCCTCGACTCAAGGTACTGGGGCTTCGTTCCCGAAGACCACATAGTCGGGACTCCGTCGGTGGTATGGCTCTCGACAGTAAGGGGTAAAAAATTCCCCGCCGGCATAAGGTGGAGAAGATTTTTGAAGTTTGTTTGAAACAAGTAAAATAAAAAAGATAAAATTATGGCAAAGGTTTGTCAAATTACCGGAAGGAAGAGAATGAAGGGCAACAATGTCTCTCATTCCAAGCTGCGCACCAAGCGCGACTTCTCTCTCAACCTCAAGAACAAGAAGTTCTGGAGCGAAACTGAGCAGAGGTACATCACTCTAAAAGTCTCCTGCAAGGGAATCAGGGAAATCGAGAAGAACGGCCTCGACGCCACTCTCGCCAAGGCCCGCAAGGCAGGACTCATCAATCTTGTTTAAAATCTGTGAGTCATGGCAAAGAAAGCTAAAGGAAACAGGGTGCAGGTCATCCTCGAGTGCACCGAGCAGAAGGAAAGCGGCGTTCCCGGAATGTCCCGCTACATCACTACCAAGAACAAGAAG
>JAGAAD010000064.1 GCA_017615445.1 Bacteroidales bacterium
CGGCGCACTCGCGGCGGCCCGCCGTGGCGACGCCGCCAACCCGCTGAAGGAATCCAGCGGCTCGCAGTTCTATATCGTCCACGACCCTATCACCTGCGCGCAGCTTGACGGCCAGTACACAGTCTTCGGCGAGACCATCGAGGGCTTCGAGGTGATCGATAAGATCGCCGGAGTGGACACCGACCCTCGCGACTGCCCCCTCAGCCCCGTCAAGATCGTCAAGATCGAGCTGGTGAAATAGCGCCCCGTCCCTTTACCGACGGAATTATTATAGGAGGGAGGCTCCGACGTCTCGGGGGCTAGCGCACAGCCATCTGTATGGCCCTATTGATAAATTCGTTAAGGCTGATACCGGCGCTGGCGGCCTTTTCGGCTGCTTCGCCGTGCAAGGTTGACGATATTCTTAGAACGAGTTTGCCGCTGTAGGGCGTTTCGGGCTCTTTGTTTCGTTCTTTGCAACTGTTTAAATATAAATCTACCGATTCCTCAAAATCTTTGCGCAAAGAAGCAACCGAGTCTCCTTCAAACATTATAAGATCTCTTCTGAGGCCTAATACGGTTCCATAGAAGCAATTATCCTCTTCAGAATATTTAATGCTTCCAGAATACCCCTTATACTTCATTGTTCCCATCTTATATCAGTCCTTTGGCTTTTAACTTATTCTTGATTACTTTCAAGTAGCACTTATGGACGGTATTTCCAGGATGTGGTTTATGGAGCAAAATGTCGTCTTCTACATTCACAAAAACTACTTTTGACCCAGAAGTCGTCCCCTTATTATTCTGCTTATATCCCAAAATAGCGAGCAGTCTGACTAATTCATCGAAAGTAAAATCATTAGGCATTCTGCTAAACCGTTCTATCAATTTTTCTTTTGTGCTCATGCAAAGATACTAAAAATAGTACTATTTCCAAATTAAACATTCTGCCGGTCGAGGAAGCGGTAGCCGGCAGCTTCGGTGAGATGGCGGACGCAAATGTCCGGGACTCCCTCCAGGTCGGCGATTGTTCTGGCGACTTTGATGATGCGGTAGTAGGCGCGCATCGAGAAGCGCATTCTGCTCATTAGGTCTTGCATGGTTTCCTGACATTCGGGTGAGAGGCGGCAATATTTCTCAATCTGGCGGTTGTTCATTTCAGCGTTGCAGTTGATGTTTTCGCTGAAGAAACGAAGTCGCTGGATGTCCCTGGCTTTGAGCACTCGTGCGGCCACCTCCGCCGAGGTCTCCGCCGGATGTTCCGCCCGCTCCGCAATTTTCTGAGGAGAGATGCTTTTGACTATTATCTGCAGGTCGATTCTATCCAGGATGGGCCCGCTGAGTCGGGAGAGGTAGGCGAGTCGTTGGGACGGGGTGCAGGTGCAGCGGTCCCCTTCGCCGTAGTAGCCGCACGGGCACGGATTGGACGCGGCGACCAAAGTGAAAGAAGCAGGGTACTCCACCTTCGTTTTGAGGCGGGAGATAGTCACCTTTCTGTCTTCCAAAGGGCCTCGCAGGGCCTCCACGCTGGACTTAGGCATATGTGCCAGCTCGTCGAGAAAGAGCACGCCCGAATGCGCGAGTGAAACTTCCCCGGGAAAGACGCCGTCGCCGCCTCCGCCTCCGATGATGGCTGGGAGCGAAGCGCTGTAGTGCGGAGCACGGAAGGGGCGCGAGCGCAGCAGGCCGCATCGGAGGTTACCGCGGCCGGCCACGGAGTAGATCTTGCTGGTCACCAGAGACTCTTCCATCGTCAGCGGGGGCATAATCCCGGCCATCGCTTTTGCCAGCGAACTCTTTCCCGAACCAGGACTGCCGATAAGAATCAGACAGTGTCCGCCGCTCGCGGCTATTTCCACCCCGCGCTTCGCGTTTTCCTGGCCGATTATGTCGGCGAAATCCACCTCCGGCGCCGGACGCTCAGTTTCCTGCGGGACTGTGCCGGACACACAATAGTCCTCTCCTTCGATTGCCCCGGAGAGGATCTGGATAACTTCAGCCATGCTGCGCACTCCGTAGACACGCATGCCGTCCAGCTGGGCGGCCTCCATCGCGGAGTCATAGGGGAGGATACAGCCTTCGAAGCCCGCCTTACGGGCCAACTCCGCTGTGGGGAGGCCGCCCGGGATGCTTCTCACCGAGCCGTCCAGCCCAAGCTCGCCCATCAGCAGATACTTGTCCAAACAAGGCATCCGAGCCTGCTCGGACGCGGCTATTATTCCTATCGCTATCGGCAGGTCATAACCGGATCCGTTCTTCTGAGTGTCCGCCGGGGCCAGGTTGATAACTATCTTCTTCCCGGGGATGTGATACCCCAGGCTCTGCAAGGCAGTCACCGTGCGGAGAAGGCTCTCCTTCACGGCGGCGTCCGCCAGCCCGCACAGATGCACCCCTATCCCCAGGGATATGTCCACCTCCACCGTCACGCCGATGGCGTCTATACCTATGCATTTGGCTCCATATACATGTGTCAGCATTTTTTCCTTATCTTTGTGCCGGCGGGGTCGGACCCTGCCGGGCTGAAATGAATCACGAAATAAGAATCGCAAATCTGTCTGAGATCGGCTCTGCGGCGAGAGATTTCCTCGCGCAGACGGCCGGACGCAATCTTATCGCCTTCTACGCCCCGATGGGCGCCGGAAAGACCACTTTCACCACCGCCATCTGCCACGAACTCGGCGTCCGCGACGATGCCGTCAGCTCCCCCACCTTCGCGATAGTGAACGAGTACCGCACCGCAAAGGGAAAGTCCGTCTTTCATTTCGACTTCTACCGCATCGAGAAAGAGTCCGAAGCGCTGGACATCGGTCTTTACGACTATCTGGACAGCGGCTGCCTTTGCCTGATGGAGTGGCCGGAGAACATAGAAGGCCTGCTGCCCGAAGAAACTCTCAAGGTCCGCATCTCAGTCCTCGAAGACGGTTCGCGCCTCTTAAGCTGGACCGACTAAGCCAAGCGAGCCCGAGCCAAGCTAAAAGCCGGCCGTCAATCCGGCGCCTCGACATAGATCCCGGTAAGGCGACCTTTAAGATCCAAAGTCATCCTCCTGTTTCCCCTTTTCCATATGAACGGGGCCGATCCGTCCATCGGAGTGCAGGCCAGGTAGATCTGACCTTCGTACTGCATCGCGCAGCGTTCGCCCTCGAAGCGCACGCCTTCGATCTGCTCCTCGCCCGATCCACCGAAACCGCAGACATCAAGTTTCTCCATGTCCCTGGTAAAGGTTATGTGCACGTCCGGGGCGCAGTCGAAGTAGTGATAAGAACCGCTGCCGCCGCCCTTGAGCCACGTCTCTTCGCCCGAGCAGACCAATTCCGCCGGCATTCCGACCGCCTTCGCGACCATGTCCACCACGGCCACGCATCCGTCCGGCGTCCCATACAACTCGGCCGATCTGAAGCCGAACCCGGGCCGGCCGGAATACAGCCTCTGCTCCTCCCCGCAAGACAGCAGCCAGCCGTCCGGGCCGCTTTCCAGAAACCATATCTCTCCCCCGGACACTCTAGCCGCGAGCAACTCTCCGCCGGAAGGGGCGGTCAGCGCAAAGTCGTCTCCGTCCTTGACAAGATATCTGATGGTTTTCCCGCCCACGGTCAGGGCGTAATCGAAGTACAGATGCTCTTCGTCCTCATACAGTCTTCCCGGCGTCCCGGACGATTTCCCGAAGACCAACTCGCCGTCTTTCCTCAGGGCAAAGCCGTCTCCGCCGCGGTCCACTCCCAGAGTCCAGATTCCGTCTGCGCGGGCAATCACGGACGACACATACTCCCTTGCCGGGAACGAAAACGCCAAACCGCCGTTTTTGTAAACGCAGGTCTCCGATCCCTGGGTCAGGACAACGTACATATCAGCGCCTATCAGGAAGTGGGAGTCCGCATCCACCGCCTGGGCGCTTAACTTATACTCTGCCGCCCGGACTCCGTCCTCAAAGACCACGAACACCGGCGCCGCGGACTCCGGGTTTTCCACTCCGCAGGCATAGATGTGCGGCGGCACTTCCGGCTCTGGCACCACGGGAGGAGGCTCGATCAGCGAATCCTCCGCCGCAAGGGAATCCGGGGCTGAAAAGCTGTTGGTGGCAGGTTCCAGCTCGCGATGCACATCTCTGTGCATGTAATCCCCGCGCCTCAGGCTGATCGCGCCGGGCTTCTCCGAGCAGGCAACTAAAAGAAGGATAGATAGGATCAGAAAGCGTCTCATAGCAGTCAGTTGTTTGGGAACAAAGGAAAGCAATGCTTCGTCACACCCCAAATCTTTGGTCACATAAATACGTTTTTTTCATAAAGAAAAATTTTTCATACCTTTGCCCCCGAGGAAACGCCCTACGGGCGTCCCAAGTGTGCTTGGTACCACTATAAAAACAAGAGAAAATGAACAAGACAACCTATTCTTCGACCTTTTTGGTTTTGGCAATCATCTTCAATGTTTGCCTCATCACATCCAATTTATTCGTCCCAAGACTCTGGCAGGTAGGATCCCTTCCCGTCCAGCTTCCGGGAGCAGTAATCCTGTTTCCGATCTCATACATAATCAACGACTGTCTCACCGAAGTCTACGGCTACAAACACGCCCAGAGAGTTATCTGGATAGGTTTCGGCATGTGCCTTCTGGTGACGGTGGCCTCGCTGATAGTGACGAATCTTCCGTCACCGATCTTCAATGACAGCAAGGAAATAGCGGACAGCTTCGACCGCATCTTCGGATTCGTTCCACGCTCGATGGCCGGCTCGCTGCTGGCTTTCGTCTGCGGCAGCACCGTGAACGCGTGGGTGATGTCCAGGATGAAGGTGGTGACGAAAGGCAAGGGATTCGGCTGGCGCGCGATGGCGTCGTCGCTTGCCGGCGAACTGACCGATTCGGCCGTGTTCATGCCGATAGCCTTTGCCGGCGTGCTGCCCGCAAAAATGATCCTGGGACTTACCCTCACTCAAGTCACGGCCAAGATACTCTACGAGCTGATTATCCTGCCGGTGACAACCATCGTCGTGCGTAAGCTCAAGGCCTACGAGGGCATCGACACCTACGACGAAAACATTTCGTACAATCCTTTCAAACTCGCATAATATGGCAAAAGCAAGAGAACGCGGGCAGCTCAGCGCCCTCGGCAATGCAACAGAATACACCTGGGAGTACGCTCCCCATCTGCTCGAGACCTTCGACAACCTTCACCAGGACAACGACTATTGGGTGAGGTTCAACTGCCCCGAGTTTACTTCCCTCTGCCCCATCACCGGGCAGCCGGATTTCGCGGAAATCCGCATCTCCTACATTCCGGATGTCAAGATGGTGGAAAGCAAGAGCCTCAAGCTCTACCTTTTCAGCTTCCGCAACCACGGAGACTTCCACGAGGACTGCGTGAACAAGATCATGAAGGACCTCATCGAACTGATGGATCCTAAATACATCGAGGTCACCGGCCTCTTCACCCCGCGCGGAGGAATCAGCATCTATCCCTACGCCAACTACGGCCGTCCGGGCACGAAATATGAAAAATTAGCAGAACAGCGTTTTGCAACCCACGAATAATAATGGCTGAAAATCTTAATATTGGTCTTTGCTGCGACGCGTTTCCGCCCGTGATGGACGGCGTGTCGGTCTGTGTGGAAAACTATGCTTACTGGCTCCAGAAGAAGGTTGGCGGTGTGGGCGTCATCACCCCCAACGTCCCTTCGGCCGATTACAGTAAGAACGACTATGAAGTCCTGGGCTATCCCTCGATTCCCGTCCCCTTCCGCCACCCCTATGTCACCGGAATGGCCGAGATGGACCCTATCTACCTCACCCGCCTTCTCCAGCGGCAGTTCAAGATAGTCCATGCCCACTGCCCGTTCAGCTCGGGCAAGGCCGCCCTCAGGATCGCGAAGGTGCAGAACATCCCTATGGTGGCCACCTTCCACTCCAAGTACCGCGACGACTTTATGCGCGTGCTGAAGAGCGGGCTGGTGGTGGACGAAGTGATCAAGACCATTATCGCCTTCTACCAGCAGGCGGACGAAGTCTGGGTGCCGCAGGAGTCTGTCAAGGACGTCATCTATGACTATGGCTACAAAGGCGAGGTGCAGGTGGTGGACAACGGAAGCGACCTGGTCGCCGACTATTCAGACGAGTATTTCGCAGACGTGCGACGCGAGCTCGGTGTCGGACAGGACGAGTTAGTGCTCCTGTTCGTGGGCCAGCACATCTGGGAGAAGGGCACGCGCTTCATAATCGACACGCTCGAGCAGATCAAGGATCTGCCGTTCCGCATGTTCTTCGTGGGCACCGGTTACGCTGCCGGCGACATGAAGAGAATGGTCCATGAAAAAGGCCTGGACGACAAGACCACCTTCGTGGGAGTCTTGACGGACCGCGCCCAGATTAAGAAGTACTACGCAGTCGCGGACCTGTTCCTCTTCCCGTCGCTCTACGACAACGCGCCGCTGGTGGTCCGCGAGGCCGCCGCTCTCCACACGCCGGCAGTGATGGTCAAAGACAGCACAGCCAGCACCATCCTTCAGGACGACTACAACGGCTTCCTGATCGAAAACAGCATAGAATCTTTCGAGAACAAACTGAGAGGCCTCGCCGCCAACCGCGACCTTGTGCGCCGCGCCGGCATCGAAGCCTCACACACCATCGTCCGCAGTTGGGAAAACGTTGTGGACGAGGTCCTCATGCGCTACCGCGATCTCATCGCCAGAAAGAAGTTGTTCTAGCGCCTCGCCCTACCTCAGCCACAGCTCAGGGTCCTGGGGGTCGGTGACTTTCCATAGCTGGAAGTGCAGCTGGGTTTCTCCGCCGATGGTGTCCACATAACCGAGGACATCGCCCACCTTGACTTTGTCGCCGGTCGCCACCTTCGCATCGCGCAGTTTGCAGTAGAAGGTGTAGTACTCGCCGTGCTGGACCAGCACGCACTGACGGTAGCCCGGCATCACCGCCACATTTTTGACCGTGCCGGCGAAGACGGCTTTCACCGGCTCGCCCGCCGCCGTGGCGATATTGCAGCCGTTGTTGAACGGCATTTTGACATTGGTGTAGACCGGGTGGTTGTGCTGGCCGAACTGGCCCACGACCGTGCCCTGCACGGGCCACGGCAGCTTGCCCTTGTTGGCCGCGAATTCGTTGGACAGCTTGATGTCCGCCTGACTCTTCGGGCTGCTCTTGCCGGTGGTGCCTTTCTTTCCTCCGGCGCCGGCCTGCTTCTGCACGAACTCGCGTATGGACTTGTTCAGAGCCTCGGCCTCACGCTGCTTCTTCGCCAGCTGCTTCTGGTACTCAGCCTTGCCTTTCTTGAGCTTTTCGACCGTGGCCCTCTCGCTCTTTTCGTCCGCCTTGAGCGACTGGAGCTCGGCAGAACGGGCCTGGAGCAGCGACAGTTCTTCCGCCCGGAGCGAATCTAGCGCAGCCATCTGACGCTCGAGCGCGGTTTTCTGGTCGCGGATGTCCCTGGCCTGGGCGCGCATGTCTTCGGACATGCTGTGGAGGTAGTTGTAACGCCGCAGCATCTGGCCGAAATCCTTGCCCGCGAAGATGTAGGTCAGCCACATCCTGGTGTCGCGGTTCACATAGGCTCTCCGAATCAGCAGTTCGTAGGCGTCCAGCATCATCTGGTAGCGCTCCGAGGCCTTCGAGATGTCCTTTTTCTTCTGCCCGATCCGCATGTTGGTGGAGTCTATCTGCCGGCCCAACTCGGCGGCGAGTTCCTTGCCCGCCGCAATCTTCTTGCGCGTGAGCGTCAGCTGGGCGAGGGCGTCCGAACTCTGGGCCTCGTTGGCCCTGATCTGCTTGTCCAGCCTGGCTATCTCGTCCTGCACCTTGGACAGCTTTTTCTGCATGCCGTCCTTGGTCTGGCCGGCGGCGAAAGCTGCGGCAAGCATTATCAGAACTGCACAACAGAGACTGCGTTTCATTTCTGGCGGGACTTGGCTTCGTACAACGCTTTATAATAGAGGGCGAGTTCCTTCTCGCCGAGGGCGTCCAGCACCAAATAGTAGTGCCTCAGGACGGCTTCGTCTTCCTTGCCGCCGTAGATGATAGCTCTCTTGAAATAGTTCTTCGCCTCGGACGGCCGCTTCAATAAATATAGAATGTACCCGTAGGTGTCCAGATAACTCACATTGTCCGGATCGCCCTCCACCGTCCGGCGGCTCATCTTTTCGGCCTTTCTCAGATTACGCTTTTCGAGCGAAAGGAAATACGCGTAATTGTTGAGGGTCATCAGATTGTCCGGGTCGGCCTTGAGAGCCTTTTCATAGGTGCAGAAAGCCTTGTTCTTGCGCCCTGTTTTGTACAGGCAGTCGGCCTTGATGCAAAGAAGTTCCACCCGCTCCTTGGGTTTGCTGAAATTCTTCAGCGCTTCGTCGCAGGCGGCGATCACATCCCGGTCCGTGCCCTCGCGCATGATGATGCTGATCCAGATCGAGGTGGCGCTGTAGTTCCACGGGTTGCTGTCTTTCCACTGCTTGAAGTAGGCGATGCCCTTTTCCTTCTGCTCGGTGGAGTAGAACCAGCGGCCTGCCGGCACCAGCGCGCACGAGTCCGTGGGGTGGGTCTGCACGAACGCGTCCATGATGCCGTCTATCTGCTTGTGCCAGATGCGGTAGGTCTGCGCGTCCAGCCGGTCCACCACCCGGTCTATGTAGGACGACTTCACGTCCGCGGTCAGGCCGTTCGCCCGGACCAGCGTCTCCACCGTGGTGAAATAGCCCAGCAAATTGCCTTCCTGCAGGCTCAGCTCGGCCTTCGCATACAATGCCGGCGGGTACTCCTCCTCCACCGCCAGCGCCTCTTCGAAATAGCGCATGGCCAGCGAATCGTTGCGGTCCTCGAGCCATGCGTGCTCGCCGAGCTTGGTCAGGATGTAGGGCGTGCGGTACTTGCGCGGGAACAGCCGGGCCATCTCCAGATGCAGCGAATCGGCCGCTGCCTCCTTGCCCATATAGCTATAGGCGGCATACAGTTCTTCGTAGTAACTGCTGTTCGAGGGGTCACGCTGAATCGCCAGCTCGAAATCGAGCGCGGCTTCCGTGTAACGCCCGAGCCCCAGGCAGCAAAGGCCGCGGTAGTAGAGCAGAGCGTCATCCGCCGTCGTGTCGGCGGCCATCATCAGATCGAGCGAATCCAGCGCGGCCTGATACTGGCCTTCGGCCACCAGCGCGGCCACATCGGAAATGTCTGCGGCGAGGGGCACATACGGCCCCGGTTCGGGCAGTATCTCCTGCGCGCGCAGGCCAAAGCCAAACGCCAGCACCGCCAAGGCGGCTATGAGGGTTCTTCGAAGCATGCTCCACAAAAATACTATAAAATGCTTACTTTTGTGTAGAAGTAATTCGATGCGTATGCAACTTTTTGGAGGCAAGTCGCATCTTAATACGTGGTTGGAAGACGCAAAGTCCGGCGACCGTCGGGCTCAGAAAGCGATCTACGACATGCTGGCGGACAAAATGTTCGCCGTTTGTCTGCGCTATATGGGAGACCGCGACAGCGCGCAGGATGTGCTGCAAGACGGTTTTGTGACCCTCTTCAGCAAGTTGGACACCTACCTGGGCGAAGGCTCTTTCGAGGGCTGGGCCCGCAAGATCTTTGTTAACACTGCGCTGATGTCCCTGCGAAAGCACGACGTGCTGAAGCAGAGCGACGATGTGGACGAAGCCCGCGGTATAATAGCCGACACCCCGTCCGCGACGGCCCAGATAGGGTACAAAGAGCTGCTCAAGATGGTAGCCGCTCTGCCTCCGGGGTTGAGAACAGTCTTCAACATGTATGTGATAGAAGGTTATTCCCACAAAGAAATCGGAGAAGCCCTCGGAATCTCGGAAGTCACATCGCGCTCACAGCTTCAACGAGCCAGGGTGACGCTGCAGAAAAAGATCAAAGAACAGTATTAAGATGCGTAAAGACACAAATAAAGATCTGGACCTCCTCTTCAAGGAGGCTCTCGCAGACGCCGAGGTGAAAGCACCCCGCGGCGTCTGGAAGGCTGTGTCGGCGCGTCTGGATTCGGCGGCTCCGGCCGCGGCAGCCGCACCTCGGCGCTCATGGCTAGCCTGGGGCGCGCCTGCGTTTGCTTTTGCGGCAGCAGCAATCGCCGTTTTCTTCTTTGTAGGCAACTCTGAAAAAACTATCATACAGTCCGGAGAGGAGACTCTCGCCGTCGTGAACGATCAGCCGTCAGGCCCCGTTGCGATGGTGGAAGAAGCGGTAATTCCGAGCGCAGTCGAGGAATCCCGCCCCGTAGTCGCGAAGTCAGTCCGCGCCGGCTTCGTCCCGAAAGAAATCCAGACCCCCGAGCAGATTTCAGTTCTTCCTTCAAGCAAATCGGAGGAAATCGTAGAAATCCCAGCTGAGGCTGAGCAGGAAAACCAGGAAGGCGAAACAGCTCATACCCCTTGGGTGGATCCGTTCGCTGAGATCCTGGCCGAAGAGGCTCAGGCTGCGAAGAAATCAGTCGGAAAGACAGCGATTAAACTCGGCGGTATTATCGGAGGAAACGATTCTCACTACGGCTCGAAGCCTTCGTTCTCCAGCGGTCTTCCGTCCGCCGGAATTCAGGAGACCAGCCTCTCCATCTACGGCATCCCCGTTTCGCTTGGTCTCAGCGCGCGTTATCACTTCACGGAAAAGCTTGCAGTGAGCGCC
>JAGAAD010000065.1 GCA_017615445.1 Bacteroidales bacterium
GAAGGAGATAGTCCTGACGGGGGAGTCTTCCTTCGAGATCCGCCACACGCTTGAGGCTCTGATTCCCATCGAGACCGAGGTCTACAACCACAATTTCTTCACGATGGGCAGCGAACTGGTAGGGGAGTCGAGGCGTATAGACTTGCCTTTCGCTCCCGTGGGCCCCGGCGGCATGCAGTACGCCGTCAGGATATCGGACGGTCCGCTGGCAGTCTGCATAAGCGGCGATGTTCCGGTGGTCCGCACCCTTCTCTGGGCGAATCAGAGAGTGGCCTGCCCTGAGCCATACAACAAGGTAAAGGCCTACCCCGGCAAGCCATTCTCCTGGAATTTGAAATATAGAATAGAGAAATAATATGAAAAGAATCAGTTTACTGTTGGTGCTTGCCCTGGCGGCATGCTGCCCTAAAAGCGGAACTCCCGTCTACCTGGACCCTTCCAAACCCCTCGAGGCCCGCGTCAGCGACGCCCTCGGCCGTATGACGCTAGAGGAGAAGGTGAAAATCACCCATGCACAGTCCAAGTTCTCGAGCGCCGGCGTGCCCCGTCTCGGAATCCCCGAGCTCTGGCACACTGACGGCCCGCACGGCATACGCCCGGAGGTCCTCTGGGACGAGTGGGACCAGGCAGGCTGGACCAACGACTCCTGCACCGCCTTCCCGGCCCTGATTAATCTGGCCGCCACCTGGGACCGCGACCTCTCGCGCCTCTACGGCGACTGCATCGGGCAGGAAGCGCGCTACCGCGAGAAGGACATCCTGCTCGGCCCCGGAATCAACATGGGCCGCACTCCGCTGAACGGCCGCACCTTCGAGTACATGGGCGAGGACCCGTACCTCGCCGGCCAGCTCGTGGTGCCCTATGTCCAGGGCGTGCAGAGCAACGGAGTGGCCGCGTGCGTCAAGCATTTCGCCGTGAACAACCAGGAAACCCGCCGCACAGCCACGAACTCGGTGGTGGACGACCGCACCCTGTATGAGATCTACCTGCCGGCCTTCAAGGCCGCGGTGGTGGACGGCGGCGCGTGGGCGATAATGGGCTCGTACAACCTCTACAACGGCCAGTTCAACTGCCACAACAAAAAGCTCCTGTGCGACATCCTGAAGGGCGAATGGGGCTTCGACGGTGTGGTGGTGAGCGACTGGGGCGGCTGCAGGGACGACGACGAAGCCGCCGCGAACGGCCTGGACATCGAGATGGGAACATGGACCAACGGCCTCACCGGTGCGGCGTCCGATTCCTACTCCAACTATCATCTTGCGCGCCCGTACCTTGCCCGCCTGCGCGACGGCAGGGCATCCGAAGAAGGCCTGAACGACAAGGCCGGCCGCGTCCTGCGGACTATCTTCCGCACGTCGATGGGCCCGGAGCAGCACTTCGGCAGCTTCACCTCGCCCGAGCATTTCGCCGCCGCCCGCAAGATTGCGGCCGAGGGCCTGGTGCTCCTCAAGAACGACGGTGTGTTGCCGCTGAACATCCCCGAGGGAGGAAAGCTCCTGCTGGTGGGGGAGAACGCCTATAAGATGATGGTGGTCGGAGGCGGCTCTTCGAACCTCAAGACCAAGTATGAGATAATCCCTCTTGACGCACTTCGCGAGGCTTTCTCCGGCAAGGCGGAGGTGAGTTGGGAGCGCGGCTATGTGGGAGACGTGACCACGGATTACAACAGGGTAGTCACCGGCCAGGACCTCAGTGAAAGCCGCAGCGCCGCCCAGCTCAAGGCCGATGCCGTGGCCGCGGCGAAGGATGCGGACTGCATAGTCTTCATCGGCGGCCTTAACAAGAGCGCCTTCCAGGACAACGAAGGCACGGACCGCAAAGACATAGTTCTGCCTTACGGTCAGGACGAGCTGATCGAGGCGCTTTCAGCCCTCGGACGCCCTATGGTGGTGGTCAACATCTCCGGCTCGCCGTGCGCGATGCCTTGGGCGGAAAAAGTGGGTGCGATCGTGCAGGGATGGTACGGCGGATCCGAGAGCGGACACGCCCTTGCCGACGTCCTGACCGGCGCAGTCAACCCTTCCGGAAAACTTCCGTTCACCATGCCTAAGTCCCTGGCAGACGGCCCGTTAAAGACAGAGCGTCAGTTCCCGGGAGTGCGTGAGGAAGGCAAGGAATGGTGGCAGGAGTACTACGACGAAGGAGTGTTTATCGGCTACCGCTGGTACGACACCCAGAACATCCCGGTGGACTTCGCATTCGGCCATGGCCTGAGCTACACCACCTTCGAAATAGGCGGCGCCAGCATCAAGCGCAGCGGCAGCGGCTGGAAAGTCAGCGCCACTGTCAGTAACACCGGAAAGGTGGCCGGCGCTGAAGTCGTTCAGCTCTACATAAGCGACACGGAAGCTTCGGTGGCACGCCCTGCCAAGGAGCTCAAAGGCTTCGAGAAGGTCTATCTGGAGCCGGGCGAGAGCAGGAAAGTCTGCTTTACAATCGGCAGGGAAGCCCTCAGCTTCTTCGATGCGGACAAGCATGAGTGGGTGGCTGAGCCGGGTGAGTTCCACGCCCTTCTCGGCAGTTCTTCGGCCGACATCCGCGCAGACCTGCCTTTCACCCTGAAGTAGTATGGCAAGGATTCAGTCTGTAGACATATTAAGGGGCGCCACGATCATTCTGATGATAGTGGTGAACAACCCCGGAAGCTGGGTGTCCCGCTGGGCGCCTCTGGCCCATGCCCAATGGAACGGACTCACGCTGGCAGACCTGGTCTTCCCGCTGTTCCTGTTCGTGATGGGAGTCTCCATGTATTTCTCCTTGTCGAAAGGGGAGTTCAGGCTTTCCTGGAAGATGCTGCGCAGAACCCTACTTCTGATTCTTCTGGGCCTTATTTTGAACTGGGCTTCAGCGGCGGTCTGGGCGCACACGTATTCCCTTGATACACTGAGATTTACGGGCGTTTTGCAGCGCTTCGGACTCTGTTTCGCGCTGGCAGCCCTGATAGTCTGTCTTTTACCCAGAAAAAGCGTCCCGATAGTGGCCTTAATCCTGCTTGTAGGCTATTCTGTGGCACTTTTACTCGGCGACGGCTATGCCTATGGCCCTGAAAACATAGTGGCAAGGGTGGACAACGCCCTGATTCCGGCAAAACACCTTTACAACGACCACGGAATAGACCCTGAGGGCCTTCTGAGCACGATTCCGAGCCTGGCGCACACGCTGATCGGCTTCATGATAGGAGAATTGATTGCCGAGCGCAAGAATAAAGAACTCCTTATTAAAGGTATAAGTCTTCTTGCGGTGGGGATCCTGATCGTGACATGGTTGCCGCTCAACAAAAAGATCTGGTCGCCGTCGTTCGTCTTCGTGGTTTGCGGAATCGGAACTTTGCTCCTGTGCGGGCTGTATTATCTGACGGACGAGAAGAAAATCTGGAAAAATGCGGGCTTTTTCAAATCGTTCGGCACAAACGCGATTTATTGTTATGTGGTGAGCCACATAGTCGGTTGGGGATTCATCCTTTGCGGATTCCAGCGTTGGGTCGCAGGAGGAATCGCATCCGGCTCCGCGCTCATGTCGTTCGTATTTTCTCTGATAGTAGTGTTAGTTGTTTGGCTATTGGTTTTACCTTTATATAAGAAAGGAATCAGCATAAGAGTTTGATGTAAGTTCTTTTGTTACACAATTTATATTATGTTAACTTGCATATATTGAAAAACTCTCCTGCTGCTGAAAATACCAAACAATAGGTATAGATATCTGATCGCGCAGCCTGAACTTTGCACTGTGAAACAAAAACAACTCTAAGATGAAAAAGACATACAATATCGAAGTCGACTGCGCGAACTGCGCTGCCCTGATGGAAAACGCCACCAAAAAGACCGAAGGCGTGGAAAACTGCGTCGTGAACTTCATGACCCAGAAAATGATCGTGGACTTCTCCGCCGGCGCCGACGAAAAAGCCGTCATGAAAAATGTCCTCCGCGCCTGCCGCAAAGTCGAACCTGATTGTTATATTGAACTATGAAATTAACAAAGAAACAGCAGAAAATGCTATTGAGGATAGTTCTGGCGGGGGTTTTTACTGCCGCGCTGAACTTCATTCCGATAAGCAATTTCTATCTGAAACTGGGTCTGTATCTGGGTGTTTACATCCTGATCGGATACGATATTTTGCGTAAAGCTGGCCTTGGAATCGTCAATGGAAGGCCTTCTGATGAGAATTTCCTGATGGCTGTAGCCACTGCGGGTGCTTTCGCCCTTGCAATCTGGGAGAAAAGCGGCGACTACAACGAAGCAATCGCCGTGATGCTCTTCTACCAGATAGGAGAATTCTTCCAGAACTACGCAGTCGGAAAGAGCCGCAAGAGCATCTCTGCCCTGATGGACATCAGGCCAGACTATGCAAACGTGGAAACCGGTGGAACGCTCCACTGGGTGGATCCGAACGAGGTTGAAGTAGGCTCGATAATTATAGTCCAGCCGGGCGAAAAAGTGCCTCTGGACGGTATTGTGGAGAAGGGTAATTCCACCCTGAACACTTCAGCGCTCACAGGCGAAAGCCTCCCCCGCGACGTGGGCCCCGGTGATGAAATCATAAGCGGCTGCATAAACCTGGTCGGAGTCCTGCGCGTTCGCACCACCAAGCCTTTCGGCGAGTCCACGGTCACTAAAGTGCTGGAACTGGTGGAGAACTCCACCTCGAACAAGTCTCAGTCCGAAGCGTTTATAACCCGTTTTGCCCGCATCTACACCCCTGCGGTGTGCTTCAGTGCCCTCGCGCTGGCAGTCCTCCCTCCCCTGTTTTCGCTGCTTCTCGGCAGCGCCGGAGGCCCTGAATGGGAAACCTGGATCTACCGTGCCCTCACCTTCCTGGTGATCAGCTGCCCGTGCGCGCTGGTGATCAGCATCCCGCTGAGCTTCTTCGCCGCCATCGGCGGAGCCGGCCGCAGAGGTATCCTCGTGAAAGGCTCGAACTATCTGGAGGCGCTCTCGAAGGTCAGGACCTTCGTCTTCGACAAGACCGGCACCCTCACGAAAGGCGTTTTCGAGGTGATGGCAGTGCATCACTCCCCCATCGACGAAGCGCGCATAATCGAGCTCGCGGCGCACGCTGAATGCGCTTCTTCACACCCGATCAGCCGCAGCATCCAGACCGCCTACGGAAAGCCCGTAGACCGCTCGAGAGTGGCTGATATTCAGGAAGTTGCAGGCGAAGGAGTCATCGCCGTCGTGGACGGTATGAAGGTGGCTGCCGGCAATGAAAAGCTGATGCGCACTGTTGGCGTGGAGCCACTTCCCTGCCATTGCACCGGCACTCTGGTCCACATAGCGCTGGACGGCGAGTATGCCGGGCACATCCTCATTTCCGACGTGGTCAAGCCCACATCGCGCAGCGCAATCGATCTTCTGCGCAAGGCCGGAATCACCCGGACGGTCATGCTCACCGGCGACTCGGCCAAGGTGGCCGGGCATGTGGCCGTGGAACTGGGCGTGGACCGCGTCTGCAGCGGCCTGTTGCCGGCGGACAAGGTGCAGAAGGTGGAAGAGCTGATGGCGGACGGCACCGCCGGCAAGCTCGCGTTCGTGGGCGACGGCATCAACGACGCCCCCGTCCTCACCCGTGCGGACATCGGAATAGCGATGGGCGCGATGGGCTCAGACGCCGCTATCGAAGCCGCAGACGTGGTCCTGATGGACGACGACCCGATGGGCATCGTCACGGCCGTCAGAATCAGCCGCAAATGCCTCCGCATCGTCCGTCAGAACATAGTCTTCGCCCTCTCGATCAAAGCCGCCTGCCTCGTCCTCGGAGCCCTCGGTCTCGCTGGAATGTGGGCCGCAGTCTTCGCCGATGTGGGAGTCATGGTCCTCGCCGTCCTCAATTCAATGCGAAGTATGTCAATAAAATGACGTATATTAGCGCATTGAAATAAACGAAGAAAACAATGCTAGGAAAACTGTTGCAGCTGGAGGGTATCATTCCGGCAAACGCTGATTCGACAATCACAGCCTTAAAAGAGGCTCAGGAGGCATTTGTAGCCAATTTCAAGGAGGACCCCAACACCGCTCTGCAGGGCCTGGGAGAAGACGCTCTTCAGCTCGTTCTGAAGGTGGTCGCCGCCCTGATAATCTATATTATCGGTGCATGGCTGATCAAAAAGATCAGAACCTTGATGCAGAAAGGCATGACCAAGCGCAATACGGACCATGCTATAATCTCCTTCACGACCTCCCTGGTGAGCATAGCCCTCACCGTTCTCCTGATTGTGGTTGTGATCGGCACTCTCGGCATCAACACCACTTCCCTGGCGGCCGTCCTCGCCGCTGGCGGTATGGCAATCGGTCTCGCCCTGAGCGGCACCATGCAGAACTTCGCCGGTGGGCTGATGCTGATCGCCTTTAAACCCTTCAAAGCCGGAGACCTGATCGAGGCTCAGGGCTTCCTCGGAACAGTCACCGAGGTCAACATAGTCAGCACCAAGCTCCGCACCCCGGACAACAGAGTGATCATTCTTCCGAACGGCGCCCTCAGCTCCGGCACGATAAACAACTATTCCCCGAAGTCCTACCGCCGTCTGGACATCGATCTTCCCTTCCAGCACGGAACTGATGTAGAGAAGTTGATGGCGACCCTTAAGTCCTTGATAGCCAAGGAGCCAAGAGTTGTCACCGAGCCGGACGAAGAGGCCAACGTCCCCTTCTTCACGGTCTGCGATATAGACAAAGACGCAGTCACAGTCAGGACCCGCGTCTGGTGCAAGAATTCAGACTACTGGCCGCTGTATTTCGGCCTCCGCACATATCTCTACACCGCTCTCACTGACGCCGGCTTCAAGTTCGCCGCAACACGTGTGGAGGTTAAGCAGTCGTGAGAAACAAGCCGACAATAATACTCGAAGGAATCACCATCGAGGCGGTGGCTGCCGAAGGCAAGTCGCTGGCTCATGCCAAACTCCCCACCGAGCCTGAAGAAGCGACCGCCAGGGTGCTTTTCGTGCCCTTCGCCGTGCCCGGCGACGTGGTGGACGTGATGGTCACCAAGCGCAAGAAATCCTTCCTGGAGGGGCGAATAGTCAGGATAGTCAAGCCGTCCCCCAGAAGGCTCGAGCCTTTCTGCCAGCACTTCGGCACCTGCGGGGGTTGCAAGTGGCAGATACTCCCCTACGATCTCCAGCTGGAAGCGAAGCGCCAGCAGGTCTACGATCAGCTCGTCCGCATAGGCCATCTGGACGTCCCCGAAATCCGTCCTTGCCTGGGCTCTGCGAAGACCACGGAGTACCGCAACAAACTCGAGTTCACAGCCTCCGACAGAAGGTGGATTTTTGCCGACGAAGATCCCGAAAAACTCTCCGAAGAAGAGCGCGTGGGACTCGGTTTCCATGTGGGAAAATTCTTCGACAAAGTGCTTGATATCCAGCACTGTTACCTTCAGCGCGAACCGTCCAATCAGATACGTCTTTTCGTTAAAAAATACGCCCTGGAACACGGTATTTCCTTCTTCAATTTGAGGGAAAAAACGGGTATTCTGCGTAACATGTTTGTTAGGACGGCTGAAAATCAGCAAGTTATGCTGATCATTTGTTTCGGCAGAGACTTCCCCGGAAGGGAGGCTTTTCTGGATGCAATAGCTGAAGAATTCCCTCAGATCAGCTCGCTCTACTACCTCATAAACGCGAAAGTGAACGACTCAGTGGCCGACCAGGAATGCTTCCTTTACAAGGGCGACGAGGCGATCTATGAATCGATGGAGGGACTGAGTTTCAAGATAGGTCCGAAGTCGTTCTATCAGACCAACACGGAGCAGGCATATGAGCTCTATAAAGTGGCCCGCGAGTTTGCCGGCCTGAGCGGAGACGAAGTGGTCTATGACCTCTACACCGGCACGGGCACCATCGCCCAGTTCGTTAGCGCAAAAGCCTCGAAGGTGATAGGAATAGAGTATGTGCCTGAGGCCATAGACGACGCCCGCGAGAATGCCCGCCGGAACGGCATCACGAACTGCGAGTTCTACGCCGGCGACATGAAGGACATCCTCACGGACGGCTTCATCCAGGACCACGGCCGGCCGGATGTCATAATCCTGGACCCTCCCCGCGCGGGCATCCACCCGGATGTGGCGAAGGTAATCCTTAACGCAGCTCCCCGGAGGATAGTCTATGTGAGCTGCAATCCGGCGTCCCAGGCGCGCGACCTGGCGGCGCTTTCAGTCAAATACAAGGTCACGGCAGTGCAACCTGTGGACATGTTCCCGCACACGCAGCATGTCGAAAACGTCTGCCAGCTCGAACTTCTATGATAATCGACATACTTCTTCTTCTGGTAGGCCTCGGCCTCGTGGTGTACGGCTCGGATATCCTGGTGGACGGCTCGTCCGCCATCGCCCGTAAATCCGGCGTCAGCGAGTTTGTGATCGGCCTGACGATAGTGGGCTTCGGCACCTCGATGCCGGAGATGGTGGTCAGCCTGACCGGCGCAATCGAAGGCTCGGCGGACATTTCCATAGGTAACATCGTGGGCTCGAACACTTTGAACGCCCTGCTGGTGCTTGGCTCAGCCGCGCTCATCACGCCTATAGCCGTGAACAGGCTTAACCTCACGCGCGATATCCCCATGTTCTTCGGCATCACGCTGTTCTTCGTGCTGCTGGCCTCCAAAGGCTATCTGAACTGGATCGACGGCCTCTTGATGCTGGCTGTCTTCACGGCTTATATCGTGATGTGCTTCAAAAGCGGAAAGGTGGATGTGGAAGAGGCTCCCAAGAAGGAAATAAGCCTTTCGCTGGCTATTGTGATGGTCCTTGGCGGTCTGGCCGGCCTTGTGTTCGGAGGCAGGATGTTCGTGGACCACTCCGTGAACTTTGCAAGGGAGGTTGGCGTCAGCGAGAAGTTTATCGCAATCACCCTGCTTGCGGGCGGCACCAGCATGCCCGAACTGGTCACGACGATAGTCGCTGCGGCGAAGAAGAAGGGCCAGCTCGCGCTGGGCACTATAATCGGCAGCAATGTATTCAACATCCTGCTTGTGCTCGGTGTGGCTTCCCTGCTGACCCGCTTGGGCACCGGGAACATAGTGTGGGTGGACTTCACCGCCCTGCTGGGCAGCACGGTGCTTCTGGCGCTGTTCGCTTATGTGGGCAAGACAGCCAGAATCAACCGCCTTGAGGGCGCGCTGATGGCGCTGGCGTATTTCACCTACATAGGCTGGCTAATCTACAGCATCTAGAAATTAAGGGCTATTCCCAGATCAAATGAGAGATGTCCGTTTCGCGAGTAGATTGTCTTCTCGCGAGGGATCGTGCCTTCGTAGGGGTCCACGGGCAGCGGGCTGCAGCCGATAAGGTTGACCTTGAGGAAGGTGTCCAGGCTGATCTTCCGGCTCAGATTGTGGCGCATTCCTGCGCCTGCCGAAGCCAGGTTGATCTGATCTTCAAAACTCCAGTTATAAAGCGCTGCTCCCCCTCCGGCGAACACATAAGGTCCCGTCTTCTCATACCCCTTGAAGAACACCGCCATCTGCAGTTCCACAGGCATCACGCGGTAGTCTTTAGCGACTCCCCTGTACCCGGCCTTGAGGGTGATGGCGAAATAGTCGGCGAACTCCAGGGCGATGTCGGCGGAGACGAAGGCATTTGTGTAATAGTCCGGAGAGAGGGGCTGGGAGTCCGAGATCCGGCTGCCGTAGGAGTTGTAAATAGTGTACTGGAAACTGGACGCCACCTTGGCGCTGTAACCCCACTCGACGCCGTACCTGAAACGCGGGCTCTCCGCCGCCGAGAAAGACTCGAAAGCGAACGCAAGCGCCAGGGCTAATATGGCTATTTTGAGCGATTTACTCATTTGAATCTATAGTAAAGGGTTACTTGCGGAATAAGGGCTTTCAGCACTCCGTTCTCATACCAGGAAAGGTCCAGTGTCCCGAAGGTTTCGTCCTTTCTGAGCTGGAGTCCGAACTCCCCCGTGAAGCTCAGGGCTATGTCTATATGATTCGGGAACAGGAACACCACTCCAGCGCCGGCGGCCATCCCGAGGATTGCTCCGTGGTTGCGGTTAGGTGCGCCGTGGTCCCTGACCCAGCCGGTGGTGAAACCGCCGCCGAGATAAAGGCCGTAGTCCACGTCGTCGCGGATAACTCCCCCGCGGATCTGATTCTGGTGCAGCCAGGTGAACTTGACTCCGGGGGTGGATTCGATCCCGCCGAGGATTCCGTCCAGATCTGCCGTGAGACTGACGGTGTTGTAGACCCTGCGGTCTTCCTGCTGGATTCCGAGGCTGACTCCGAAACCCTTCGGGGAGTTGAGAAGACCCACACGCTCTATCCTGCGCTGGGCGTTAGCGCCCGGGCAGCCCAGAAGAAGGGCCGCAGCGGCGAAAAGGATTATGAGTGTAGGTTTTCTCACAGATGCTAAGTTACGAATTATTTGCGTATTTTTGTCCAACGATAAAAGCATCATGCCCGCAACAACCCTCCTGGCTCCCCTTCCGGAGCGTATGAGACCGAGGAGTCTCTCCGAATATGTCGGCCAGAAACATCTGGTCGGCGAAGGATGCATCCTGCGCAATATGATTGAGAGCGGGAATCTCTCCTCGTTCATTCTCTGGGGTCCTCCCGGAGTGGGCAAAACCACCCTCGCAAGGATAGTGGCCGAGGCCCTGGGACGCGAGTTCTACACCCTCTCGGCCGTCAGCGCCGGCGTCAAGGAGGTCCGCGAGGTCTTCGAAGCCGCGAAACGCGGTTCGCTGTTCAGGTCCGGCCAGGCCCCGGTTCTCTTCATAGACGAGATCCATCGCTTCAGCAAGGCCCAGCAGGACGCCCTTCTCGGCGCCGTGGAGCAGGGTGTGGTGGTGCTTATCGGAGCCACTACCGAAAACCCCTCGTTCGAGGTTATATCTCCCCTTCTGTCGCGCTGCCAGGTCTATGTCCTTAAGTCGCTTGATAAAGAAGACCTGCTGACCCTTCTGGACAGGGCTCTGAAGCAGGACGAGGTCCTGAAGGAGAAGAACATAGTCGTTAAGGAAACCGAGGCCCTGCTGCGCCAGAGCGGAGGCGACGGCCGCAAGCTGCTGAACATACTCGAGCTGGTGGTGGATTCTTTCGCCGGAAGCAAGGAGATAGTGATAGACAACAAGGTGGTGAACGACTGCCTGCAGAAGAGCACCGCGATCTACGATAAGGACGGCGAGATGCACTACGACATAATCTCCGCCTTCATCAAGAGCGTGCGCGGCTCTGACCCCAATGCGGCGGTCTATTACCTGGCCCGCATGCTGGACGGCGGAGAGGACCCGCTCTTCATCGCCCGCCGCCTCTGCATCCTCGCCGCCGAGGACATAGGCCTCGCGAATCCGAACGCCCTGCTGCTTGCGAACAGCACTTTCCAGATAGTGCATTCGATCGGCATGCCGGAAGCCCGCATCCCGCTCTCCGAGTGCGCGATCTACCTCGCCAGCTCACCCAAGAGCAATTCGGCCTATATGGCCATCAGCGCAGCCCTGGAGGCCGCAGCGTCCGACAAGACCGCGGCCGTGCCCCTGCACCTTCGCAACGCCCCCACCAAGCTTATGGAAGAGCTGGGCTATGCGGACGGCTATAAATACGCCCACGACTTCCCCGGGCACTTCGTGGATCAGGAGTTCCTACCTGACGCATTCCGCGGCCGCGTCTTCTATGAGCCGCAGCCCAACAAGCACGAAGACACGCTCAAAGCGTATCTCGAAGCCTGCTGGCCAAAATACTATACGAAGCGCTAATTTCGAAGCTTAACCACAAAAACACTCTAAGCTTCGACGATTTGGCTAAGCTTAAGGTAAAATATACCCTAAGCTTCTAGAATGGATATCCTACACCAAAGTGAAGTGCGACACCGCCGGTCTTGAAGGCGGTGACGGGATCCAGCCATTTAACTGTGGCAGAAGGGTCGCGGAGGCGGACACCCATATCCAGACGGATCAGGATGACATTGGCGTTGAGCCTGATGCCTAGGCCGTAGTCTGCCGCGACAGCCGCCAGATCCACTCCAGAATGCGTGTCCCAGATGTTTCCGGCTTCCGCGAACAGGGCGCCTTCCAGCATCCACACTATCGGGAAACGGTACTCGATGTCCGCTTCCAGTTTCATGTCGCCAGTCTGGCTCGGAATGCTGAAGGTCTTGTCCAGAGGCGCGGCGCCCGGGCCGAGCGAACGGGTCTGCCAGCCTCGCATGCTGCTGGCGCCTCCTGCATAGAACTGCTTTTCGTAGGGCAGCGCAGTGCTGTTGCCGTAGGCCTGGCCTATTCCGGCGAGGAGCCTGATCGCCACCGCCTGCTCATCGTCCAGGCCGAAGCGGTACCCGCGCGCCAGAGCGAGCTCGATCTTGGCGTACTGCGAGAACGGTGCGCCCAGAAGCAGTCCCTGACCGGCGCCGTTGGTCGGTAAAAGCCCCTTGAATAGACTTATAACGTTGCCGGAAAGATCGGTCTGAAGCCTCGCGGTGTAGTAGGAAGTGCTCGGGATGGGATCCGGACTGCTCGAATAGTAGAAAGTCCCCGCCACGCCCACATCGGAGTGGTCCTGATAGGAGTACTTCATGTAGGGATTCTTGTTCAGCCTTTCCGCAAACGAAGAGTTAAGGTCGAAGAGGCGGACGTAGTTGATCTGGAGAGGATAGACCTGGTAAGAAAACTTCCGTCGGTAGATTCCCGTGTAGCCGTAGGAGCCGGAAAACAGGTTTCTGGTGTACTCGGGGCGGTTCTGGTGGCTGAATGAGAGGTTAAACTCCGTCCTGGGCACGTTCGGGCCCTGGAAACGCTCGTAGCCCAGACCGAGGAATCTCGGGAGGCTGAGAGAGGCGGATGTTCCCACTTCTGTGGCGCGGGTGTCGCTGTCTATCATGAACTGGAAGTTCCCGCTGAAGCCTATGCTAAGCCACTCGCCTCCTCCGAAAATGTTCTTATGATAGTAACTGAGGCGCGGAGACACGCCAATCAACCCTGAGGAGTTCGTGCTGACTTCCAGGTTGGTCTTGAAGCCCTGGAGCTTGGACTTGGTGAGGGCTATGTTGCAGTCCACCGTGGTGCTGTCCACCGGAGTCAGGTTCACTCCCACGCTCTGGAAAACCCTGAGCGAGGAGAACCTGGAATAGGTGTTGGCGACTTTCTCGGCATTGTAAAGCTCGCCCGGGCGGATGAGATTCATCCCGCGGAGGACGGATTTCTTGAACTTCAGGTCTTCCGGGTAAGACACGCTCACATTTCCGATATAAGACTTGCGGATGGTGGATGGGATTTCGTAGATCACAGCCGCATTCCCTGCCCGGCCGTTAGTGTCCGCATAGAAGTGGTACTGGGACTGGTCTATGTTGTAGTAGCCTTTCGAACGGAGGGCTTCCACACTGCGGGCGATTTCCTCCTCCATCGTGACCTCCGAGAGATTGTCTCCCTTCCTGACGAGTATCTTTGAGGAATCGGCCATGAAATCCGCGCAGAACTCGTCTGCCGCGGGGAGTTTGTAGATGACGGTGTCGATAGGAATACGGTGCCCCAGCTCCACCTGATATGTGACCTTCGCCTTCTTTCCTTTGTAGGCGATGCTGGTGTCCACCTTGGAGTCGTAGTAGCCCAATTTCGTCAGACGCTCGCTCATCGCCGTTCTGGTGAGGGCCGTGCTGCGTTTGCTCAGTATGACGGCTTTCTTCTGAAAAAGGGCTCTGGCGGGCTTCTGCCTCACATATTGGGAGAGTTCGCTGACGTTGAAGAAGGGGTCTCCGCTCACTTCTATTTTGTACGAATCCAGGATGTACTCGTCTTCCGCGAGTTCCGCCTTGGAGAGGGACGCGCAGGAAGGAGCCAGCCCCAAAAGGACTGTCAGCAAAAAGAGAGGGCTGAGGGTCTTCTTTTTCATAAGCAGAACCGTACAAATTTAGCAAATAATTGAGTATATTAGCACTCTCGTTATGGTTAAGTTGACAGCAGCGGAAATCAAGGCCATCAAAGCCCTCGGGACGAAGAAGTTTCGCGACAGCGAAGGACTTTTCGTGGTGGAGGGTGAGAAGATGGTGGCCGAGGCCCTGGAATCGGGTTTTAAGATAGAGAGACTCCTGCGGCGTGAGGAGATAGGCGAGCAGCAGATGGCGCGCATCAGCGCCCTGGACTCCCCTTCTCCCGTGCTTGCCGTGCTCCGCAAGGCCGAGCCGAAGCCCGCGGCGGCCGGAAAAGGCCTGTTTCTGGCGCTGGACAGCGTTCGCGACCCCGGTAATCTCGGGACCATCATGCGAATAGCGGACTGGTTCGGGATAGACGGCATCTTCGCCTCGCCGGACACGGTAGACCAGTACAATCCGAAGGTAGTGCAGGCTTCGATGGGCGCGGTTTTCCGCAAGACGGTGACGTATTGCGAGCTGCCCGCGCTTTGCGAGAGTTTCCGCTCGGCCGGCCTGCCGGTCTACGGCACGTTCCTGGACGGCTCGGACATCTATGCCGCGGACCTGAAGCCCGAAGGGCTGATCGTGATGGGCAGCGAGTCGTTCGGAATCAGCGCCGCCGTCCGTGCCCATGTGGACGCCCGCATCAAGATCCCGACCTATGCCGAAGGCCCCGGCGCGGAGTCGCTTAATGTCGCAGTGGCCACAGCCGTGACCGTGGCCGAATTCAAGAGAAGAAACAGATAAGAGGATGCTGATCTATCAGGTTTTGACGCGCCTGTGGCGCAGCGGAAAGATGTCCGGCTTCGATCAGGCATCCTTCGATTATCTCCGCTCGCTGAAGGTCTCGCATATCTGGTACACCGGCATTATCCGTCATTCCGCCGGAAGGCCGTATGTGAAGGGCAATATCGGTTCGCCGTACAGCATCTCAGACTATTACGACGTGAATCCCTACCTGGCGGACAACCCGGACGCCAGGATGGCGGAGTTCGAAGACCTCGTCCGCCGCACGCACGACGCCGGGCTGAAGGTGATAATAGACTTCGTGCCCAACCACGTTTCCCCGGAGTATTCGGACTCCCACGGCGGGCTGATTACCCTGCACCGCTGCGACTACGACTGGACGGACACGGACAAGATAGACTATGCCCGCCCGGACAACTGGGACAGCCTTCTCGCAATCGTGCGCTACTGGGCCTCGAAGGGCGTGGACGGCTTCCGCTGCGACATGGCCGAGCTGGTGCCGGTGGAGTTCTGGCGCTACCTGATACTCGGCGCCAAGCAGACCAACCCGAATCTGGAATTCATCGCAGAGGTCTACGAAACGGCCTCCTACGACAAGTATATCTACAGCGCCTGCTTCGACCATCTCTACGACAAATCCGGCCTTTATGACACCCTTCGCGAGATAGTGTCGGGCGCCGGCCAGGCCTGGAATATCACGGGTGTCTGGCAGAAGCTGGGCCCCCTGCAGCCGCATATGCTCAATTTCCTGGAAAACCACGACGAACAGCGTCTGGCTTCCCCGTGGTTTGCGGGCTCAGCTGAAAAGGGCTTTGCCGCTCTCGCGGTGTCCGCCCTTTTCTACCCCTGCCCGTTCATGCTTTATTTCGGACAGGAACTGGGCGAGGCGGCGCACGACGGCGCATGCGGCCGCACGAGCATCTTCGACGATCAGCGCCACCTGGACCCTCTCGCTCCCCTCTCGGAGCACCAGCAGAAGGTGCTGGAGGTCTACCGTCGGGTGCTCAACCTGCGCGAGGAACTCTCCGGGGCCGAGAACTTCGATCTCTCGTACTTCCAGAAAGCAGCCCTGGGCTTCGATATGCGCAGGCATTTCGCCTTTATGAGACACGACGGCAGTAAGACAGTCCTTGTCCTGGCAAACTTCTCGGACAAGCCGGCTTCCGCCTGCCTGAGAATCCCGCCCGAGGCTCCCAGAGCCTTCGGCTCGGAGGTGATGGCGGAGGCAGACCCCTGGGATTTCACAATTTTGCAGAAATAAGTTAAATTTGTAGGTTACCAACAAGAAGTTAAGTACTAAACAAATACTCAAATGAAAGGATCAGTTATCATTCTTTGCGGCGGCGGCCCGGCTCCGGGCATGAACACCGTCGTGTGTTCGGTCGCCAAGACCTTCCTCAGCAACGGTTATCGCGTCATCGGTCTCCACGGAGGCTACAGCGGACTCTTCAGCAAGAACCCGCGCACAGAAGACCTTGATTTCTTCAAGGCCGACGCATATTTCAACAGAGGCGGAAGCTATCTGCAGATGAGCCGCTTCAAACCCACCCCTGAGGATTTCGAGAACAACTTCAACCTGGCTCTGTTCAAGGACAACGACATAAAGCTCCTTGTGACTGTGGGCGGAGACGACACCGCAAGCACTGCAAACAGGATCGCCAAGTTCCTCGAGGCAAAGAAATACCCCATCGCGAACATCCACATCCCCAAGACCATCGACAATGACCTCCCTCTCCCGGAGAACACCCCCACCTTCGGATTCAACTCCGCAAAGGACGAAGGAGCCCACATCGCCAGGACTGTCTATGAAGATGCACGCACCAGCGGAAACTGGCTGCTGATCTCCGCCATGGGCCGCAGCGCAGGCCACCTCGCCCTCGGAATCGGCGAAGCGACCCACTGCCCGATGACCATCATCCCCGAGATGTTCAACAAGACCGAAATCAACCTGGACAAGATCGTCAAGCTCGCCATCTCCGCCATCATCAAGCGCAAGATACTCGGAATCCAGTACGGAACCGTGGTGGTCGCTGAGGGCGTTTTCCACGACCTGGATCCTCAGGAAATCAAGAATGCCGGTGTCACCATGACCTACGACGAGCACGGCCATCCGGAGCTTGGCAAGATCAGTAAGGCTGTTCTCTTCAACGACATCCTCGAGAAGGAGTTCAAGCAGATCGGCCTCAAGATCAAGACCCGCCCGATCGAAATCGGCTATGACGTCCGCTGCCAGGATCCCATCGCCTTCGACCTCACTTACTGCTCTGAGCTCGCTATGGGCGCCTACGAACTCTTCTCGAAGGGCGAAACCGGCTGCATGGTCTTCGTGGACCACGACGGCAATGCAAAGCCACTCTACCTGAAAGACCTTCAGGACGAAAGCGGAAAGATTCCTCCGCGCCGCGTAGCAATAGACGGCGGCACCGCCCAGAACTACTACTCCCATATCTGCCACTACATCACTCCTGCCGACTACGAAGCAGCCAAGAAGTATGTGGCCAATCCGGAAGAGTACGACTTCAAAAAGATTCTTAACTGGTA
>JAGAAD010000066.1 GCA_017615445.1 Bacteroidales bacterium
CCGGCAGGGTGGACGACATCCGCTCGGCCGGCTGCAACGCGCTGCTGCGCGAAAAGGTGGCCGAGCCCATCGCGGATGTGGAGGCCCTGCCGGACGCTCTGGGCCTGGGCACCTACAACCGCCGTCGCAAGGCCGAGCTGGAAGAGGAGGTGCGCGACCGTTTCGGCGGAAACACAGATAAGGACACCCTCGAGAAACTCTGCAAGATTGCCGTCTGCATCAAGCTGAACCGCGGAATCTGCATAGAAGAAATCTCCGAACAGCTCCAGCTCAACTATGTGGAGACCTACACCCTGGTCGGCACGCTCGAAACAGCCGGCTTCATCGTCACCGACCTCATGCAGCGATGTATGATTCTGGTCCGTAACTACTAAAAACGCACAAGGTGGAATTGTATCCCGGGGACCTTGTGTGCTAAAAGCCATGTATTTAAGTTTTCCGCACAAGGTCCCGCCCTCAAAGTTCCACCTTGTGCAAAATTTCGTATTTTTGTGTTAATGATTTTCATCGACACACATTGCCATTTCAATGACGAGGTCTACAACGACGACCGGGAGCAGGTGATCGCTCGCGCCGTGGAGGCTGGAGTGACCAGGATGCTGCAGGCGGACATAGACAGCGGCGAACGTCAGAGCATGCTCGATCTGTGCGCCGCGCACCCGGGCGTGCTGTTCCCCATGCTCGGCCTGTATCCGGGCTCGGTGCTGGAGAACTGGCAGGACGAGCTGCACCTGGTCTTCGAGCAAGCCAAGAGTCCGGAGCGTTTCGTGGCGATAGGCGAAATCGGCCTGGACTACCATTTCAGCACTGAATTCAAGGAGCAGCAGAAAGAGGCGCTGAAGGCGCAGCTCGAGCTGGCCGCCAGGCTGGACCTGCCGGTGAACATCCACCTCCGCGACGCCACGGATGACTTCTTCTCAGTGCTGGACAGCTGCCGCGGACTCGGCCTCAGGGGTAACCTCCACGCCTTCAGCGGCAGTGCGGAGACCGCCGCGCGGATCCGGAAGTACGGCGATTGGAGTGTGGGGATAGGCGGAGTGCTGACCTTCAAAAAAGCTGGAATCGCGGAAGCGGTGAAAAGCATCCCGATGGAAATGATCCTTCTGGAAACGGACGCCCCCTATCTCGCGCCCACTCCGTTAAGAGGCACGCGCAACGAAAGCTCCTACATCCCGCTCATAGCCGCCAAACTCGCGGAAATCAAAGGGTTAAGTGTGGAACAGGTCGCTGAAACCACCACCACGAACGCTCTCAGACTGTTCGGCAGGGTTGCATAACTTGTGCAAAACCTATCTATAATTGTGGGCTCTTTCAATAATTTTTACTATATTGCATCGAATTTTGCGAACAGACATAAACAACAAAATCAATAACAACAATTAAAAACTACAATCAAAAACAGTTATGAAAAAGATTTCCATGTTTTTGGCAGCAGCGGCCATCCTGGTCTTCTCCGCCAACATCGCAACGGCACAGGAATCTGAGCAGGCTGCCCCGGAAGCTACCGAAGTAGCGGCCCCCGCAGACGACGCTGAGGTTGATCCGTTCAACACTCAGAGTGAGATTCCTCTCCACCAGGCCCTCAAGACAAAGTTCATCGAGGGTGGTGCAGGGTTCATGTCACTCGTTATCATCTGCCTTATTCTCGGTATGGCCCTCTCGATCGAGCGTATCCTTTATCTCTCGTTCTCCAGGACAAATGCCAAGGCTCTCGTCGAGCAGGTAGAGAAAGCTCTTGCTGAAGGCGGAATCGATGCAGCGAAGGAAGTTTGCCGCAACACCCGCGGTCCTGTCGCCAAGATCTTCTACGACGGACTCGATCGCTACGATCAGGGTATCGACGTAGTCGAGAAGAATGTCGTTTCTTCCGGTTCGATTCAGATGAGCATGCTTGAGAACGGCCTCTCATGGATCTCTCTCTTCATCGCCATCGCCCCGTCCCTCGGATTCCTTGGAACCGTTATCGGTATGATCCAGGCCTTCGACGCCATCCAGGCTGCAGGTGATATCTCCCCTAACGTTGTTGCTGGCGGTATGAAGGTCGCTCTTATCACTACAGTTGCGGGTCTTATCGTCGCTATGATCCTTCAGGTGTTCTACAACTACATCCTCGCAAAGATCGACAGCATCACCATCGACATGGAAGAGGCTTCTATCGACCTCGTGGACGTTCTCACTGCATACAAGGCAAAATAAAGACTCACAATGAAAAACTACAGTAAAATCATCAAATGGATCCTGCTGGCACTTCTGCTGCTCAGCGTCGTGGTCTTCATCGGAGCCTGGATCTACGGCTTTGAGAAGAACGACGGCCTGGCCGTTGACGTGCTGTTCTACTGGACTTATGCGATGGTTGCCTTCGCTCTCGGTAGCATCATCATAATCGGTGGTGCGATCGGGATCAAGAACGACAAATCCTTCCTCTGGAAGATCCTCATCGTTCTCGGAGGTGCCGCTGTCGTTGTCCTTGCAGTGTATCTGCTGTCCCCGGGTTCTGAGGCCCTCGGAATGCTCGAGCAGCCTTCGAAGAGCACCCTCAAGCTCACGGACACCATCCTCAATCTGACATACCTTGTGGGTGGCCTCACGATCCTCTCCATCATCGTTGGCGAGATTGTGGCCGGCATCCGCAACAAAAAACAGGCTAAGTAACACAATATGTCCAAGAAGAAAACTCCGGGTCTGAACACCAGTTCGACTGCTGATATCGCATTCCTCCTGCTCTGCTACTTCCTTATGACAACGACCATGGGAAGCCAGACCGGTCTTTCGCGCCGTCTTCCTCCTATGCCGGATCCCAATCAGAAGGTAGAGGACCAGAAGATCAACCGCCGAAACATCATCGTGGTGCGTATCAACTCTTCGGACAGAGTGCTTGCCGGTAGTGAACAGATCGAAATCCCTTACCTGAAGGATAAGATCAAGGAGTTCCTTGACAACCCCAGCAACGACCCTAACCTCCCCGAAAAGGAAGTGAAGGATATCGAGGGTTTCAAGTCCGTTCCCGTGTCGAAGGGCGTTATCTCCCTTCAGAACGACCGCGGTACGAGTTATTCTCAGTACATTGCGGTGCAGAACGAACTCGTGAAGGCAGTCAACGAACTTCGTGACGAATTCTCGATGGCCAACTTCGGAAAGAAGTATGCCCGCCTCTCTGAGGAGGAGCAGGGCTGGGTGAAGAAAGCAGTTCCCCAGAACATTTCCGAAGCGGAGCCGAAGGACGTAAACGCATCAACAAGATAATAGGAGGACCAAGTTATGTCAATGTTTGGTGGCAACAACAAGAAGGAAGTTCCCGGAATCGCTTCGGGTTCCCTCTCCGATATCGTGTTCATGCTCCTGTTCTTCTTCATGGTCACCACGCAGATGCGTGAGACCGAGAACAAAGTTCAGGTCAAGGTTCCTGAGGCCTCCGAGGTCACGAAACTGGAGCGTAAAGACCTCTCGTCTTATATCAACATCGGAACCCCTATCCGCTCGCTTCAGGCGCAGTACGGTACCGATGCACGTATCCAGCTGAACGACTCCTTCAAGACCAAGGAAGACATCCGTGACTTCGTCGCTTCCGAGCGTGAGGCCATGAAAGAGGGAGACCGCCCTCTTATGACCGTCTGCATCAGGGCCGACCAGGATGTCCGAATGGGTATCATTACCGACGTTAAGCAGGAGCTGCGCCGCTGCTCCGCGCTTAAGATCATGTATTCCGCAAGGAAACCGGCCGAGTAAACTCGGTCTACCTCATATGAGCAGCCCTCATTTGGGGGCTGCTCTTTTTAAAAGAAGAATAAATGAGTAAGGAAATACTTCGCACGAAGGTTAAAGACCTGCTGGCGATGCCGGCAGGACAGGAAGTCCTTGCCAAAGGTTGGGTAAGGACAAAAAGAGGAAACAAAGAGATAGCGTTCATCGCGCTGAACGACGGAAGCACCATCAAGAATATCCAGATAGTGGTGGACAAGACTCCGGAGATGGAGCCCGTCCTCGCCCGCATCAGCACAGGCGCCTGCATAGCCGTCCGCGGCACCCTGGTGGAGTCCATCGGCAGCGGTCAGGCAGTGGAGATCAAAGCCGCCGGGATCGAAGTCTACGGCGAATGCGACCCCGTCCGCTATCCCCTGCAGAAAAAGGACACATCCTTCGAATATCTGAGGACAGTGGCCCATCTGCGTCCCCGCACCAACACCTTCGGCGCGGTCTATCGTCTGCGCAGCCAGATGGCTTTCGCGATTCACCAGTATTTCCACGATAAGGGCTTCGTTTATCTAAACACTCCCCTTATCACTGAGTCGGACGCCGAAGGCGCCGGCCAGATGTTCCAGGTCACGACCCTGGACCTGAACAATGTCCCGAAGAACAAAAAGGGTCTTCCGGACTACAAACAGGACTTCTTTGGCAAGATGACCAGCCTCACCGTGAGCGGACAGCTCGAAGGTGAGCTCGGAGCCACAGCCGTGGGCGAGATCTACACCTTCGGTCCCACCTTCCGCGCCGAGAATTCCAACACCCCGAGGCATCTCGCCGAGTTCTGGATGATAGAGCCCGAGATGGCCTTCTACGACATCAAAGACAACATGGATCTGGCCGAGGACTTCATCAAGAGCCTCGTCAAGTACGCCCTGGACAATTGCCGGGACGACATCCAGTTCCTCAACGACCGCTACGACGACACCCTCCTCGCCCGCCTCGAAGGCGTGATAGACACGGAGTTCGTCCGCCTGCCCTATGGCGAAGGAATCAAGATCCTCAAGGAAGCCATTGCAAACGGTCATAAATTCGAATATCCTGTGGACTGGGGAACAGATCTCCAGAGCGAACACGAAAGATATCTTGTGGAAGAGCACTTCAAGCGTCCTGTAATCCTCACGGACTACCCGAAGGACATCAAGGCCTTCTACATGAAACAGAACGAAGACGGAAAGACAGTCCGCGCGATGGACGTCCTCTTCCCGAAGATCGGAGAAATAATCGGCGGCTCCGAGCGTGAGGCAGATCTCAAGAAGCTGGAGAGCCGCATCGACGAACTCCACATGAAGCGCGATAACCTCGAGTGGTACCTGGACACCCGCCGCTTCGGCACCTGCCCCCATTCCGGTTTCGGCCTCGGTTTCGAGCGCCTGCTCCTCTTCATCACCGGCATGCAGAATATCAGGGACGTCATTCCGTTCCCGAGAACTCCGAAGAACGCAGAATTCTGACGAATTCAGCATTCTGCATTTTCGATCACCCCTCCTCTATCCTCCCCTGACCGTAGGGGAGGAAGAATAAAAAGAAAAGATATGTTAGTCATCGGTATCGCCGGAGGATCCGGCAGTGGAAAAACCACGGTAGTCAGAGCTATCACAGAAACCCTTAAGGGAGAAAGCGTCGTCACGATCCCCCTGGATTCTTACTACAAAGATTCCAGCGACCTCACGGACGAAGAGAAGCGTAACCACAACTTCGACCACCCGGACGCGATAGACTGGGAGCTCATCTGCAAGCAGCTCGCAGACCTCAAGTCTGGCAAGAGCATCGAGCAGCCGGTCTATTCCTACATCTCCTGCAGCCGCAGCAAGACCGAGACCGTCCATGTGGACCCTGCAGATGTCATCATCATCGAGGGTATCCTGGTCTTCACCTGCCCCGAGCTTCGCGACCAGATGGACATCAAGATCTTCGTGGATGCGGACGACGACGACCGTCTGATGCGAGTGATGACCCGCGACATAGTGGAGCGCGGCAAGGACGTCCGTTGGGTAATCGAGCGCTATAGCAAGACGGTGAAACCGATGTACCTGCAGTTCATCGAGCCCAGCAAGCGCTACGCGGACATCATCATCCCCCAGGGCGGACACAACAAAGTGGCCATCGACGTCATCAACAACACCATCCGCAAGGAACTCAAACAGCAGAAATAGCCGCCCTCTATGCGCGACAACCTAATAGGAATCCTGGTCACCGTGAGCGTCCACCTCGCGGTGATTCTCGTTTTGCTCCTGACGGTTGTCAATCCCCGGATCGAGAGGCAGCGCCAGAGCATCCTGTTCGATTTCAGCAAGCAGGATCCCATCGAGAAGCTGGAAAAAGAGCTCGCACGGCAGAAAGCCGCCAACGAGCGGGTGGAGCGCATGCTGCGCGAAGCCGGCGTCCAGGGCGAGGCCCTGAAGAACGTCGCCGTGGACCGCAGCAAGCTCAAGGACGACCGCGGCACGGACGCTGAAAAGCTCTACCGCGACGCCAAACGCATCGAGCAGCAGTACAAAGCCAACATGAACCGCCGGGAGGAAGACTTCAGCGCCACAGTCTCGAAGCCCAAGCCCAAGCCGCAGGAGCAAGAACGTCCGGCCTACCAGGGCCCGTCCGTGCTCTCCTACTCGCTTGGCGACCGCAAGGGCAGCTACCTCCCCATCCCGGCCTACAAATGCATAGGCGCCGGCGAGGTGACTGTCATCATCACCGTCAATGCGGACGGCGATGTCACCAGCGCGAAGATCCAGGACGAAGTCTCATCGTCAGACAAATGTCTTCGCGACTATGCACTCGGGGCGGCCCAACGCAGCCGCTTTTCGCGGAGCAAGACCGGCGCCGCGAAGGAAATCGGAAATATAGTCTACAGTTTTATTGCCCAATAGCTGCAGCGAACACATCGTCTATCTGCAGATACAGGTGGTAGAAGGCATTGTCGCCTAACTTGGAATAACGGCTGACAAGCGCCTCGATCTGGGTCATCATATAGCTTCTGGATTCCTCCCACTCCCCTTCTTTCGGCACGAATCCGTCCTTGACGCGCGCGAATTCGAGGAACTGCCTGTCCAGCTGAGCCTTGCTCAGGTAGCGCAGCAGAGAGTCGTAGTCCGTTATCGCCTGCAGCTCGTCTTTATGACGGTCGAAATAGGCGGAGGAAAAGCGCATGGTGGTGGCCTTGCGGTTGCATTTCACATAGAAATCGCTCGCGAGGGTGGTGTCGATCGGCACGAACACGTCCGGGATGATGCCGCCCTTGGAGAGTTTCATGCTGTCAGACTGCACCATCTCGGCCTCGCCGTAGCGCTTGTAGACCTCGAGGGCATAGTCCGGAGTGTAGGGCTTCTGGATGCAGCGGCCGGACGGGGTGTAGAAACGGGCCACGGTCAGGCGGATTCCGCTGCCGTCCGTGAAGAAGACAGGCTCCTGCACGAGGCCCTTGCCGAACGAGCGGCGGCCGTAGATGATACCGCGGTGGTTGTCCTGAATCGCGCCGGCGAAGATCTCGCTCGAAGAGGCAGAGCCTTCGTTGATCAGCACCTTCAGGCGTATGTCCTTCAGCGCTCCCCTGCCGTCCGCGAGATAATCCTCGCGCTTGCGATGCAGCCCCTGGATGTAGACTATCGTGTCCCCTTTCTCGAGGAAGGCGTTGCTCATCAGCAGGGCCTGGTCCAGGTAACCGCCCGAGTTGTCGCGAAGATCGAATATGAGCTCGCGCATCCCCTGCTTCTGCAGGCCCTCGGCTGCGTCGCTGAATTCCTTGAAGGTGGTGCGGGCGAACTTGGAGAGGCGGATGTAGCCTGTGCTGTCGCCGACCATGAACGCGGCGTCCACACTGTGCGTGGGAATCTTGCCGCGGGTGATTTCGAACGGGATGACTTCGGAGCCGCGCTGGACCGTGACTGTGACTTTGGTGCCGGCCACGCCCCTCATCCTGCGGACCATGCTGTCCTGCGGGTACTTGCAGCCGGCGATCCGGACCGAATCCACCATCAGCAGGCGGTCTCCCGGCAGCAGGCCGACCTTTTCAGACGGGCCGCCCGGGATCACTTCGATCACCACGGCGGTGTCGTTCGGCACATTGAACTGAATCCCGATGCCGTCGAACCCGCCGGCCAGGTTGGTCTCCGATTCTTCAAGCTCCTGCGGGGGAAGGTAGACCGAATGCGGGTCCAGCTGGGCGAGGGCCGCGACCACGGCGGCATCCGTGACTTTCTGCCTGTCCACCGGATCCACATAGTTCTCGTCCACTTTCTGCAGGATGAGATTCAGCTTGCGCCAGTCCTGGTACTCGGTGCGCAGAGCTCTCTTGCGCTCGAAGGTCCTCTGCACGTTAAGGGTGAGAAGGACTCCGATCGCAATGCCCGAAAGGGCTATCGCTATCCCTGTGAAGTTATTTATCTTCATGCTTGCCATCGAGCTGCTCGCACTCGATGTTTGCGCTCTTCAGAAGATCTATTCCGTCCGTGATGCGGTAGAGGTCCTTATAGACCACTCTCTTGATGCCGGACTGGATGATAAGTTTTGCGCACTCCATGCACGGAGATGCTGTGACATAGAGAGTCGCGCCCTCGGAGCTGTTGCCCGACTTTGCAACCTTGGTTATCGCATTGGCCTCGGCGTGGAGAACATAGGGTTTGGTGACGTCGTTTTCGTCTTCACACTGGTTTTCAAAGCCCGAGGGAGTGCCGTTGTAACCGTCTGAGATTATCATACGGTCCTTCACAAGCAGAGCACCCACCTGGCGGCGCTTGCAGTACGAGTTCTTGGCCCAAACCTCGGCCATCTCGAGGTATCTTTCGTCGAATTTGTTCATTATTTGTTTTCTTTCAGATACAGGTAACGTTTGATGCTGCGCTTGGGAGTACGCACGAAATCTTCCTTGAGGATTTCAATCTTGCGTATCTGGGCATACTGAGGAAGCAGGGCGTTGATTTCCGGCAGGCTGCTCTGAATCTTGCCTTCCAGTTCATCCGCCTCGATGCCGTCCATCGCGGAAGTGACATAGTCCGGATAGATAATTGCAGTCAGTCCGCCCTTATCCTCCACAACCAGCGACTCCACCACATAAGGTTCGCTGTTGATGACAGCTTCCAGTTCCTCCGGATAGATATTCTGGCCGTTCGCGGAAAGGATCATGCATTTGAGGCGACCCTTGAGGTAGAGATAGCCTTTGCGGATCACGCCCATGTCGCCGGTGCGGAACCAGCCGTCCTCCGTGAATGCAGCTTCCGTGGCTTCTTCGTTGTGGTAGTAGCCCAGGAAGACATTCGGGCCCTTGACCTGCACCTCGCCGGGGATCTTTTCCGGATCCTTGGAGTCTATTCGGATCTTGCAGCCCGCCACCGCCTTACCGGCAGAGCCCACCTTCGAGCGGTTCCAGTGAGAATAGGTGATGATGGGGGCGCACTCCGTCATACCGTAGCCGGCAGTGAAGGGGAAGCGCATATTGTGGAAGAACTTCTCCACTTCCGGGTTCACCGCAGCTCCGCCGAGGATAACTTCCTCGAACGAACCTCCGAAGGCAGTCTTTATCCTCTTGCGGATGGTCCTCATCAGGAATCTTCCTATCAGCGGGATGCCGAAGAAGAAGCGGTAGTGCCTCATCATCGGCTTTATCTGGTTTTTGTAGACCTTCTCGATAATGAGCGGAACACTGATAATCACCGCCGGGTGGATTTCCTGGAAAGCGGTCATAATAACCTTCGGGCTCGGGGTCTTCGAGAGGAAGTGAGTGTGCGCTCCGATACACATCTCAAAGAGGAACTCGAACATCAGGCCGTACATGTGCGCGCTCGGAAGCATCGCCACCATGTCCGCCGTGAAGTCCATCTGAGGCTCGGCCTCGTTTGCGGCAAACTCCACATTGGCGATGAGGGCCCTGTAGGGAATCATCACACCCTTGGAGAAACCTGAGGTGCCGGATGTGTAATTGATCAGAGCCAGTTCGTCCGGCGAATCGCGGTAGTAGTCAAGATTCTCAGGGCGAAGACCGGATGCGTATTCGGTGTGGAAATCGGAGATCACTTTCGATCTTTCCTCATCCAGGTTGTCGATGGTGGTGTACAGGATGCGGAAATCCGTTATGTTCACCGCAGCCAGAAGGCTGGTGAGCCTGGAAGAATCTATCTTCTCCCAGATGGTCTCATCGATGAACAGCACCCTCGCCTCGGCATGGATGAGAAGGTCCGTAATATTGGACGGGTTGAAGTCGTGCAGAAGCGGCACCGGCACCGCGCCGTAGGTCATGGTGGCAAGGAAACTCACGCCCCAGTTGGCCTGGTTGCGCCCGCAGATGGCGATTTTATCGCCAGGGTTGATGCCGAAACGGCTGTAGTGCCGCTGGATGATGGCTATTCTCTCCGCCAGCATGGCGTAGTTCATGGTCTCTCCCTTGTAATTGGAGAGAGCCGGCCTCCACCAGTTCTTTTTGAAACTGCGTTCGAGTTGCTTATTAAGAGATTTGATTTTCAGCATATCAATAGGTTCTGTACACGTCGAAGCGAAGTTCGCTTCTGGTCCACGTCAGCTGGCAGTCGTCCGCAAGGACTATCGCCTTCACTCCCTTCGAGGGCCAATAATGGAGTTTCTGCCTGACTTCGGAGGCGAGGAAATGCTTGACCGCATCCTCGCTGCCCATAATCAGCCAGTTGCCTATGCAGGCGGCATGGGAGTCGTCCGCTATCTGATATCCCTGTCCGAACAGGGTGGTGATGAAACCGCGATGTGTGTTATAACGCACATTGTGCGAGACAAGAGGCTTGGCCGGGCGGATCAGGACGACCTCCTCACCCTTCCACTGCACCTTCGCCACCTCCTTGATGTCTGTCTCCATGGCCCATTTCACAGGGTCCGAGCCCGCCGTCTTCGCGAGCTGCGCGCACGCGTTATTCCACTTGTTAAGTCCGCTGCGGGCGTCCAGATTTTTCTTGCGCGCCTCGAGCAGGTTCTCAACCGACGCTATCGGCTGGTCCACGACATAGGTCGTGCCCTGAGGCAGCATGTTCGCCAGCTTGCTTTCTCCATAGCCCTGGTTTTCAAAGACCTGGGCGAGCTTGGAGAAATCGTCCGGCTGCACCGTCCTCACTTCGTAGGTCAGATACACTCCCCTGCCCGCAGGCTCGGTGGCGCTGAGGTGCATCACCGTCCAGTCTGAATAACCTTTGATGAAGCTGACCAGCTGCTTGCGGGAGATATATTGGGAAAGGAAGTCCTTCGGGAGGAGATTCGCGATTGCGTCGTTGCGGAAAATCACCACGTCGCCGCGGGCCGGCGCCTTCTCGAGCGCGTC
>JAGAAD010000067.1 GCA_017615445.1 Bacteroidales bacterium
CCGTCGTGGGAGAGCGACTCCACGCTGAATGAATAGTGGTCCACGCGCTTGCCGAGCTGGCCGGAGATCATCGAGGCGGCGCGCTCCAGGTCGCGTGCGGGCTCGCAGTCTGCGACCATGGCGGTGGCAGTGCGGCCGTCTTCGGTCGTGGCGGAGACGTGCAGGGTGATGCCGTTGGGGGTGGTTGGGGAAGAAGGATTGTCTGATGCCGAAACGCTCAGCATGACTCCAACAAACCGTTTGCACGGGTTGGCGTCCAGCGACTTCTCGAAAGCCTGCGACACATTGCGCCAAAGCACCACACCGGGCTTCAAGCCGGCGACCGGCTTGCAAACAATCTTGTTACCCTGGCAGACATCGCCCCTGAAACCGATGATCTCCCCGTCCGAAACGAACGCGAATCCGTCCCCGTTGTGTAAATCTGCAACAATCCCCCGGTTTTGTACATGAGAGGGGCGTTCTGTGTACCAAACGTCCTCCGGAAGCGATTTCGTACACAAAACGCTGATTTCCAGCCCCTGCGGGACGGCCTTGACGGAAGAAACGACGCCGATTTCCTCGCCCATTGACTTTGGAGCGTCCATCGAAGCCCAGAAACCGCGCTTGCCATCCAGATACAATTCGGTGAACCCACGGTTGAAGGTTTTGGACAAATCCGGAGTGAATCCACCTTCAACCCGGCCGAAGGAAGCCCGACGCATTGTGTTCGAGGCGTCAGTGGAATCTCCTCCGGGGGTCATATGGGAATGGTTGTATTCTGCAATCATCTGGTCCAGCAGCATCGAATAATGCCGCACGGTGTTCCGCACGAAAGAGGCATTCTTCAGCCTGCCCTCGATCTTGAAGGAGGTCACCCCCGCCGCGACCAAATCCGCAAGCCGTGCGGAGAGATTCAAATCCTTCAAAGAGAGGAGGGCCTTATTCCGAACCAGCACCAGCCCGTCTTCGGTAACTAAATCATACAAATTCCTGCAGGCCTGGATGCAGTCTCCACGGTCGCCGCTGCGAACGCCGGCAGGTAAAGCACTGGGAGCCAAAGAACCGTCCGGACGCCCTCCGGTCAGCACCTCGGACATAGTGCACTGCCCGCTGTAGCACACGCAAAGCGCGCCGTGGACAAAGCACTCTATCTCGCAGGAGACCGCCGAGGCGATTTCGCGAATAACCGAAAGCGGCAGTTCCCTCTCCAGAATCAAACGCGAGCAACCGGCATCAGCGAACAACCTGGCCCGCTCGACCGAGCGAATCGCGCACTGAGTGGAGGCGTGAAGAGGAACGTGGATATCATCCCATAGCCCGATGCGCGGATCGCGGATAATAAATGCATCCGCCCCGGCCTCCTGGGCCGCGAGCATCTGGCGATGGACCTCGTCCATCTCGCCCTCCTGCAGCAGAATATTGAATGTGACAAATATCCGGCAGCCGAACTTGTGGGCATAGGCGCAGAGACGCTCGATTTCAGAAACGGGATTCCCGGCATCTTTGCGCGCTCCGAACGAAGGCCCTGCGATATACACCGCATCGGCACCGCAGTCTATTGCTGCGATGCCGATGTCCGTGTTTCTTGCAGGGGCAAGAAGTTCGAGCTGCCTCATCTGTTATTTGAGGGCCTTGAGCTGCTTCTGTGCCTCGGCTCCGTAGTTCGGATCGTTCTCCACCATCTTGTAGTACTCAGCTGCCTTGGCGTTGTTCTTAAGGCCCTGATAGAGGGTAGCGATTGTGAACTTCACGGCTGCTGCATTGCCTGCGCCGGGTTTGAGCTCGACATATTTCTCGAAGTTGGAGATAGCCTTCTCGGGCTTGTTCAGATTCTGGCTGGCGAGACCTGCGATATAGCACGCGTCTGCGTTCTCAAGATAAGAGTTGCTCTTGTCTGCCATCTCCACAGCCTCTGCATATTTCTTTGCTTTGTTGGCGGCGTTGGCCTTCTTGAGGAAGATACCGGAAAGCTGCTTGTTGGCTGCCTTTTCCTGACCGAGCGAAGCTGCAAGTTCGTAGGCCTCCACAGCTTTTTCCGTGTTGCTGAGCTTGTCGTAGGCCTGGCCCAGATAGAGAGCTGCCTTGGCATTCGATGCGTCCACCTCGAGGGTCTGCTGGAAAGCTTCTGCCGCGGCTTCGTACTCCTTCGCCTTCAGAAGCTTGCTTCCCTTCTGGATGTAGGCCTGAGGGATAAGAGCCTGGGCCTCTGCTGCGGTGGTCTCCGCGCCGAGTTTCTCTGCGAGAGCGGCTGCATCGCGAAGCTTTGCGACTGCGCCTTCATAGTCTCCTTCCTTCAGAGCGTCCTTTGCGATGGAGAGGCTGAGCGAAGGCATGATGCTTTCGCAGTTGGCCACGATATCTGCCGCACCTTCGGCTTCTCCGCAAGCGATTGCAAGGTCGTACGCCTTCTGGAAATATTCCATAGCGCCGGTCTTGTCGCCGAGGGCGATAGCCTCTGCGCCGTGGTTGTAAAGATCTGTTGCCTCATTGACATCCTGCGCGAAGCTGATCGAAAGAGCAGCGAAAAGTGCGCAAACTGATACTAATACCTTCTTCATATCGTTAAATCTTTTATTGCCGGTTGAGGGGCAAAAATAATAATTTTTTATCACGACTCCTAACCAATCGGGCGGGTTTTATCCCGGAGCCACCGGGATACCTCTTCATCAAGCAGCGTGCCAAGATTCTCAAACACAGTCCGATGGTAGTCGTTCAGCCACTCGATTTCCCAGCTTTCCAGCAGGCTCAAATCCAGCGCAGAGGTCTCGAAATGGCACATAGTCAGCGGCTCGAAGCGCAGGAAATGCCCGAACTCGGAAGTGCCGGCGTCCACCGTCAGCACGAGGTTTTCGTGGCGCACGCCATGCTTGCCCTCGCGGTAGATGCCCGGTTCGTCGGAGCTGACCATGCCCTCCACCAGAGGGGTCGGGTCAAGGTTCTGCCGGATCTGGTGCGGCCCTTCGTGGACTCCGAGGAAGAAGCCGACTCCGTGGCCGGTCCCATGCCCGAAGTTCATCAGGTGTCGCCACAGCGGCAGGCGGGCGGCGGCGTCTATTCGACAGCCAGGTGTGCCGGCGGGGAACACGGCGGCGGCGAGGTCGATATGCGCCTTCAGCGCGAGGGTGTAGTCGCGCACCTCCTCGGCCGTGCACTCGCCCATGGGCACGGTGCGGGTGATGTCCGTGGTGCCGGTCAGGTACTGCCCGCCCGAATCGCAGAGGTAGAGCCCATGGGCATCGATCACGGGCGAATCCGTGCGCGGCGTGACGTAGTGCGGCAGCGCGGCCCCCTTGCCGTAGGCCGAGATGGTCTCGAAGCTGTCGCCCTGGTAGTCGTCAATCTCCGCGCGGTACTGCCCGAGCCGGACGGCCGCATCCCATTCGGTGACGGTCTTGCCGGCCTGCACGCTCTTTTCGAGCCAGTAGAGGAACTTCTCCATGGCCACGCCGTCGCGTATGTGGGCCTCGCGTATCCACTCGATTTCCTGCGGGTTTTTCTGCTCCTTGCGGCGCGCGACGGGGCTCGGAGCTTCGATGGCCCGGCCTCCGGCCGCTTCGCGAAGCTCGCAACTTGCAGTCGCGCTGTCCAGCCACAGCCGCCCTTCGAACGCGGACAGCTCGAGCCCAACCTCGTTGTAGGGCGCCAGCTCGATTCCGTCGCCCTGCAGGGCGTCGAAGGTCTCTTCCGTGACCGGGTCCTCCACGTCCTCCTTCAAGACGAACCATTTCGCAAAGTCCTGACCCACAAGTAGATAGGAGATAACCATCGGGTTATATTCTATGTCTGAAGCGCGCACGTTCAGCATCCAGGCCACCTCGTCCAGCGCGCTGAGAAGGATGGCGTCCGCGCCGCGTTCGGCAAGCTCGCCGCGCAGCCACTCCATCTTCTCCTCGCGCGACTCCCCCGCCTGGATGCGGAAGATCGAAGTTTGCGGAATGCCCGGGCGGTCTTCCCACAGGACGCTCAGCAGATCCGGCACGCCCACCACGGTGAAGTGCTCGCCCAGTTCGTCGGCGGCAGCGGCGCTCGTGCACAGCGAATCCACGGCGATGACGGCGCCCTCGCCCAGCTGGCTGCGCAGCCACTCCGGGATCAGCACCTGCTC
>JAGAAD010000068.1 GCA_017615445.1 Bacteroidales bacterium
AACCTTCCGTCACACATATGCAACTCCCTGTCGCACAGCGCGGCGAGATCGGGGTCGTGGGTAACGATTATTATCGTCTGACCGAGCTGCTCGCGGAGGTCGAAGAAGAGCTGGTGGATTTCCTGTTTGGTCGCGGAGTCCAGGTTTCCGGTCGGTTCGTCGGCCAGCAGCACGGCGGGGTCGTTAATCAGCGCACGCGCTATCGCCACCCTCTGCTGCTCGCCGCCCGAGAGCTCGGCCGGCCTGTGATTCAGGCGGTTCCATAGCCCCACGCGCGAAAGCACTTCTTCCGCCGCCGCTTTCATCTGCGACTGCGTGCGTCCGCCGGCGATCATCGCCGGGATCATCACGTTCTCGAAGGCGGTGAATTCGGGAAGCAGATGGTGCGCCTGGAACACGAAGCCAATCTTGCGGCCACGGAACGCCGCCTTCTCCTTCTCTTTCAGATGAAGCGCATCCTGTCCGTCGATCAGCAGTTCGCCGCTGTCCGGAGTCAGGAGCGTTCCGAGTATCTGAAGCAGAGTGGTCTTTCCGGCACCTGATGCGCCCATAATCGACACCACCTCACCCTTCTCCGCACTGAAATCCACTCCCTTCAGCACCTCAAGGGCACCGAAAGATTTGCGTATGTTATGAGCTTCGATTATCATCTCTACAAATTTACTAAAATTTTGAAATTTGCCGAAAGGCGTCTATCTTTGCTGCCCCTTCGGATGCCGTTTAGGCAGAACAGGTGGGATTTGTCCGGAAAAACCGTCAGGCTATCCGGCTTAAAAATCAGGGCGGCAGGTTCACCTTCCGCCCAATTATTCGGGGTGTGGCGCAGTTGGTAGCGCATCTGGTTTGGGACCAGAGGGTCGCATGTTCGAGTCATGTCACCCCGACACGAAACGGGCTGCCGATGGCAGCCTATTTTCATGTCGGGGTGTAAAAGGTGTCCCGAAAAATGGGACATCTTATGCGTTTTACCCCCTTTTCGCGCAAGGTGTCCCGAATTTTGGGACACCTTTTACGCTTGCCGCACAAGGTGGAATCTCAGGGGCGGGACCTTGTGCGCTAGATCGCTTGTGTTGAGGTATTTCGCGCAAGGTCCCCGGGCTAAAGTTCCACCTTGTGTAGCACGATTAAAGGCGTGGGAGATAAGATGCTGTAAATCAACGAGTTAAACGAATTAGGTGCCCCAATTTCGGGACACCTAATTTGCGTAATTCGCTGATAGTCAGGTGGTTGTCCCCCACGGGATAAAACCAGGGAAGACTAATTATCCCCTTCCCCAAAAAAAGAGTATATTTGTAGGAGTATGAAACGAATTATTCTCCTGATCGCGGCGGCGATGATGGTTTGCTATTGCAACCAGATTCCGAGTGATAAAGCACCAGAGGAAGATGAAGTTGATGGTTGGGCGGCATGGGAGCCCTACTTTTTTTCTTCTTTTAAGTACATCATCAGAGTCGCACACCTCAGGCCAAAAGAAAGGGCAAATAGAGAGGTTGTCATCTATTTTGATGATATCAAGGGAGTTCAAAGAATAGAGGTCCCAAGAGAAAAGTATGACAGCATTCGCATAGCTCTTGGAGACACTATTCCTTTCCTTCACTCTGACGCCGACCCTCCCGGGATTGGATGTATTCACGATTATGATGAGATAACACTGACATCTAATTCAGAATATGAGGGCGTTCCTGCAGGAGAGTCACTCAATTCTTTGGTTGATTTCTTCTACGAAACACCTATTCCCTGGCTGCAAACCGATAGATTTGTGGACTCAAACGGAAAAGTTAAACACACGTACGATCCAGAATACAGTAGGATAACATGCCGTATGGATGAGTTGGATCCAGGAGATTTGAATGGATGTTATTATAAGTGCAAACTCATATTCCCCACAGAGCCGGATCCGGAGCAGTCTTTCACCCTTTCCTTCAGGGGACCTGTCAGAAAGGCCTCTACCACATTCACCGTTCCGGTTGCATCAAGCGGGTATTAGTTGCGTCAGCGGCCATACTCGCTGGGCGGGAGCAGATCTGGGCTGCAGGGATATAGTGATCAGGAAGTCCCTCGGATTGCTTTTCTTCGTCGGAAAGAACTTTGACTAATCTCAAATAATAGAATGTCACGTCGTCCGCATAACCAAGAAGTGATTGATCCAGTATTCTGTTTGCCCGGATACGGTATTCGTGTCCCCTCTGATAATCAAGACCTTCTATCTTCTCATACTGCGTGTCCCACTCCTTAGCGCCCTTTTCTTTGATAAAGTAGTAGGGGATCCAATTGTCGGCCGATCCTTGATAGCATCCTTTATCCGAGGCCACAATGTACTCTTTTGCAGGATAAACGACTAAGTCGCCCTCATGCTTGACGCAAGAAGCTAAGAGAGCCACCGCGGCGAGAGTCAGAATAAATCTTTTCATAATTATATAGTAGTTGATTTATACTAGCCCATTATCCACTTGCCGACGCGGGGGAGGCGGCGAATGAGGACGCAGATCAGGGCGACGAGGACGAAGGAGCTGATGGCGGTGAGGAGAATCTCGACAGGGGTGGTCCAGACGGGGCCGAGGGCGCCGTCCAGGCCGAGGCCCAGCCAGGAACGCACCCAGCCGGAAATCAGGCCGAGAAGGAGCAGGTGGCTCAGATACATTCCATAGCCGGCTTCAGAAACCGGAACGACGATGCGGCGATAGAACGCACCGGCGCCCCCGGCGGGAAGGGTACCGGAATCAGTTCCAACAGAAGAACCGGAGAGATTCACCGAACGACCATGGGCGATCTTCCGGAAGAGGAGAATCCAACCGATAGTCATAAGCGCAACACCGAGGGTGTCATTGAGCCAGGGCCCTTCCCAAAGGGCGGCGAGGCCGACTGGGCCCTCGACGGGGAACACCCCGTCGCAATCGGCCCAGACTCGGCTAAGAAAGCCCGTTGAGCAGATGGCAAAACCGCAAAGGAAAACAGGAAGCCCTATCGCCAGGGTCTTGCCCCATGACAGCTCTCCCACAAACTTGCGGAAATACAGTCCCAGCAGCATATATCCCACAAAACCGCTCAGGTAGTAGAAGACGCCGTAGGCATTCCAGCTGGCCTCGCCCCACAACGGATACAACGCCGCGTTGGGTATGCCCGAAGGGCCATAGATCACCGGCGCAGGACCGCCGACCGCCTGGCGGATGAGCGGAACCACCGTCGTGAAAAGCCAAATACCGATATAGACCTGCAGCTCCCGCTTTCCGACTCGTGAAGCCCACGGCGACAGCAGCGGCATTATCAGGTACAGGCCTATCAGCATGTAGACGAACCATAGATGCCCGGCGGCGTAGTTGAAATTCAGCAGCAGATCCTTGAAGTTCTGGACCGGTTCACCCCAAACAAGAGCATAAACGACCGACCAGACGGCAAACGGAATCAGAATTCGCGCCGCGCGCCTCTTGAAGAATTCGCCGGTGGAATAATGCAGGGGGAACTGAAGATAGCTGGACGCAACTATGAATAACGCCACGCACGCGCGAGGCAAAACGTTCAAGAAACCAACCCAGAACGCGTCGGCCTTCGTCAGAATCAGCGAGCCTTCACCGCCAAGGTAAAACGGTTCGCAACTATGCGTCAGCATCACCCCGAAGCAGGCGAATATGCGCAGCCAGTCTATCCAGATTTCCCTTTTCATACTTTAAAATTCCATTTTAACCAGGAAGCGAACAATCTCGTCAGCGACCCCGCAGAAGTACCACACATCGCCGTCACGTCCCAGTTTAAACTCAACCTGCATACCCGGCCCCACCTCAGCGAAATAATTAATCTCCAGATCGCGCAGCGAGTGCTCTGCCAGATAATCGAGCGGCAGCGCGTCGAACGCCCACTGGGCGTAGATGCAGTTGTTCACATGGCCGTTCGAGTCGATTTCGCTGAACAGCGGGACGTGCGAGCCGGCGGGCTCCATGGCCAAGCCTTCGGGCACTACGAGCTTTGTGCACAGCGGGAGCGTGTCCTCCTCGCAGTGCGAGTCCTCGCGGAAAGGCGGCATGCCGCGGAAGATCGAGCGGTTCGCGAGATCGAGCACGGTCCATGCCGACGTCGCCTCGGCGAGCACTGCGCCGCCTCGGAAGAGGCGGAAGTTGCGGTGCCACAGCGGGCCGGTCTTCCCGCGCGACCATGTCTCCAGCCGCAGTTCTTCACCCCATAGGGGCAACTCGCGGACATGGATATGGATGCGGTTCAGCACCCACGCCAGGCCGAGCGGACGCAGCGCTTCATAGCCGGCGCCGCAGAACGCAGAACCGGCATAGCCCGCCTCCTGCAGGTAGCACTGCAGATAGAACGGCTTGAGCCTGCTGGCGCAGTCCACTTCGTGGCTCTGCACCCTAAACGCGATGTTGACTTTATTGTTTTGCATGGACTTCCCCAGAAAGTGTGACTATATGTGTGTGGAACGGGTCGAGTTCGGAGTCGATCAGGCGCGCGGCTTCCAGGCGGGAGACCGTGGACTTGTCGCGAAGGGGCGTGTCGATTGCAGAGCCCTTGATGCTTTCCAGAAGTTCCACGAACGCTGCGCCAGTGTAAGCGGCGGTCGAATTCTCATGCGCGATACCGTAGTATTCTTCGAGATATAGCTCGTTTTTCAGCAGGTTGGCGCTATTGCGGAAGCGCATTTCGTTGGACCAACCGACCGTCTCGCCCTTGCCGCGCATGATGCCGGTGGAGCCTATGCGCTGGAGAATCAGAAAATCGGGGCTGGAAGGCTCGAGGTCCAGATACGGCTGGAGACGGGCGCCGGCCTTGAGCAGCGCTTCCTGCACGTCGCGCACGCTGACCTCGCGAGGCAGCTTGCGCTTCCGGATCGCGAGCGCTGCAAGCGCGCCGGCGGCCTGCCCGAGTTCCATGGTCACAGGCTGCAGACGTGTCGAACCGTTGATCAAATTGGTTACGGATATGGACTTCTCGGCCACGAGCATACCGTCCACGTCCTTGGGAATTATGCAGCCCAGCGGCACCGTGAAGGGAACTATCTTCGGGAAGTTGATCTTAATGCTCTGCCAGTTCGGGTACTGATAATGATGGTGGTCCACAGGATAATCGCCTACCGCGATACCCGTGCGGAAGCCCTGATACTCGAAAGGAGAAGCGGCTTCCAGAACGCTGAAGAGGTACTCGCCCTCTATGCGGCGCGACTCGCGGTGGTAGGGAATCAGCGGGAACTTGTCCGCGGTAGGGTACTGGTCGTCCGCGAGGCCGTAGGTGTTGTAACCGATCTTGGTCTGCAGGTAGTAGAGGAAACCGAGGGAGTGAAGTTTCGCCTTCTCGATCGCGACTGCGCGCTCGCTGCGGCTCATCTCCACGAGGTTCACGTAGTAGTCGTTGCCGTAGATAGGCCAGTTGATCATTATCTCGCCGCCGGGCAGCAGGCCGTAGGACATCATCTCGGCCGCAGACCAGATGGTCTGGCCGGTGGTGTTAGGGACGTTGTAGGCGCTCTTGCAGCTGTTGTAGTAGAGGCTTTCGTCGTAGTCCTCCGGCCGGGGGATGGTGACGTCGCGACCGTAGTCTTTCAGGGTCATGACCATGGTCAGGTCCTGCACCACGTCGTTCGGGCCGATGGCCATGGATTCGCCCGCATACGAGGGGGCGTCCATTCCCACGCGGTACCGGACGCCGGCGGCCTTCGCCACGTCGCCCAGCTCGGTGCAGTCTATCACCAGGTCCGCCTCGATCGTGCGCGTCCCGGAAGCCGTGGCGAACGTGGCCGCCCAGCCGCCGGCTCCCCCGCTGATGCTCTCGAACGCCGCCTCCTTGATGACCGTGAGATTATTGTAGGTCGAGACCCAGTCTTCGAATATCCGCTCCGCCACCTTCGGGCTGTAGAGCATGTTGCTGACCCAGCCGGTCTTGAGCGCCGCGAGCGAGCCGTAGTGCATCACCAGCGCGTCCGCGAACTCGCCGAAGAGGCCCTGGCGCATCTTGTGGTTGCCGTCCGTGGCGCTGACGCCGGCCGAAGTGAGCATGCCGCCCAGCCATGGCGTTTCCTCCACGAGAATCACGTCCACGCCGAGCCTGGCCGCCTGAATCGCAGCGCAGACTCCGCTCGAACCGCCGCCTATCACCAGCACAGTGCCAGTGCCGTCGTCCGGCTCCACCTCCGGCGGGTTAACCGGAGTCACGGGCGGCGCTTCCGTCGTGTCCACAGGCCCCGGCGGATCCACGGTGACGCTGTCCGTCGGCGTCGTGTTCCACTCCTGCGGCCACGGCCGGACCTTCTCAGGCTCGGGCGCGCAAGCCACAGCTATGACAGCGATTAAGGCTGGGAGGAAGCGCTTCATTTGAACAGAGTCGGGGCTAAGGTCTGCAGGTCCGCCCTCCAGGTGATCCATGAATGACCGGCCTGGGCGTTTTCCAGATATTCGTATTTGATCCCGGCTTCGCGCAGGTAGCCGAGAGCCTCCTGACAGTTCTTATAAGCTATGTCGGACGGGCCGCCCTGGGTGAAATAGAGAGCCTTGAAGTTCAGCTTCGGGGCGATCTTTTTCAGCTGGATCTGCTCTATGTATTCCTGCTGGTGCCCGGGCGAGAAGCTGGAGCTCAGCACCCAGACATAGTTGAAGAGTTCGGGATGCCTGAACGCGGTCTCGATTGTCTCCATTCCGCCCATCGAAAGGCCTGCCATGGCGCGATGGTCCTTGTCGGCAATCACGCGGTAGTTCGCTTCCACGAACGGGATTATGCTGCGAACCATGTCCTCGCCGAAGAGCGGCACCTCGCTCATCATGTCCGGGCCGGGAATGCTGCCGTTCGGCATGACCACGATCATAGGGACCATCTCCCCTGCCGCGAGCATGTTGTCCAGGATCCAGCCGGCCGCGCCCACTCCGGGCCATGATGCGTCGTTGTCCCCGCCGCCGTGCACGAGATACAGCACCGGCAGCGCCTCAGCGGACTTCTCATAGCCCGCCGGGGTCCACACGTGCATGCGCCTGAGCTGACCGAGCGTCTCGGAGTAATACCAGCGCTGTGCCAGTGCCCCGTGCGGGACGTCCTTGATATATGCGGGGCCTTTCGTGAACACGCTGGCCTGCTCGGCGCTGAGCGGCGCCTTCGGGTCCTGCACCCTCACGCCGTCCACTATGAACGAGTAGCGGAAGCTTCCGTCCGCGAGCCCCTCGCAGAGCCCCTGCCACACACCGTTCTCCTGCTTTGCGAACTGCACCGGCTTGTCCCAAGGCAAATCTCCCGTCACCCTGATGCTCTGCGCATTCGGCGCATAGATCTGGAACAGGACCTTACCGTCCGCGAGGACTTTCACAGACTGAAGAGTGTCATTCGGCGTGGGCTGGCGAAACCACTGCGCCCCCGCGCTCCCGCAGCAAGTCATCGCCGCCGCGATCAGAAGAATTATTCGTTTCATAACTTATCAATATCGACTATCTCATAATTGCCATCCTCCAAATCCTCCTCCCCTTGGCGTATAGCCTCAACGATCTCCGGCTGAGACATCACATAATCCGTCTCACACATCGCCGCAGATTCTTCATGATTAGTTCTAGTGCTCATATTCTTCGCTATCTTCAATAGTGTATTAAAGACTTACCACAAAAATAGCATTATTCTTCTGAACCCAAAGCCTGTTTTGTTCAAGGTCTGTTTTTACCTGCGAGACCTTGAACATTCCATCCGCATCACAGGTAGCCTCGAGGCACTCTCTGCGTGCAAGGTCCCCAACACAAAAACAGACCTTGAACATTAATCGTTGAATGTATGTAGCCCGTTCCCTCCCCCTGCCCTTGCAGTCGCGGTGTCGCGAGGGTAGGACATCCTTTGCGCAGGCCGCCGAACTCGCGCGCGTCAGAAAGAAGCACTCCGCGAGTTTTGGGCGAAAAGGTCAAACTGTGTTTGAGCTTTTTGACCAACAACTCACGGATTAATCCCAAGCTTACGCAATCCTCTCCCGCTCCGGCGTTAGCCCCGGTAGCGCGCCCGCGTCCGAATCGGCGGCGAAAAGGGACAAAAGAGCGCCGGAAGAAGGAAAAATGGGTGATTCGGCGCCAAAATCTAGTGATTTGGCGCCGGAAAGGCAAAAAAAGACCCCCGGTCGAGGCCGGGGGTGACATTATTACAGATTCGGATTTTCTTTCTTCCACTCTGCGACAGGAGGGACGATGCCGAGGTCGATTATCTCGTCGCGCATCTTGCAGAGATGTGCGTAGGAGGCGTCGAGGGCTGCGAGTTCCTCGGGGGTGCCGGTGGGAGCGACGAAGTGAACGCCAGTGGCGTCGATCGTGGTGGGCATAGCCATCATCACGTTCTTGTACTTCTCGTTATTCACATATGTTCCGGCAGGGAGGGTGAACTTCGCACCGCCCATCGAGGCTTCGATCATCTTGATTGCGCAGTACGCGGGGCTCTGGAAGGAGCTGCGGCCGCGGAGCTTGATGATGGCGCTGCCGCCCTGGATCGTGTTCTGCTTGATCTCGGCGAAACGCTCGGGGGTCAG
>JAGAAD010000011.1 GCA_017615445.1 Bacteroidales bacterium
AGTGGAGCGGCACGGGGACGACGAGCTCGACGTCGGCGAAGAGCGGCGAAGCCGCCAGCCGCCGGCCGAGCATCGCGCCGAAGTGCCGCCCCGCCTCGAAGTTCCGCCCGTACTTCAACGATTGGGGGATGTTCGCGTACCCCGATCCGTGCCAGTAATATAGTAGCGCCGCCGCCCGTTGATATGGTTCGTAAAGGCCCCCGATCTGGTCGGGGGTGACACCAATTCTTTCATTGTATTTATTCGCCATGGGGTTGTGTTCCCAGTTTTCGAACCGGGTCAAGGGAAGATCCAGGGAGCAGGGGAGGCAAAGCAACTTTTCGCGCAAAGTCAGCTCCCGCCCGCAGACAAGACAGACTCTCGGCATCATCAAATCAGATAGTGCCGAGAGCGAATCCCTGAAGTTCAACGTCCAAACGCGTTTATCCATAGTTTGAGAGGTTTAATAAAGGTTCCAGGGTGACTGGAAAAACGTCCTGATACCGGAACGAATGGTTGGGGTCCCTAACCTCGGGGAATGGGGTGGGGTAAATCTCAGGGGACCCCAGGGGGAGTAATCCGCTGGCCTTAATCCGCGGCCATGGCCTCTTCGATTTCGGAAGGGGAGGCGGGGAGGCGGGGACCGCCTAACCTGCGGGCGCCGAAGTCGGTCACCAGCACATCATCCTCCAGACGGATTCCGCCGAAATCAAGGTACTCGGCCTCGAGCAAATCGTAATTGATCAGCCCCTTGCCGACACCCTCCGCTTTCCATTTTGCGATCAGCGCCGGGATGAAGTAAATTCCGGGTTCATCGGTGATCACATTTCCGGGCTCCAGCCGGCGCGCCATTCGAAGGCTGCCCAGACCGAGCTGGTCCGAACGGGACTGGTCCGGGTCGTAGCCCACCAGATCCTCTCCGTAGTCCTCCATATCGTGCACATCCAGGCCCATATTGTGTCCCAGGCCGTGCGGGCAGAACAGACCGGCCAAACCGGCGGCTACCATCTCGGCCGGATCTCCCAGCACGAGCCCGAGCTCGCGCAGCCTAAGAAGCATGTGCTCCATCGTCCGCAGATGCACGTCGCGGTAGGCCACTCCCGGCCGCGTCAGCTCGAAGGCGAGCTGGTTGCATTCGTAGACTATCTGGTACACGTCCCTCTGCTTGGTCGTAAAGCGGCCGGCAGTGGGATACGTGCGGGTGAAATCGGAGGCATAGTGCTCATTGCTCTCAAGCCCGGCGTCGATCACGAGCAGCTTGCCCGGCTCGATCGGCAGGTCGTGCGTATGGCAATGGAACACCTCGCCGTGCTGGGTGAGGATCGTCTCGAAGCTCACGCCCCAGCCCTTTCCGAGCGCCACGGCCTCCATCTGGCCCACGATCCGCTGCTCGATCACTCCGGGCTTGATGCCCTTGCGCCCGACGGTGTGCATTTCCTGGCCGAGCACGCATGCCGCGTCCAGCAGCTCGATCTCTTCCTCGTCCTTGACCAGACGCATTTTCACGAGCGCATGCACCAGCGGCTCGGACGCGCGGGGGCAGCCCTTCTTCCCGACCCGGAACGCCTCTTCCGGCTTGAAACCGAGCAGGGCGCTGAGCATCACGGCGTTGTACCAGCGCGACGTCGGCACGAAATGCACGTGCCTGCCCTTCAGGGCGCTGGCCACGGCGGCATACGGCGCCGTCCGTGAGATGCCGGACGCAGCGGCGTGGTCCGCGATCGAGGGGGTGGGACCGTTCCAGATTATGTCGTCTATATCGCAGTCGTCCCCATAAAGCACCGTCTCACCGCTTTCCAGGTCGATGGTGGCGGCAAGGCACGGCTCGTCTATTCCGAACAGATAGAGCCAGGTGCTGTCCTGCCTCCATTTGTAGCAGCAGTCCTGATACTGGGCGGCCGAAGGGATGTTTCCGATGAAGAGCGCCACACCGGTCGTCCCTTCCATCAGACTCAAAAGTTCCGCGCGGCGGCGGATGTATGTTTCTTTACTTAGCATATTCTATCAAATTGTTCCAAACACAAATATAACTAAAATCCCTCTCCTTTCGCACAAGGTGGAAATGTATCCCCGGGACCTTGTGCACTGGAAGTCTTGTAGTGGTTTTTTGCGCACAAGGTCCTGGAGGTAAAGTTCCACCTTGTGTAGGGAGGGGGTCGACAACGGAGGGAAATTGGAGAAGGGCTCTTCAAACTGAACGAAAAAAATATTATATTGCAAGTCAATTGATAACCAAATAAGTATTCACAACATAACAAACACTATCATGAGAGGACCCTCTACATTTGAAGACCTTGCTGCAGTCATCGCAGTGTGTCTTGCAACAGCCCGTGAAGACGGAAAATTTGACGAGATCGAGTTCAAGACGATTCTGGAAGGACTCAGGGCTCAGTATAATTTCGAAGGCAGGGACGATCTGCTTGCAGAGTATGTCAAGTATGCAAACGAGATGGATCTCGAGGAAGCTGTCCGTCGCATCAAGAACTTCGACGCAGAAGAGAAGCAGTTCACTTCGGACATGCTTTTCATGACCATCGTCTGCGACGACAAACTCACTCCCCAGGAGGAAGAGATCTACAAAGGAATGATCGAAGTCTGCGACCTGCCTCTCTTCACCGGAGCCGATAAACTCTAAAAACCATGACAGTCACACTCGAAACCCTCGGCGCGATCTACCGCATCGCGAAGTACTTCATCTACGCAGACGGCGATCTGACGGAAGATGAAGTAAAGCCAGTCTTCGACTGGTTCCAGACTTTCCCGGACATCACCAAGGAAAAGCTGGACTACATAATGGATCTGGGCGAGCACAAGCTCACGGACGCCCGTGCGATCGAGCTTATCGCCGGTCTGGACGCAGACGGCAAGCAGCAGATGGCAAATCTCTTCGCGCACATAATCTGCGCGGACGGCCAGCTGACGGACGAAGAAAAGGCTCTTTGGTTCAGGGTTCGCGATCTGTGCGAACTGCCGGACCCGCAGAGCGATGACGAGCCGGAAGAGGAGCCCGAGCAGGAATCGTTCAGCCAGGCCCCTGCCCCGGCCCCCGGTCACGCTGCCCAAGAAGAGTCGGACGAAGAAGATGAAATCGACCCGACCTTCATAATAGTCAACTTCTACGGACAGGTCTCTTTCAAACAGAGCGTTCACGAAGACTGGTCCACCCTCGGAGGCGAGATTGAGCAGTGGCTTAATGCAGACGGCCTGGAGGTGGTTCGCTACACTCCGGCCCTCAATGCTATCACGGAAAAGCTCAGTCTGAACGAGCGTCATCTGGTGTTCCTGATCGACCGTCATTCAGGGCAGAAGACAGTTGGCGACAACATGCCCGCCACGATCCTCCTTGGTCGCGGTTATCCCCTCTACGGAAACATCGCATTCGCTCTGGAGACAGATAAGGGATACGAAATAGAAGGTTTCCTGACCAGATCCCTTGTTCTGGAGGTTCTCGATGAGGTCAATGCCGCAGTGGACGGCCTTTTGAGGTTCGAAGAATAAAATGAACGAAAAAGTCAGGACACGCGAACGGGTAAAGCCCGCGGTCGCGACTGCGGCTGCGTCAACCCAGGGGCCCTCGGTGAACGAGGGCTCAGGGGTTTGTCCGCACTGCGGCGCCATCATCGAGGAAGGCCTCGAGTTCTGCCCGGTCTGCGGCGCGAAGCTGGTGGACTACTGCACCTTCTGCGGCGCGCCCATGCGGCCTGACGACATAGACTGCCCGGAGTGCGGAATGCCCGCCGAGGGCATAATCTGCCCGAAATGCGGCATCCGCAACCACCGCCCCTTCTGCGGGCAGTGCGGTCAGCCGCTCTCGCGCGCCGCAAGGATAGCCGTGGACAGGGCGAAGCTGGACCCGAAGGTGAAAGAGGCCGCCGTGGCCCTGATGCGGATCGCGGAACTGGAGGCGGAATTGGACGGTGCCGGGCCCGGCCCGGAGGACGAAGCCCCGCGCGAGCCCACTGAAGGCGAGCTCCGAATGCGCGAGCTGATGGGCAAGGTCGGTTTCAAGCCCGCCGTGGCGCCGGAGGCGGAAAAGCCGAAGACCAGGCGCACGCGCGCCGAGATCATGGCCGAGTACCAGAAAGCGGTGGAAGACGCGAACCGGGCGATGGAAGAGATGCTCCCGCCGGCGGGGATGACCCCGCAGGAGCAGCGGAACTACTGCACCGCCCGCAAGGTCGCGGTGATGGAGACCGTGCAGGAAACCTGGCGCGGCATCCCGTTCCAGGAAAGCATGGCCTGGGAGTGCAACTACTGCCACGTCCTGCACAATAACCCCCACGAATGTGCCAAGCCTCATCTCGGAGGCAAATGGGTCCCGTGCGTTCAGTGCGAAGTGGTGCAGAGCGGCGGGCAGATCTTCACCACCAATGTGGAGCGCAAAGTCTACAAACGTCTATGAGCGATCCCCAGAAAACCCAGTCGATCCAGAAAACTCTGGCGGCTCTGCAGAAGACGGTTTCTACGCAGAAGACGGCTTCCGCTCCGAACAAGCCGGGCGAGCCCGTCAAGCCGGCGGCAGCGGCGCACCAGGCAGGTGAGCGCATAGTCGTCGGGGGCAAGGAATACACGATCGAGAAGGTTCTGGGCAGCGGCGCGGAGGGAGACCTTTATGTGGTCACAGACGGCCGTCGCCGTTACGCTCTCAAGCTCTGCCACGAAGGCTACAAAACCAATACAAAGGTCCTCCGGCGCCTGGAGACGCTGAAAGGCAGGGGGTACTCCGTGGAGATAATCGAATACGGCGACGACTACGAGCTGATGGAGTACGTCCCCGGGGGCAACGCCGCCACCGCCGGCCTGAAAGGGAACGCGGAAGCTATTCTCGCAATCACCTTGAAGACCGCCATCGCCCTGGACGAGATGCACAAAGCCGGCGTGCTTCACAAAGACGTCAAGCCGGCGAACATCCTCATCCGCAACACGGCGGACTGGGACTCCGTCCTCTGCGACTTCGGAATCGCGGACGAGCTGAACTCCCGCGGCTCCTGCATCACGGACCAGGTCCGCACCCCCATCTACGCCGCCCCAGAGATCTACACGGACACGGTCACCCTCCCGGAGGGCGTGTTCATCGAGCTCACGCCGAAGGCGGACTTCTACTCTCTCGGCATGACCATCCTCTCGCTCTGGATGGGCGAAGGCGCGTTCGACGCCAAGGAACCAGAGCTGGCGATGGACAAGAAAAAGGGCCGTATCGCGATCCCGGCGGACATGCCGGATCCGCTCGCGAAGATCTGCCGCGGCCTGCTCATCAAGAATCCGGCGAAGCGCTGGGATCTCCCCGAAATCGTGCGCACGATGGACGGAGAAGACGTCCCCGTGGATGAAGGGCAGATCAACGAAGACCTGAACATTACCTACAACGCTTCGAAGCACCAGATCGCCAACACCCCGCAGGAATTGGCCAGGCTTATGCTCGAGGACGACAGCGACCTCCCGATCAAGTACCTCTACCGCGGGCAGGTCGAACGCTGGCTCAAGCCCTACACCGAACTCGCCCTCGAGATTCATGACATAGTGGAAAAGCGCTACCCGGAGGACCGGAACACCGGTTATTTCGCCACCATCTTCCTGCTGGACCCCAAGATCCCGTTCCCGCTGAGCGGCACTTCCCGCGCAGACGGTTCGGCTGTGGCAGCGAACGCCGTCACCCTCAAGGACGTCAGCAACTTCTGCAACGCCGCCGAGCTGGACGACGAGACCAGGGAGCGACTGAACCAGGATGTCTTCACCGAGTGGGTGCGCGTGCGCAGTGCCTCGATTGCGGCGGACTTCCCGCCAGCTGGCAAAATATCGGAGGTCTACATGCAGCGTGTCCAGCTGATGGACCCGTTCTCGGACATCAACCTCATCAACGACCCGTCCGACCCGCACTACGCCATGACGCAGGAGGGGCTAGGCCGGCTGCTGAACGCCGCCTACAACTCGTATTTCTGCGGCCAAGGCGCATCCTGGCTGCTGCCGGACACCATAACCAACATAGCGGAGAATTTCAAACGGCCGGAGGACGCTCATTTCGTCACCAACTTCTTCGACAGTAAGGGTGACCGTTTCCGCCAGCAGCGCTCGTGGTTCGTCTACTGCACTGACCGCAACTCTGACGACTACCGCAAGAAATGCGGCCCCAAAGACGACACTTTCCGGATTCAGGCTGCGTGGATGAAAGTAATCAAGGGCTATGGAGTCACTCCGGAGCTCTGTCTGTCGGACGGCAGCACCGTCAATTCCCTGCAGAAGCTTTTCTCCCGCCCGGCGAAGTCCCTGCGCGCAGATTACAATAACCATGGCCTTCGCGGCTTCCTTGCAGTGCATCATCAGGAAGACCCGACAGTGGACTACAAACCACAGTTCACTTATGAGAAGCGGCTCAAGGAATATCTGGACGACCTGCGCCGGATAGACCCGTCCATGACACCGGTAAAGCGTTTCGACTACGCCGAGAAAGAAGCGGACAAGCTTTTCTTCAACGGGCACCGCCGCATACGCGATCTCAGCATCCGGAGCGTGATTCAGCTGGTGGCTTCAATAGTTTTCGCCTTGATTCCTCTCCTGCTGATGCTCGGCGCGATTGTTCTCTCCATAGTGGACAACCCTATAATCGATGTCAAGCACTTCAGGCTGGAAAACTGGACCTGGGTGCTCGGACTTGTGATTGCGGGAATCATTTATTTCGTCCTGGACACGGACGGCTGCCTGATCCCCATCATCGGCGGCGCGATAGGAGGTTTCCTTCTGATGGTGGTGATAAAATTCCTCGGCCAGTTCATACTCTACATCTTCGCGGCGATAGTGATCGCGATGATAGTGTTCCTTTGCATAAAGGTTATTTTCTTCAAGAGTCCGTTTGCGGACAGCGCGAAGAAGTTCTCCGGCCCGGGCTTCGACGAAAAGGTCCTGGAGCCGCTGTACTACGCCTTCTCCAATGAGACCACTTTCGATTCTTCGCTGAACGGAGCGTTCAACGACAACGATATAGACTGGTGGAAAGACGACCTGAAGATCAGGGGTAAGCGCCTGCTCATTTTCATCGGAGCGGTAGTCGTCCTCGCTATCTTCACAGCCTTCCTCCCGAAGAGCGAACATCTTGAGAAATTGACGGCCCCGGCAGTCGAGCAGACTGTCACAAACACGGATAAGACATGAATTGCACAAATTGCGGCAAAGAAAACAGGCCTGAGGCGAAGTGCTGCCGTTTCTGCGGCACTGCTCTCGCCAGCGAATCCTCGCAGAAGGGCCTGATAGCAAAAAACAGCATAGTCCCTGAGCTTGACCGTCTGGACGAGAAACTCAGGGTGGCGAAGGAGGTGACGGCCGGCGGCGCCCGCATGGGCATGGACAGCCTGGTGCTCGGCGATTCCGGCAGCGGCAAGCATTTTATTGCCCATCTGATCGCGGACAAGATGCTTGCGAGCGGAGTAGTCAAGAAGGCCGCAAAAGAGGTGGATGCTGCGGATTGGGCCGAGTTCTCCACCAAACTGGACGAGAATCTGGACGGAATGAAAGACAGCATCCTGCTGATC
>JAGAAD010000069.1 GCA_017615445.1 Bacteroidales bacterium
CCACAATATCTTCAAGGACGACTTCCTCGTCCTTCACGGCGTGTCCATGGGCGGCGCCACAGTGATGATGGCTTCCGGAGACAAACTCCAGCCGTTCATCAAGGCGATAGTGGAAGACTGCGGCTATGCTTCAGTGGTTGCACAGTTCAACAAGAACCGCAGGGACAGCTTCTGGTTCGTTCCTGCCGACATCCTTCAGAGCGCCTCGCTCGTGACCAAGAAAAAGCACGGCTGGGGCTTCTGGGAGGCTTCTTCGGTGGAGCAGCTTAAGAAATCCACGGTCCCTATGCTCTTCATCCACGGCGACGCAGACGACTTCGTGCCGTTCTCGCATCTGGACAAGTGCTACAATGCCAAGACCCAGGGTTATAAAGAGAAATGGGTAGCGGAAGGAGCGGTGCACGCCAACTCCTTCCAAAAGCACCCTGAAGAGTATAAACAGCACGTCCATGACTTCCTGGAGAAGGTCAAGAGCCTGTAATGTTTACTCCGGAAGGTTTTAACATCTTTCTGATCGTAATGGCCGCGGTGGCGGCCGTCGTGTTCGTCTCCCTGTTTTTCGTGGACGCCGGATACGGTAAGTTCTACCAGCCCAAGTGGGGTCCCTCGCTGGACAACCATCTGGGCTGGTTCCTTATGGAAGTGCCCGTGTTCCTGGCGATGCTCCTGCTCTGGTGGTTTTCAGAGCGGCGCTTCGACTGGACAAGACTGGCTTTCCTCTTTCTTTTCGAGCTGCACTACTTCCACCGCTCGTTCATCTTCCCGAACCAGCTTCGCGGCCACAGCCGTATGCCGCTGAGTATAATCCTGATGGGAGTCGTGTTCAACACCCTGAACGCGCTGATGCAGGGCGGCTGGATCTTCTACGTCTCCCCCGCCGCCTACTACGGCATAGACTGGCTGCACAGCATCCCCTTCGTGCTCGGCACCTGCATCTTCATCGCCGGTATGTACATAAACATAAGCTCGGACGCGATTATCCGCGGTCTGCGCCAGCCCGGCGACACGAAGCACTACCTGCCGCGCGCGGGAATGTTTCGCTATGTCACGAGCGCGAACTATTTCGGCGAGCTGCTGGAGTGGGTGGGGTTCGCGATCCTGACGTGGTCGCTCGCCGGAGCCGTGTTCGCGCTCTGGACTTTTGCGAATCTCGCCCCGCGCGCGGCCCGCATCTACGACCTCTACCAACGGGAATTCCCCGGCCAGATAGACACAAAGCGCACCAAGCGCATGATTCCGTTCATTTACTAAACTATGATCCAATCCCCCGTTTTCACCCCGGTCAGTTTCGGGCCGGTGACCCTTCGCAACCGCATCATCCGCTCGGCCGCATTTGAGAATATGGCCTACGGCAACAGCCCTTCCGAGGACCTGTATAACTACCACACAGCGGTAGCGCGGGGCGGCGTGGGCATGACCACCCTCGCCTACGCGTCCGTCAGCCGCAGCGGACTGTCCTTCGACGGCCAGCTCTGGATGCGCGAGGAGATAGTCCCCGGGCTCAAGCGAATCACGGACGCCATCCACGCCGAAGGCGCGAAATGCTCGATCCAGCTCGGCCATTGCGGCAACATGACGCACCGTGCCACTTGCGGCTGCACGCCCGTGGGCGCATCAGGCGGGTTCAACATCTATTCGCCCACTTTCTGCCGCCGCCTGAGCGTCAAGGACATCGACCAGCTGGTGGAAGACTTCGGCCACGCCGTGAATCTCGCGCGCGAGGCGGGCTTCGACTGTGTGGAGATCCACGCCGGCCACGGATATCTGATCAGCCAGTTCCTCTCGCCGTTCACCAACCATCGCCGCGACGAATACGGCGGCTCGCTGGAGAACCGCATGCGCTTTATGAGACGCGTGATCACCCGCGTTATGCAAGAAGCCCGCGACGACATAGCCGTCGTGGTGAAGATGAACATGCACGACGGCTTCAAGGGCGGAATGCAGGAGGACGAGTGCCTGGAGGTGGCCCGCGAGCTCGAGAGGCTGGGCGTGCACGGAATAGTGCTCTCCGCAGGCTTCGTGAGCAAGGCGCCAATGGAAGTTATGCGCGGCGCGATGCCCATCAAGACCATGTCGCACTACATGGACACGAAGAAGTTCTGGTGGCTTCAGTTGCTGCTGTTCTTCTTCGGCAGGGTGCTCATTCCCACCGTGCCCTACAAAGAGGCTTATTTCCTGGAGGATGCGAAGAAGTTCCGCGCCGCGGTGAAACTGCCGCTGATCTATGTAGGCGGAATGGTCTCGCTCAGCAAGATGGAAGAAGTTCTGGCAGCCGGCTTCGACGGCCTGCAGATGGCCCGTGCACTGATCCGCGACACTGATTTCGTGAACAAACTTCATTCGGGCGAACTCACCAAGAGCCCCTGCGGCCATTCTAACTATTGCATAGGCAGGATGTACACCCTCGAAATGAAATGCAACAAATGCATAGCCGACCTCCCTGCGAAACTTCGCAAAGAGGTCGACCAGGCTGAAGCCAAGTGGGAATAGCTTCCTAGAAAACTATCTCCACTTTCTGGCGTATATCATCCGATGCGGCTCCGAGAAGGAGCTGCATTTTTTTGCCCTGCTCAAGAGTCCAGCAGTTCTCCTGGACATTCCAGTAGCGCAGTTCTTTGACGGGAATCTCGAGGGTGACGGTCTTGGTCTGACCGGGCTTCAGGCTCACGCGCTCGAAGGCCTTCAGTTCCTTCTCAGGCCACTCCACCTCGGACTCGCAGCGGTGCACATAGAGCTGCACGACCTCCTCAGCCGGCATATCGCCGTTGTTGGTGAGCGGGAAGCTGACTCTGATCACGTTTTTCCCGCCGCCCACACGCATAGCGCCGTAGGTGAAATCCACATAGGAAAGTCCATGGCCGAAGGCGTACATAGGCTTGACGTTCTTAGTGTCGAACCAGCGGTAGCCCACGAGGAAGCCCTCGGTGTAGTGCGACTCAGGCTTCGGGAGCGAATCGATGAGCTTCTGGCGCTCTTCGCGTGTCATCCTCATCACGTCCGGCCTGAACATAAGGGTGAACAGGTCGCCGCCGGCGTTCGGGTCCGGGAAATTGCCGAGCGCATAGGCCGGCGAATCTTCCAGCTTCATCGGGAAGGTGAACGGCAGCTTGCCGGAAGGGGCGATGTCGCCGAAGAGGACTTCGGCCAGCGCCGTTCCGCCCTCAGTGCCGTTCCACCAGCCCTGCACGATGGCGGGGGAAGCGGGCTCCAGCACCTGCAGATCGGTGGGGCCGCCGGAAATCAGCACGCTCACGAGATTGGCGTTAGCTTCGCGCAGAGCCAGGACGAGTTCTTCCTGGCCGCAAGGGAGTTTGATGCTCTTGCGGTCCGAGCCCTCGGTCTCGATGCTCTTGTTCGTGCCGCCGAAGAAGATGACCAGGTCGGCCTCCTTCGCGAGGGCGACAGCCTCGGCGAGCAGCGCGGAATCCGCGGGTTCGTCGATAGCGGCGGCTTCCAGCGGGTTGGGCTCGGCAGGAGCGGGTCCCCAGCGGAAGCCGGGATAGTTCTTATAACCAGGCGCGTAGACGACTTCGATGCCCTCGGCGCGCTTCTGAATACCCTCAAGCGGAGTGACCTCATAGAGAGCTTTCACGCCTGCGCCCATTCCGCCGCTCTGGGTCTTCAGCACGGCATTCTGGCCGATCACGGCTATCTTTTTGACGGTCGGAGCGACAGGCAGCAGGCCACCTTCGTTCTTGAGAAGGACTATAGACTTTTCAGCCACCTCGAGGGCTATCTTCTGGCACTCGGGCTGCGAGGTCATCACCGTGTTCGCGACATCGGCCGGAACAGCCTCGATGGCATAGCGGACGCGCAGAATCTGACGGACTTTCTCGTCCACGAGGTCCTCGGTCAGCGCGCCGGTGGCGATCGAATCGATCACGGGCTGGCCCAGATAATTGTCGCCCGTCATCTGCACGTTAAGGCCGTGCAGCATAGCGCCCATCGTGCTATGGGTTCCGCCCCAGTCCGAGACGGTCATTCCCTTGAAGCCCCATTCGCCGCGCAGGATCTCGTTCAGCAGGTGCTCGTTTTCCGAGCAATAGTCGCCGTTGACCTTGTTGTAGGCCGGCATCACGCTCATCGCGCCGCCTTCCACGATCGCGCTCTCGAAGGGCTTGAGGTAAATCTCCCTGAGCGTGCGCTCGTCTATTTTGACGTCCACGCTGCCGCGGTTGGTTTCCTGGTTGTTCACGGCGAAGTGCTTGATGCACACGGCAGTGCCCTGGTCCTGACAGCCCTTCGTGTACTCGAGCGAAAGAGCGGCCGAGAGGATCGGGTCCTCGCTCAGGTACTCGTAGGTGCGGCCGCCCACGGGCAGACGCTGAATGTTCACTGCCGGGCCGAGGATCACGTCCTTGCCGCGCAGACGGGCTTCCTTGCCCATGCCCTTGCCGTAGATGTAGGCCATCTCACGACTCCAGGTGGCGGCGAGGGCCGAACCTGTGGGGAAATAGGTGGCGGAGTCCAGCTTCCAGCCGGCGCTCATAAAGCCGTTCGGCTGGCCTTCTTCGCGTATGCCGAACGGGCCGTCCGCGTAGTTGATGTCCGCGATGCCGAGGCGCTCGACTCCGGCTGAGGACATGTTGGTCTTCGAATGAAGCATGTTGACTTTCTCCTCGAGAGTCATCTTGGAGATGACTGCATTGATCATCGCATCGTTGACGGTGAGTCTTTCCTGAGGAGTGCTTGTGATGCAGGAGGCGCCGAGTACGGCCGCGGCTGCAAGGAGTAAAAATATTCTTTTCATACTATCCAGTGTATTCAGAAGGGGGCACTCCGAACTGTTTCTTGAACGAAGTGCTGAAGTGAGACAAGGTGTTGAAGCCGGTCATCCAGGCTATCTCGGACATGTTGTATTTGCCCTCGCGCAGGAGCTCGGCCGCCCTGTTAAGTTTGTAGTGCTTGAAGAACACGGACGGATTCTCGCCAGTCAGGCCCTTCACTTTGTAGTAGAACTTCGTGCGGGAGATCTTCATCATCTCGCAGACCTTCACTATCTCCAGATCCGTGTTAGCCAGTTCCTTTTCCATCAGCGCATAGAGGTCGCGCATGAAGGCCGCATCGCGCGGCGAGAGAGCTTCCGGCGGGATGTTTTCGGTGGTGGTGGCGTTGCCCAGCTGCCTGCGAAGCTTCTCGCGGTTTTCGAGCAGCGACTTCACGAGCGCCAGCAGATACTGCGGCTGGAAGGGCTTGCTGACATAGGCGTCCGCGCCCTTGTCCAGGCCCTGCACCTGGCTCTCCACTGCCACCTTGGCGGTGACGAGCACCACGGGGATATGCGAGAGTTGCAGGTCGTTCTTAATCTTTTCGCAGAGCTGATAGCCGCTCTCGCCCGGCATCACCACATCGCTGATGACGAGGTCCGGGGCGTCGTCCTGCATTCCGCGCAGCGCACTCGCCACGTCGAAATAGATGGACACACGGTACTGCGGTTTCAGCAGGAGCTTTATGTAGTTCGCGATGTCTATATCGTCGTCCACCACAGCGATGTGCTTGCGGTCCTGATCCTCCGAATTGTCTTCCGGCATCAGAATCTCAGGAATGCTCTCGGTGATAAGGTTCTGAGGTTCCGCGTCCGTGCGCTCGTCCTTCGTGTAGGAGGATGCGCTCACCGGCACGATGAAGCAGAATTCCGCTCCGCCTCCGGGCCTGTTGATCGCCTTGATGTAGCCGTGGTGCAGAGTGATCAGCACGCGGGCATAGTACAGACCGATTCCGGAACCGTGGGTGTTCGATTTCGATGCGCCCTGGTAGAAGCGTTCGAAGATCTTTTCCATTTCGTCTTCAGGAATTCCGGGGCCGGTGTCGGAAACGCGGATTGCGGCGTACTGGCCGTCCGTGTCTTCATCCGTGAGCGGGAAAAGAGCCGCTGCGTCCGCGCGGGAAATAACGTCGAACGAAAGGGTGACCTTGCCGCCGGAGGGCGTGAATTTCAGCGCGTTCGAGAGAAGATTCATAAGGATCTTCTGCACTTTGTCCGCGTCTACCCACATAGTGAAGCTGTCCTCCAGACCGGTGGTGGCGAGTTCTATTCCCTTGCTCTGGGCATTGAAACGGAAGAGGTCCGCAATACTCTTGAGCGGCGGAACGATGTCCATCTTCGCCACCTTCATCTGGAGTTTGCGGTTGCCGATGCGGTTGAAATCCAGCAGCTGGTTCACCAGCGAGAGCATCCACGCCGAATTGCGTCTGATTATGTCCACCAAAGCGCGATCTGCGCCTTTTATGTTCTCCGATGCTGCCAGCTGGCCAGCAGGACCTGCAATCATAGTCAGAGGGGTGCGGAACTCGTGAGCCACGTTCGAGAAGTAGTTCATCTGGATCTTGTTCAGCTTCTTCTCCTCCTGCTCGGCCATCTCGGCACGTTCCTGCTCAAGCTTCACCTCGCGAATACGCTCGGCGGCTTCGGCCCTCACGCGCCTGACGTGCTTCCAGAAAGTGTAACCCATGCCCACCAGGAAGCCTCCCAGCAGCACCCAAATTATAATAGCCCACCAGGTGGCGTACCACGGCGGGAGCACCCTGATGCGGAGGACCTGCTCGTCCGAAATGACATTGCGGCCTTCGCCGGAGAGCCTCACCTTGAAGAGGTAACGGCCAGAGGGAATGTTAGAATAATAAGCTTCATTCGCGGTGCCGCATTCGACCCAATCCTGGTCGAAACCCTCCATCTTATATTTGTAGTGCATGTGCACATGCTCGCCGTAGTCCAGCGCTGCGAAAGCGATACTGAAGGCGTTGTCTTTGTGCGGAATCACCACATCAGGCCTGCCCGGAAGTGAGCTCTCGACGGGAGCGTTCGGGCCCGGCTGCACGAGGGTGTTGTGGATCTTCAGGTATTCGAAGACTATGGGCACGGTGCGCTGGTCGCTGACTTCCAGCGGGGTGAACGAAGTCAGG
>JAGAAD010000070.1 GCA_017615445.1 Bacteroidales bacterium
GTCCCGGCGCCCGCCCTTGGGGCGGAGAGTTCGCGGGCGATGGCGCGCGCGAGGATCTCCGCCTGGTTGTACCCGCGCCTCAAGTGCCGCGTCCAGTGAAGCGGGACGGGGACCACGAGGTCGACGTCCGCGAAAAGCGGCGAGCTTCGCAGCCGCTTTCCCAGCATCGACCCGAAATACCGTCCCGCCTCGAAGTTCCGCCCATACTTCAAGGCTTGCGGTATGTTCGCGTACCCCGATTCGTGCCAATAGTGCAATAATGCCGTCGCCCTTTGATATGGTTCGTATCCGTTCCACCCGTTACGGGGATAATCCTCAGACCGAGTCTCAAGACCCCCGATCAGGTCGTGGGTGGCACTATCACCATCCCCTGGAAGAGCGTTTGGTACACCAGGAGCCCCTTTTGTGTACGAAACCTTCTCCGTAGTGCATTTGGTACACCAGAAGGGCTTTTCCTGTACCAAACCGTCATCAGGAGGCATTTCGTTCACCAGAGGGGTGTTTGGTGTACCGATTCGTGCATTGTATTTGTCGGCCATAGGGTTGTGCTCCAAGGATTCGAAGCGGGTTAGGGGTAGGTCCAGGGAGCAGGGGAGGCAGAGGTGCTTTTCGCGCAGGGTCAGCTCCCGGCCGCATACAAGACAGACTCTCGGCATCATCAAATCCGACAACGCCGAGAGTGTATCCTTGAAGTTTAACGTTAAAACACGTTTATCCATAGTTGAAAAGTTTTGGTGTGGATGTGGTCTCAAGACCTGGTGGTTTGCAATTCGGGCGCGCAAACCAAAAATGGCAGGGGCTAATCCTTCGCCATCGCGTCTTCGATTTCTGAAGGGGAGGCGGGGAGGCGAGGGCCGCCCAACCTGCGGGCACCGTCGTTCAAAACCAGCACGTCGTCCTCCAAGCGGATTCCTCCGAAGTCGAGATATTCGGCCTCCAAAAGGGAATAGTTGATCAGCCCCTTGCCGATGCCTTCCGATTTCCATTTGGCGATAAGCGCCGGAATGAAATAGATGCCGGGTTCGTCGGTAATTACGTTTCCGGGAACCAGGCGGCGCGCCATACGAAGGCTGCCCAGGCCGAGCTGGTCCGAGCGCTTCTGGCCGGGGTCGTAGCCCACCAGGTCTTCGCCGTAGTCCTCCATATCGTGCACATCCAGGCCCATATTGTGTCCCAGTCCGTGCGGACAGAACAGTCCGGCAAGGCCCTGGGCGACCATTTCAACGGGATCACCCAGAACGAGTCCGAGTTCCTTCAAACGCCCGAGCATATGTTCCATCGTGCGCAGATGCACGTCGCGATATGCCACTCCCGGCTGCGTCAGTTCAAACGCCAGCTGGTTGCATTCGTAGACTATCTGATACACCTCGCGCTGCTTGGAAGTATAACGTCCTGAAGTCGGATATGTGCGAGTGAAATCGGAGGCGTAGTGTTCGTTACTCTCCAGACCGGCGTCGATGACGAGCAGTTTGCCAGGTTCGATGGGAAGGTCGTGGGAATGGCAGTGGAATACCTCGCCGTGCTGGGTGAGGATGGTCTCGAAGCTCACGCCCCAGCCCTTTCCGAGGGCCACGGCCTCCATATCGCCCACTATTGTCTGCTCAATTACGCCGGGTTTGATACCCTTACGGCCGACGGTGTGCATCTCCTGCCCGAGCACGCAAGCCGCGTCCAGCAGCGCGATCTCCTCCGCGTCTTTCACAAGACGCATCTGGACGAGCGCGCGCACCAGCGGCTCGGAAGCGCGGGGACAACCCTTCTTTCCTGCGCGGAAAGCCTCGGCGGGTTTGAATCCCAGCAGTTCTCCCAGCATCACGGCATTGTACCAGCGCGATGCCGGCACGAAATGCACCTGCCTTCCGCGAAGCGCGGCGGCCAGTGCTCCGTAAGGGGCGGTCTTGGAGATCCCGCTCGACGCGGCGTGATCCGCTATCGACGGAGTCGGGCCGTTCCAGATTATATCGTCTATGTCGCAGTCGTCGCCATACAGCACCGTTTCTCCGCTCTCCAGATCTATCGTGGCGGCGAGGAGCGGTTCGTCGATACCGAACAAGTACAGCCAGGTGCTGTCCTGCCTCCATTTGTAGCAGCATTCCTGATACTGGGCCGCCGACGCGACGTTGCCGATGAAGAGCGCCACACCCTTTTCTCCCTTCAGAAGCCGGAGCAACTCTGCGCGGCGGCGCACATATGTTTCCTTACCAAGCATAATCTTGCATTTTGATCCGAATACAAATATAACAAAATGCTCCCTTTATACTCTTCGAAAAAAATGTTATATTGCAAGGAATATGCGATTATTCTACGGAAAGAACTGGACTGATTTGGGAGACGGCAGGTTGCTCTACGGCAGCCTGGACGGCCTCGGATCGGTCGTGTTCGACGACAAAAGGATAATTTCCGGCCAGTTGAAAAACGGGGTGCTGGACGGCTACGGCTTCGAGTTCGTAATAAAAGAATGGGATGAAACCATCACCCGCAAGCGCACTTACGAAGAGGTGATGGAGACGGCCGAATTCGACAGTTGCGGGCGCGTGATATGGTGCGACGGCAGTCCTATCACGTACACAAAACACCACGAAGACTGGCCGAATGCAGGCACCGGCCTATGGAAAGACGGCAAATTGATAAAGCCGGCCGAAATGGTCTTCCCCGAGGGCCTCAAGCTGAAAGCGCAGTGGCTGGAGTACACGTTCGGCAAGATGAACCACGAATATATGGAGGAGGAACTGCCGCTCGAAGAAATTACCCCTGAAGGATATGTCTCCGCCGGTTGGTATCAGATGTATGTGCAGCCCCTGCCGGATGGACGGCTGCTCTGCGTGAACGATTACACCATCCCGTTCATCCTTGCTCCGGGAGAGCGATTTGTTTACGACCACAACAAAAACGATATTTGTTACAACAGTTATATCTATTCACTAGCTAAAGAACCAAAATTATGAGAGGACCCTCTACATTTGAAGACCTCGCTGCCGTGATCGCAGTGTGTCTCGGAACCGCCCGTGTGGACGGAGACTTCGCCGAAGAAGAATTCAAGGCCATCCTGGACGGCCTCAGGGCTCAGTACAATTTCGAAGGAAGGGATGACCTTCTGGCAGAGTACATCAAGTCCGCCAACGAAATGGATCTCGAGGTGGCAATTCGCCGCATCCAGAATTTCGACAGCGACGAGAAGCAGTTCACTTCCGATATGCTCTTTATGACCATCGCTTCCGACGGCAAACTCGATCCGCAAGAGGAGGAGGTTTACAAGAATATGATCGAAGTCTGCGATCTTCCTTTATTCACCGGCGCAGATCAGCTTTAACCTATGACAGTCACATTTGAAACCCTCTCCGCGATTTACAGAATCGCGAAGTACTTCATCTATGCCGACGGCGAGATGAGCGATGAAGAGGTGAAGCCCCTCTTCGACTTTTTCCAGACTTTCCCGGACATAGACAAGCAGAAGCTTGACTTCATTATGAAGACGGGCGACGAGATGGCCGATGCCCGCGCAGTCGAACTTATCGCCGGCCTCGACGCTGACGGCAAACAGCAGATGGCGAATCTTTTCGCGAAGATCATCTGTGTGGACGGTCAGCTCACCGACGATGAAAAGCGCCTTTTCTTCAGGGTAAGGGATCTGTGCGACCTGCCCGATCCTCAGCAGGACGGCGCAGATGAAGAGGAGGAGTCCGGCCAGGCTCCCGCCCCCGCTCCAGCCCCGGCGGCCAAAGAAGAGGAGGACGACAGCATCATTCCCGCCTACATCGTGGTCACATATCAGGGCATATGCTCCGTTGAGCAGAGCCAGAACACGGACTGGAGCACCCTCGGCGGCGAACTCGCGAGCTGGATCGGAGCCGACGGAGTGGAGGTCGTACGCTTCACCCCCGCTCTCAATAAGCTCTCCGAGCAGCTGCACCTGAACAAGCGCCACCTCGTGTTTATGGTAGCCCGCAACGGCTATGGCAAGACGGTCGGCGACAATATGCCCGCCACCATCCTCTACGGCCGCGGCTATCCGCTCTATGGCAATATAGTCTTCGCCCTCGAGACCGACGGCGATTACGAAATCGAAGGCATCATCACCAGATCGCTCCTCGTGGAAATCATATCTGCCATCGATAACGCAGTGGACGGTCTCCTGAGGATGAAAGAATAAAATGGACGTAAAGGTCAGGACACGCGAGCGAACCAGAACCTCGGCCGCGATAAAGACAAACTCCGGGCCCTCAGTAAACGAGGGCTCGGGAGTCTGTCCGCACTGCGGCGCGACTATCGAAGAGGGGCTGGAATTCTGCCCCGTCTGCGGAGGGAGGCTGGTGGATTACTGCACTTTCTGCGGCGCCCCTATGCGGCCGGACGACATCGACTGCCCGGAGTGCGGAATGCCCGCGGAAGGCGTGATCTGCCCGAACTGCCACACCCGCAACCACCGTTCGTTCTGCGGGCAGTGCGGCCAGCCGCTCACCCGCGCCGCGCGTGTCGCCGTGGACAGGGCCAAACGTGACCCGTCGGTTCAGAAGGCCGCAAAAGCCCTGATGCGGATAGCCGAGCTCGAGGCTGAACTGGACGGGGCCGGACCCGCGCTTGAGGAAGAACCGCTTGAGCCCACGGAAGGGGAGCTCCGTATGCGTGAGCTTATGGGCAAGGTCGGCTTTAAACCGGCCGGGATCCCCAGGACCGAACAGCCGAAGACGCAGCGCAGCCGCGCCGAAATCCTGGCCGAGTACCAGAAAGCGGTGGAGGAGGCCAACCAGGCTATGGAGGAAATGCTCCCCCCGGCCGGGATGACCCCCCAGGAGCAGCGCAATTATTACACGGCCCGCAAGGTGGCCGTGATGGAGACCGTTCAGGAGAGCTGGCGCGGTATTCCTATGAAAGAGTCTATGGCGTGGGAGTGCAACTACTGCCACGTCCTTCACAACAATCCCCACGAGTGTGCAAGACCGGGCTTGGGTGGTACCTGGGTGCCTTGTACCCAGTGCGAAGTGGTGAACAGCGGTGGACAAATCTTTACCACCAACGTCGAACGTAAAGTCTACAAACGAGTCTGAGTATGTCATCCGACCCGCAGAAAACCCTGGCTATCCAGAAGACCCTCGTAGCGGCCATCCAGAAGACCGCTGCAGCTCTGGCCGCTCCCGGTGATGAGTTGAAGCCCAGGGAGGCTGAGCACAAACCGGGCGATGAGATAGTCGTGGGCGGGAAGGCATACACGATCGAGAAGGTGCTCGGCAGCGGTTCGGAAGGCGACATATACGTGGTCCACGACCAGAAGCGCCGCTACGCCTTGAAGCTCTGCCATCAGGGATACAAGACCAATAAGAATATCCTTCAGCGCCTCGATAAGCTCCAGGGCAAAGGCTACATCCCGAAGATCTACGAGTACGGCGATGATTACGAGCTTATGGAGTATGTCTCCGAAGGCAACGCGGCCCTGGCCGGCCTGAAGGGCAATGCGGAGGCGATACTTGCGATAGTGGTAAAGACCGCCATCGCTCTGGACGAGATGCACAAAGCGGGCGTTCTGCACAAAGACGTCAAGCCCGCCAACATCCTCATCCGCAGGAAGGACGACTGGGACACAGTCCTGTGCGACTTCGGCATCGCGGATGAGATCAACTCCCGCGGCACGTGCATAACCAACCAGGTCCGCACCCCAATCTATGCCGCTCCTGAGATTTACACCGACACCGTCACCCTCCCGGAGGGAATATTCATAGAGCTCACGCCCAAAGCTGATTTCTACTCGCTCGGTATGACCATCCTCTCGCTGTGGATGGGCGAGGGCGCGTTCAACGCCAAGGAGCCGGAGCTCGCCATAGACAAGAAAAAGGGCCGCATCGCGATTCCGGCCGATATGCCGGATCCCCTCGCGCGCATCTGCCGCGGCCTGCTGATAAAGAATCCCGCCAAGCGCTGGGACTACCCCGAGATCGAGCGCACGATGAACGGGGAGGACGTTCCCGTGGACGAGGGCGAGATAATCGAAGACCTGAACATAACCTACAACGCTTCGAAGCACCAGATCGCGAACACCCCGCAGGAGCTGGCTATGTTTATGCTCGAGGACGAAAGCGACCTGGCGGTCAAATACCTCTACCGCGGCCAGGTGGAGCGCTGGCTCAAACCCTATCCCGAACTCGCGATGGAGATTCAGGACATAGTGGAGAAGCGCTACCCGCAGGACCAGATAACCGGCCTTTTCGCGACCATCTTCCTGCTGGATCCCACCATCCCGTTCCCTCTGAGCGGATTCTCTCGCGCTGACGGTTCCGCCACCGAAGCCCACGCGGTCACCCTGAAGGATGTGAGCAACTACTGCAACTCTTCTCATCCGGACGAACAGACGGTGACACGTCTATGCCAGGACCCATTCAAGGAGTGGGTGCGTGTGCGCAGCGTCGCGATCGCGGACAAGTTCCCGGCTTCGCGCGACACGATGGACGTGTTTATGCTGCGCGTGCAGCTCCTCGATCCCCTGTCTGACATCAACCTGATCAACGATCCCGGCGACCCCGACTACGCGATGACGCAGGAGGGCCTGGGTCGCCTGTTCAATAAGATATACAACGCCTACTGGACCAACGGCGGCACTCTTGACGCTTTCCGCAAAGAATGGGGAAAGCCGAAGAACTCGCCGCTCAACGGCAAGATAATGCTGGAGACGGTCGTGAACATAGTCTGCAACTTCCTTCAGCCGGAGGACTATCACTATGTCACAGACTTTATGGACACGAAGGGCGACCGTTTCCGCAAACAGCGCTCGTGGTTCGTCTACTGCACCGACCGCAACTCTGACGACTACCGTAAGAAATGCGGCCCGAAGGACGACACTTTCCGCGTGCAGGCGGCGTGGATGAAGGTGATCAAGGGCTACGGCGTGAGTCCGGAGCTCCGGCTCCAGAACGGCGCGACCGTGAAATCGCTCTCGTCGCTCTTCTCGCAGCCGTACAAAACTCTGCGAGCGTCCTACAACGAAGGCGGACTTCGCGGCTTCCTCGCAGTGAACCATCAGGAAGATCCCACCGTGGACTACAAACCGCAGTTCACCTACGAGCAGCGCCTGAAGGATTATCTTGACGACCTGCGCAGGATAGATTCCGACCTGACTCCGGTCACGCGTTTCGATGCGGCGGAAAAGGAGGCGGACAAACTCTTTTATGGAGGCAGGCGCCGCATACGCGATCTCAGTATAAGGAATGTCGTGCAGTTGGTTGCGGCAGTGGTCTTCGGTGTGATCCCGCTGCTGCTGATACTCGGAGCGATAATACTGTCAATAATCGACAACCCGATCATAGACGTCAAGCAATTCAGGTTGGAAAACTGGACCTGGCTGCTTGGACTCGTGATTGCCGGAGTGCTTTATTTCGTCCTGGACTCTGACGGTTGCTTGATTCCTATAATTGGCGGTGTGATAGGCGGTTTCCTGCTTATGGTGGTGATCAAGTTCCTGGGCCAGTTTATACTCTACATCTTCGCCGGGATAGTTATCACTATGCTTGTGCTCCTCTGCATCAAAGTGGTGTTCTTCAAGAGTCCGTTTGCGGACAGCGCGAGGAAGTTCTCCGGCCCCGGCTTCGACGAAAAGGTGCTGGAGCCGCTGTATTATGCCTTCTCGAACGAAACTGATTTTGATTCATCGCTGAACGGTGCGTTCAACGACAACGATATCGACTGGTGGAAAGACGATCTGAAGATCAGGGGTAGGCGCCTTCTCATCTTCATCGGCGCGGTCGTCATTCTCTCTATCTTCACTGCCTTCCTCCCGAAGAGAGAAAGGCCGGAGAAGATTTCCGCGCCACAGACAGAAACAGTAGAAAAGAAATGATTTGCACACATTGCGGTAAGGAAAACAGGCCTGAAGCGAGGTTTTGCCGTTTCTGCGGCGAGGCTCTCGCAGTCGAATCGACGCAGAAGGGCCTGATAGGCAAGGACAGCATAGTCCCCGAACTGGACCGTCTCGACGAAAAGCTCCGGGTCGCAAAGATAGTGACCGCAGGCGGAGCCAGGATGGGTATGGACAGCCTGGTGCTCGGCGATTCCGGCAGCGGTAAGCACTTCATCGCGCACCTGATCGCGGACAAGATCCTTGCTAGCGGTGTGGTGAAACAGGCCGCCAAGGAGGTTGACGCCGCGGACTGGGCCGAGTTCGCCGGTGAGTTCGACAAGAACATAGCCGCGCTCAAAAACGGCATTTTGCTGATAACCAACGTCCAAAAACTCCTTCCGACCAACAAGGCCTCCGAAGTGAACCAGCTGGACAAGCTTTTCAGCCATATGCGCAATAATGAGGGAGCCCCGGTTGTAATCCTTTGTGGCGATCACAACGACCTTGCGGACTTCCTCGAGAACAACAAGGACGTCCACCGCCTCTTCGAATTCGAACTCAGGCTCGGTGCTTTCGGGCTTAAAGACCTGACCGAACTCACGCTCGAGCTGCTTCAGAACAAATACAAGATAGGCGTAGCCGACGACGTGGAGAATAAGCTTAACGCGCACTTCGCCTGGTTTATGCGCCAGACCAACCTCGGCCACACCAACGGACATCTCTCGGAGATGGTGGCGGAGAGCGTGTATGTGAAGGCTATGGGACGTGGCGGCAAGATGGTCGAGGCTCAGGATATCGACACCAACGAGTGCTTTATCCCGAAGACCGAGGAGCAGATCCTTGCCGAGCTGGACAACTATATCGGCCTCAAGAGCGTCAAGGAAGAAATCAAGGCCATCATCCGCAACGTCAAGGCGAAGAAGGGAAAGGGCGTGAAGGACAAACTCATCACAGACCATTTCATCTTTACCGGCAATCCCGGAACTGGCAAGACCACCTTCGCACGTAAGTTCGGCGAGGTCCTCAACGCAGTGGGCGCCCTGCCCACCGGCCAGTTCGTGGAGATATCTGGCAAAGACTTCATCGGCCACTACCTAGGCGATTCGGAGGAGAATGTGAAGAAATACGTCAACCAGGCGATGGGCGGCGTGCTCTTCATCGACGAGGCCTACGCTCTGAACACCCGCTATGGCGACGATTCTGCCGGCTACGGCGGTGATGCCGTGAACACGCTGATGACCCTGCTGGAGAACCGAAAGGGCGAGTTCGTCTGCATTATGGCGGGCTACACGAAGGAAATGGGCGATTTCATCCGTATGAACCCCGGCCTGCCGCGAAGGATGAACGTGACCATAGAGTTCCCCGACTACAGCGCACGAGAGCTCGAGCAACTCTTCCGTCTGCGCTTGGTGCGTAACGACGAAAACGTCACCTTCACCCTGGATGCGAAGGCAGAGGAGATGCTGCCGAAAGTCTTCGACCGTATGTGGCTTAAGCGCGGCGACACGTTCGGCAATGCCGGCGAAGTCCGCAACCTCTTCGACCTCGCGGTCAAGCGGCATCGCCTGCGTGGCGCCGAAGACGATGTGCTCAGTTATGCCGACATAGTGGGCGAGGACGCCACCGAAGAGATATCCGTCGAGGACATTATGAAGGAACTCGACGGGCTGGTGGGTATGGCCCGGGTGAAGGAGTCAATACGCAAGATAGCGAGCGAAATCGCCACCCAGAAGCGGCTGATTGAAATGGGCGAGGCCTCGGAAGGCCTTACCAAATACAACTTCGTCATCACCGGCAATCCCGGAACTGGAAAGACCACTGTCGCCCGCATCTTCGGAAGGATCTTCAAGGCGCTGGGCGTAACCGCTTCCGACAGGGTGGTGGAGAAGAAACCTGAAAACATAATCTCCAAGTACGTGAACGAGAGTTCGGAGAAGATGAATGACGCCATCAACGAAGCGATGGGATGCGTGCTCTTCATCGACGAGGCCTACGGGCTCGACCCTATGGACTCCGCCGGCCAGAGCACGAGCCCCGAAGGCCGCGACGCTGTCCGCACGCTTATGGCCAGAATGGAGAACGAGGCCGGCAAGTTCGTAGTGATCTGCGCCGGCTACCCGAAGGAAATGGAAACCTTTATGAACTCCAACCCCGGACTCAAGAGGCGCTTCTCGCATTTCCTGCATATCGACGATTACTCCGCCGAGGAACTGCTCGAGATCTACGAGCGTGCCGCGAAGGCGAAGAAATACGACTTTACCTTTGCCGATGACGCCGTGAGGATGAAGGCCCTGAAGATGTTCCAGGCGATGGTGGCGATGAAGGACGACAAGTTCGGCAACGCCGGCGAAGCCATCAAGAAAGTTGCGGAGACAAAGACCAATATCAACAACCGTATCGACGCCACTCCCTATGACAAATGGACTCCGGAGTTCCTTCATTCCGCTTACCTGGAGGATATTCCGTTCACGGAGCCGGAGAAGATATCCGTGGACGAGTGCCTGGCCGAGCTTAATGAACTGGTCGGCCTCGAGGGCGTGAAGACTGCGCTGACGAAGCTCGCGCACACGATCAACAACGAGATAGAGACCGCGCGTCTGGAAAACCGCCGGCCGGAGATTCCGCTCGGGCATTACCTGTTCCTCGGCAACCCCGGCACGGGTAAGACCACGGTCGCCCGCCTTATGGGCAAGATCCTCTATTCGATGGGTGCACTGCCCAGTCCGACCGTGGTTGAGGTGGACAAAACGAAACTGGTTGGCCGTGTGGTCGGTGACACTGAAGCGATCACGCAGCACGTGATCGACACGGCTATGGGCGGTATCCTCTTCATCGACGAGGCCTACCAGCTGGACGACCACGGCTATGGTTCGGTGGCCCTGCAGACCCTGGTCAAGCGTCTGGAGGACGACCGCGGGAAGTTCGTCTGCATCGCGGCGGGCTACTCCTACGAAATGCAGGCTTTCATCGAAGGCAACAGCGGTCTCGAATCGCGCTTCCCGGCGCGCAACCGCATCATCTTCGAAGACTACACCCCTGACGAGCTGTTCCAGATTTTTATGATCTATGCCCGCAAGGGTGGATATATGCTCGATCCCAGGGCGGAGAATGCCGTGCGCGGCAAGCTCACGATGATCTACAACCGCCGCGGGCGGAGCTTCGGCAACGGCCGCGACGCGCGCAACCTCTTCGACGAAGTGAAGAGCAACCTCGCGATGCGCCTTGCCGAAGAAGGTCGCCCGCACACCCCGGAAGAACGTAAAACCATTATGATGGAGGACGTGCTATGATACAGTGCCCCGAATGCAGGAGTCTGATTCCAGACGACAGCGCTTTCTGCGACCAGTGCGGAAAGGAACTCAAATGGTGTCCCGAGTGTCATCGCCCCAAACGCGGAACCGAATGTCCCGTGTGTGGAAGCGTACTTGTACCGGGAACGAAGTGGTTTGTTTCGAATGGTGGCGGGGATGGGGTAGCCCCAGAAACCCGTGCCACCCTCGGCACCGTAAGAGGGGGGACCGCGATAGCGGTGGGGTCGAGCGAAAGCGAGACGGTTTATGGGACTACCCCATCCCCGCTCACTCTAGTCGGCAACGGATTGAAATTGGTATTACGTGAGGGCGAGTTTGGCAGAGCGGGCGGGATATGGCCCGAGCTGGCTTCGTGCCCGTATGTATCGGGAAGGCACGGAGTGGTAGGGAAGCGCGGGGAGGAGTGGACGATTATGGACAGTGGATCGACAAACGGGACGTTCATCAACGGCAGTCGGCTGACCGTGGGCGCGGCAGCGCCTGTGAAGAAGGGAGACAGCGTGAGAATAGCAACTCTTGATTTCACGGTAGAATGAGACTCGACATCCAGGCGGTGTGCCACAAGGGGCTCGTGCGGGACGGCAATGAAGACGCCGTGTCCGTGGGCGGTCTGTTTCTTCGCGACGACTCCGCTTCGCTTTCCGTGGACACTCCCGAGGATGGGTTCTTCTACCTCCTGGTGTCAGATGGAATGGGCGGGCACGAAGCCGGCGAAGAGGCCAGCGAGTTTACCCTGAATGAAATCAAGGAGCAGCTCAATCTGCATCAGATTCAGCCGGACACTTTCGAGAACGACATCCGCGAGGCTGCCCGCTACATCACTTATAAGCTGAACGGTCTGGCGGTTGAGCGTGGTCAGGTCCACCCTATGGGATGTACGCTCACGGGCGTCATCTGGCACTACGGCCGCGTGTGGCTCGTCGGCGCCGGCGACAGTCGCACCTACCGCTTCCGCGGCGGGATGCTCCGTCAGCTCACCACCGACGAGACCGAGCGCGGCCTCACCGGCGACCCGAATGCTGACAAAAGCCTCCTGAACTGCATAGGAGGCGGCACCCAGGGACGACTGGTGGTGGAAGATATAGCAGGCAAACTTATGCCGGGAGACACATTGCTCATCTGCTCCGACGGCCTGTGCGATATGGTCGCGGACGACGACATCGAGCAGACGCTAGCCGAGGGCGGCGAAGCCAAAGACCTTCTCCGTATGGCCTGCGAGGCAGGAGGGGCCGACAACATATCGATAATAATCGCTAAAATTCAATAAGTATGCAACTCAATCCCGAAATCAGTTTGGAGAAAGCCCTTGCGGGCCAGATCTATGAGGCCCTTCAGGGCGATGTGGTGAAGTTCGTACTCAAACACGCAGAGTACACCACGGACAGCGACAATTACTGGCGCAGCAAGATGGAAGGCCACTGTATGAAGGCCGACGAGAACCTGCTCGGCAGCTTCTACTCCCTTTGCCACGAAGTCAAGGCGAAACTCGGCTTCGAGGAGGACGTGGACTTCTATGTGACCGGCGACTCCACCATCAACGCATTCTCGATTGCAGCCGAGGGAGACCAGCCGCACATAGTCAATGTGAACTCCGAGCTGTTCAACCTTATGAGCGAGGATGAACTCCGCTTCGTCATCGGTCACGAACTCGGCCACCTCATCAACAAAGACACCGAGCTCAGGCGCCTGATTTACTTCGTATACCCTCCTCAGAGCGTAGTGCCTCCCGTTACTCTCCAGTACAAGATACATTTGCACGACAATCTGGCCGAGCTGGTTGCCGACCGTTATGGTTACCTCGCCTGCGAGAACCTTGGCGCGTGCGTAACGGCCTTCTTCAAGATGGCTTCCGGCCTGGATCTCGAAAGGATGCAGGTGGGCATCGGTGATCTGCTGATCGACAACAGCAAGCACCTCGACTACTTCCTGCGCGGCGGCGGTATGAGTCACTACGATCATCCGGTCAACCCTATCCGTGTGCAGGCAATCAACCTGTTCGCGAACGCTGAAAACCAGGTTCAGCTCGACCAGGGTATGGACGAACTCATCCAGATTCTGCTGAAGGTGGGCAACCGTCCCATCGACGGTCCTATGTCGGTGTTCATCGCCACCGCGGGCATCATCGCCGCGAATGTGGACGACAAGGTGACCAAGGAAGAATATGAGCACATAGTGAGGAGCCTCTCAAACGCCAACATCTTCCCGAAGGCTTTTCTTGAGGACATTCTGAACAGGGACGTAGACAAGCTTTTCGAGGAGTCCGTGAATCAGATCCTCCAGTACGACCCGAGCCTGAAGCCGGCTCTTCTGGATTACATCGTGGGAGTCGTGATCTCCGACAAGGATATCGCGGAGAAGGAAGTCAACTTCATCTACCACATCGGCCAACAGCTCGGCCTCAGCATCAAGGAGATATCCCAGATCTTCGCCGACCAGGTTCAGAGAAACTATGTCCCGAGCCTGGACGCTATCAGCTAGGCTGAATAAAGCCAGGCTTTGACTTTATCGAACCGGCGGGCCTTCAGGTCTGCCGGTTTTATCATAAAGCACAGCATTCCGCAGTCGAAAAAGCGGAGGCCCCAGTCGTCGTTCTCGTCGATCTGCAATAGAGAGGTATAACCCGGAAGCGCTTCGCGTGTCTCTTCGGCAAATGGTTCTCCCAGGAGCCAGGTATAAGACTCCAGATCGGAGTCGGGAGTGACGAATAATATTTTTTCCGGCGCGGGGCAGGCGGGGATTTCGTCTTCTTCATCGTAGAAGAGGGTGTGAGTGTTGAGGCCCTCTTCGACAGGGGAGTAGAGGACTCGGAAATACTCTTTCGGCCATTCTCCCATTCCGGGAGTGGTGAACGCATCGAGATCGCCGAGGAAATAGTCCAGCGCGCCGAAGAAATACAGCATCCCCTCGTGCGGCAGCAGACCTTCAGGGTCGACAGGCGCGAGGTCCGAGCACTTGATCTGGCAGATGAAGGTCAGCGGGTCGTCGAACAGCTCGCCGTCGTCGTTCGCCTGTACCGTGGGCCAGTCGAGCTCGTCCGGAAGGTCAGGGAAGCCCCACCATTTGCTTTCGCCGTAGAGGACGTCCTCCGACGGCTCGGTCTTAATCTTTATCATAGGTCTGCGATTGGCTCACCGTTGATGATGAAAGGAATATTCTTGACTATAACAGTGTCTTTATCCTTCTCTTCGGCGATTTCGTCGAACGGCGCGATGTCAAGATGGATAAACTTCCTGGTCTTGAGTTCCTTGAAGTTCGAGCGGTCCTTCCTGTCCTTCGCGGGAGCCGCGGAATAGCCCATAAACAGTACGGACAGCATCCAGCGGCGGTGCTCCACTTCCGAAAGTGCTTCCAGCACCTCCGGCGAGAGTGCGTCCACAGATTCGCGGGTCGGCTCTATGCCGAAGGCGCGCAGCTTAAGCGGAATCGAGGCGGCGCTGGCGATGCTCGAAAGCTTGTGGGCGAAGGGCAGCCGAGCCCACGCCTCTTCGGGTGTCGCGGCCCCGCCGCCGTATTTGCGGTCATAGAGATAGTTGACCCTCATTCCGTGGATCGAGCGGCGCAGGAAGAGGGCGTCGCTGTCTTCAGCGGCCTCGCCGAAGTTTTTCAGTGAACCGAACTGGCCGCTCGAGAGAGCTGAGTTCAGCACCTCCGGATGGTCTTTCTGGTAGACAGCCACCGGGACCTCTCCTTTGTAAAGGGCTTTCGGCAAATGAAGCGCCGCAGAAATGCCTTCCGATGCATCTTCATAGCAAAGGATGAGCACCAGTTTCTGCTTCGGATCGGAGACCCATTTCTCCAGGTGTCCGCGCACCAGCTCGGAGGAGAGATGGCTGTCGATGAACTCCCATTCCACATCCAGGAAGTCGCCGTAGCCGTTTTTCGGTACATAGCCTGTGCGGCCCACGGGGGATATATATGTGTAATGCGAAAGGTCGAACAGGCTCTGGTGGTTGGCCACATAATTGTCCATCTTCTCCTGCATCCCTTCGTCCACGAACGTAATGACAGTCTTTTCTCCCTTCGGGAAATGGCAGATCTGCGCGGCCACGCTCGCGATCGAACGGGCGGTGCGGGTGAAACCGGCTAAGACTATATGCAGCGATTGTCCGTCGTCCGGAACCGGAAGAAAATCGGTGTCCACGAGCAGTTGCTCGGCCAGATAATCGCTGGCGTTCACTATCTCCACCTGCAGGCGGGAACCTTTCTCGCCGGGGAGATAATTGAACACATCCAGGCTCGAATGCATATCCAGGGTCACGAAGCAGGGGATGGGGGCGCCGTCACCGGCGCAAAGGCCGCGCAGCAGCCCTGTCGCAGCCACGCTCACCGAATCGTGGGCCGGCTCGTCATCCTCGCCGATAAGATAGATACGGCTCGCGGCTGCGACGCACGCGCTGCGTAGATCGTCTTCATTGTTGCGCTCGCCGCGATACCAGATAATGCGCTTGCAGAAGCGCTTGTCGTCCAGTGCGGTCTCTATTTCGTCGCGGAGGGCCTCCACATCGGATGAGGTCATCACCACTATGTCGCGTCCGTCGAATTCAGAGGTGGTGCGAAGTGCTTTCAGCATATCCAGAAGCATACTGCCTCCGCCGAGAATCAGCACGTGGCCTTTCAGTTTGTAACGCCTCTCGCCCTTACGATATTTCTCGGAGATGTTGTCGAATACATTCGAGAAAGCGGACACTGTGAGGGCGTTAAGTATCAGGATGCCGCCGAAGGCAATCAAAAGGCTGAAGAAGTTCAGCGAGCCCTGGCTGCCTTGTTTCGCCTCGAGCGGATAACTGCCCGGATCAAGATAGAGGTTGAGGATCTCGGTCCATCCCAGAGCCCAGAAACTGCCAGCCAAAACCAGAAGGAGGAAAAGCGCCAAGGCTATTCCCGCCAGCCATGCAAGTTGTTTACCCTCTCCCTCGGAGAGTATGCGGTCAATTTTTCTGCGAAACATATTCTTCGTATCTCTTTTCTATCAATTGGTCTACATCCGCGAGTTCGGTGCCGTCGCTGAAAAGGTCCTCGCGGGCTTCATTTGTCCTTTCGAGCATATTGCCGAGATTGGCGCGGACCATACCGATAAGCTGATTGTCCGGATCGGCATCTTTCAGCAGTTCGGCGCCTTGGGCTGTCATTATAAGAGCTAATGTCTTGATCTCCTGAAAGGGGTGATCCCGATCAGAAGAACTTCCGTTCTGTGTCAGCCATTCGCCAGTGGACATTGCCAGCATCATATGGACATAGAGGAACAGATTAAGTGCATCGGGCCAGCTGGTGAAGTTCGATGCTTTGTAGAACAGCCGCATCGAGGGGAGGAAGCGTACGATCTCTTCTATCAGTTTGTCATGCCTTCCTTCGTTATACAGGACGAAGAAGGCCTGGAGCATCGTGTCGCCGGACTTGAAGCGTGCGGTGAAATTCTCCTGATTCATTTCGAGGCTGTCCACTATCGCATAGTATTCCTCGAAGAACTTGTCGATGAGTTCTTTTTTCTTCGCCTTGCTGATAAGTTTCGACTGTGCTCCAGCCTGGGCAATCAGGGCAGTCAGGGCCGTAAATCTGTCTCGTGCGCTCTGCCTTCCGCCTTGGGTGATTTCCTGGCGCAGGGCTTCAGCCTTGTCGGTCTTGCCATGCTTCTGATATGCCATAATAAGGAGGCTGGCGGCCATTGAGATAAGCCTGTCAGAACCCGGGAAATCAAGTGCCTTGCAACGGCGTGCGGCGGCAAGCGACAGCTCAAGGGCTTCCTCGGATTCGTGGTTGCCGGCCACTATGGAAGCGAAGGTGAAAGCATCCACGGCGGACAGATTCTCGGGATTCGCATCGGCGAACCAGAGGGCTATCTTTTTGTGCATGGCCTCACGCTCCTCTTTCAGGTCGGCCATAGCGACCAGAATGTCCATGATGAGCTGCAGTCGCTGCTCGACCGGCAAGGCCTTCGCATAGTTTTCGAAATCCTTGCTGTCCAGGAATCCTTCCCTCATCAACTGGCGCACCTGCGGTCCTTGCTGACGTGTGATGTCTTCCTGCTGCTGGCCGTGAAGATAATCGCCTTCGACCATATAGTGGGCGAAGTGGGAAGGCTCGAGGCCTCCGATGGCGAAGTACAGACCCATGGACTCGCGCAGCGAATCGTTGGGGTCAAGAGTGAGTATATACTCCGAGATTGCCTTTTGCCTTTCGGCGAGTCCGTCTTCCGGCAGGGTGATGTACTTTGCCCTCCAGAGATGTCGTGCGCGGTCTTCGTAGAAGAAGTCGTGCAGGAAGTTCATTGCGCGGTAGAACTGGATGACATCCCAGTCTTCGCCCGCGAAGTGTGCAATGTCGCTTTCGCGCAGACCGCTCGGCGATGCCGCTATCGTCCATATGGCCTGGCGCATGTTCTCGCCAAGTCCGAGGTTTTTCACGATGGTGTTCACCATGAAAGTCATGACATCGTAGGGAGAGTTGGGCATGTCTTTCCAGATCTTCTCCAGGTAGCCGTTGATGGCGTCTATCTGACTGCCCTTCTGGCCACGGATTTCGCGGAAGTCTTCCTGGGTGAGCGACTCGAAGATGCGGAACACGTTGTGGATCTTCAGCGGAGCGATGGTTTTCTTGCTCTTCGCTCCAGATTCCGCGTTCTTGAGCATCTGCTTCTTGATCTTTTCCGGAAGTTCGAGGAAGTAGGTCTGCTCGTAATTTTCGATGAGCGCCTTCGCCGCCTCAGGGTCTCCCTCCACTCCAAGCATCATCTTCTTGGAGAGATATGTGTGCTGCTGGAAGAACTTATCGCGAGCCTCGGAATCGTCCTGAAGGTTGACCATTATGTTGACATTGTCCTTGACGTGGTCCAGCCAGGTCATATAGAGGTCTTTCGGAGATGTCATCTCAAGGGACTCCACATCGTCCAGATAGATGTAGATGTAGTAGTCCTCGGCGGCTTCGTCGATTATCTTTTCGAACAGTTCGTAGAGCTCGTTCTGGGGCATCTTGCCCAGCAGCTGATCGTCGTCAGGGAGGTCTTCGTAGCCGATCTTCTCGGCGACTTCGTGGATCCAGCGTGCAATCACAGGGCGCATGGAAGTGCTGTACTCGGATAGGCCGAACACGCCCAGCAGGCGGATAACGTCCGTTTCCTCGTCCCACTGCGCGTAGTCCTGGGCCATATATGTGCTCGATCCAAAGCCCTGCACATACCAGACCGCTATATCCTGGGATTCGTCATCATCCTCGTCTTCGTCGTATTCTTCGTCATCCCCGACCTGGTCGGGGATTTCCTCCTCATCCTCATCGTAAACATCCAACTCAATCGAGCCCGGCAGGAGCCTCAGGAGGGTCGACTCTTCGAGTTCCTTTTCCTGTGCCCACCATGTGTCGGTGCCTTTTTCCTCCTCGCGGGAGGTCTCGGCCTCGATCTGCTGGGCGAGCTGCTCCTCCACAATTCTTTCGAATTCGTCTGAGGAGAATCCGCCGTCCGCCCAGGTCAGGTGGTAGGGCGTGCAGCGGTCGTCTTCTCCTCCCCGGGCGCCGAAGATCTCCATGACTTTGGCCTTCAGGGCGTCCAGTTTCCTGATGTTGTCCGGATCAGTGTCGCAGAAGAGCGGCTTGATGTCCTCCGGCATACCATCGTAAGACTTGTCGTCGCGAAGGTAGAACAGCACGTGCGAAGAGTCGAAGTTGCCCTGCGAAAGGGCGCCGTAGACTATCTCCATCTCCGTCACCGAGCAGCCGGCGGTCCCGGCCAGGATCTCACGCTCCTCGTCTGTGAGCCCGGCCATGAACTCCTTCCACCGCTCCACCGGCGGGATCCAGCCGTAGCGCCGGCCTATGAGGCCGATGAAGAACGGTCGCGCGCTGTCGATACAGCTCGTGCAAACGGAAAGCACTTTCCTTTCGCTTTCCTCCTCCGACATATTGGAAGTGTTGACGCCGAGTCGGAGGTCTATCGCCTGCAGCTCTACCCTGCGGTCGCGGAAGCGCCTGTTCAGCGCAGGAATGACTTTGAACTTGATGACATCGCGCTCGAAGTCCATATCCTTGAAAGTGGAGGATATGAATATGTTGTAACGGCGCCACGCGCCTGAGGGGCTGTTGCTCATTGTTATTAGTCTTTATCGCTACAAGATACAAATAATCAGATTAGAAAACATTATCTTTGAGAGAAATCCACTTGTGATATGAACACTGTAGCCTTACAACTGATAGTCGCGGCGGTTGCCGTATTGTATTTCATCGTTACACTGATATTGGTGAGGCGCAAGCCGGGGCTGCTGTGGCTGTGCGCAGCACTGGTGGCGCTGAGCGGCATCACTCTCTACTGGATTGCGTTCTCCGGGGTGGCGGCCTTCATCCCGCGTCTGGTTATGAGCATCCTTGCCGGACTCGACTTGTTTCTGTTCCGCGCATACACGATAGGTTTGGTGAACAAGTTCTTCTTCGGCGAGGGCAATATTGGCAATCTTATCATCCTGTACGGGATTATGCTCTGCGCCGTATGGACGACTTCGCTGGCCGCGATCCACGTTTTCGCCCGCAAGCTCGAGAGCCGCATATGGCTATGGTTCAAGACCATCGGTAAAAGCAGTCAGCCGGTTCATCTTCTTGTCGGAGTCAATCCCAGAAGCATCGCGCTCGCCCGCAGCCTCAAGGGCAAGGGACAGGTCGTGGTGATTGACGATGCCGCGCCGGCGAATGCTCCGAAGGGGAAGATGGACTTCTTCGGCGTGCTGCGCGGAATAAGGGTGGAATCACCGCTGGTCGGGAGGCTGCGCCGTGAAGCTCCGTGGACCTCCGTGCTCAAAGGTACGCTCGCGCTGCGCAGGCTGGACCGCTGGCTTGCGCTGGAAGGAACGTCAGTCTACCTGCTTTCAGAAGACTACACGGCCAACATTAACTCTGCTTTGATGCTTGACCGCCGTGGGAAGGCGCAGGTTTGGTTCGTCGCCTGCGAAGATGAGCTCACCCTTCCTATTGATATCACCCATAAGCGCCTGCACCTCGTGGATCCTTCTTCGCTTGCGATTTCCAGCCTGAAGAGGGAGGAGGCGCTCTATCCGGTTCATTGCGTGGAGGTGGCAAGGGACTCCGAAGGCCGCCGGCTCGGCTATGTCAAATCAGGTCTGGATACTGCCGTCGTGGGCACGGAGCCGTTTGCATCCGGCGTTCGCGGCTTCCTCCTTGAGTGGGGAGCATTCGTGGGCAGGGACAAGATGCAGGTTCCACTTACCATCGACATTCTGGAGGACATTCCCGCAGAGCGTTTCAAGACTCTTAACTGGATAGGGGTCTGTTTCGATGATGACGAGACCACTCTGCGAGTTGCTCTGGATCTCGCGAAAAGGCGCTTTATGGCCAAGGCCCCCGATCAGGTAGGGGGTGACCGTTTCTTGATCGCCGCGCGTCTGGATCATCCGTCTCTATTCTCCGACACCCTTCGTTTTGCAAAAGATAATTACGGAGTCCAGATAGTACCTTTCGGAGAGCTCGAAAAGATATGGACCTATGACAGCATTACAGGCGGCGACACTGCGAAGTACGCCCGCATATTCTACGAAGGTTACACCGCATCGGCCGGGACTGGCGCTGCGACCTGGGATGAGCGCAACAAGGCCATCCTGGAATCAGCCCACACTCCTTTGTGGAATGCTCTGGAACTGAAGCGCAAGACTTCGCAGGACTATTCGGATTACTTCCACCGCAAGGTGAAGACTTATCTGTGCGACTTGTTCGGCCAGGGAGATGTCTGGAAAGACATACCCGTGGTCTATGAAGGAAAGCATTACACGGGCTCCGACCCGGCTGTGGGCGAGGTACTTGAGTATCTCGCGATCGGAGAGCATCTGCGCTGGGAGGCGTCCCACCGAGCTGCCGGCTACCTCCCCGGCCCCGCCAAGGCCGAAGACCGAAAGATCCACACGGATCTTGTACCCTATGATGATCTGTCCGAAGTCGCAAAGCACTACGATTGGATCGTCGTCCGCACCTCACTGAAACTTTAGCACGCCCTTCCCGGCGGGATTTAATGGCGTTTTCTCGCCGAATAGGCCGCCACTCTTCTGATTGGCGCCAAAATCGCCAGAAATGGCGCCGGGACGGAGGAAATAACACGAATTGGCGCCAAAAACAAAGGAAACGGCGCCGCTATTCTCCGAGTGTGGCGACCATAACGGCTTTTATGGTGTGCATACGGTTTTCGGCTTCGTCGAAGACGATGCTGGCCGGGCTTTCGAAGACTTCTTCGGTTACTTCGACTCCGTCCATTCCGAACTTCTGATACACATCCTCGCCGGCTTTGGTGTCGCGGTTGTGATACGACGGCAGGCAGTGCATAAACTTGCAGTCCGGATTTCCGGTGCGGGCCATAAGCGATGCGTTCACCTGGTAGGGCTTCAGCATAGCGATGCGCTCCTTCCAGACTTCGTCAGGCTCGCCCATAGATACCCAGATATCAGTGTAAATGAAATCGCAGCCTTTCACGCCGGCATCCACGTCGTCGGTGATGGTGATGCGGGCGCCGGTCTCTTCGGCGACCTTGCGGCACTCGGCCACAAGTTCTGCTGAAGGCTGCAGCGCCTTCGGGGCCACGATACGCACGTCCATACCCATCTTCGCACCGCCCACGAGCAGAGAGTTGCCCATATTGAAGCGGGCATCGCCGAGATACGCATAGGCAACCTGCTGCAGAGGCTTGTTGGAATGCTCCCTCATCGTGAGGAAGTCCGCCAGAATCTGGGTCGGGTGGAATTCGTTTGTAAGGCCGTTCCATACCGGCACTCCGGAATACTCGGCAAGTTCCTCGACGGTTTTCTGTGCGAAGCCGCGGTATTCGATGCCGTCGTACATACGTCCGAGCACACGGGCGGTGTCCTTCATCGTTTCCTTGATGCCGATTTGCGAACCGGTCGGGCCGAGATAGGTCACGTGTGCGCCTTGGTCGTATGCCGCCACCTCGAAGGAGCAGCGGGTGCGGGTCGAGGTCTTTTCAAATATCAGCGCTATGTTTTTGCCGACGAGTGTTTTGTGCTCGCGTCCGGCCTTTTTGTCGGCCTTCAATTCGGCTGCGAGGTCCAGCAGATACTGGATCTCGGCGGGGGAGAAGTCGAGCAGCTTCAGAAAGCTGCGGTTTTTAAGATCGATCATATTATTTGGTTATTCTTGTTCCACAGGTGGGGTTGCCGAGCTGGCCGGCTTCCGTGATTATGCATTCGCCTCCGCAATTCTGCACGAAGGTGATTCCTGCGCGCACTTTCGGGGCCATAGAGCCTTCGGCGAACTGACCGTCGGCCAGGTACTGCTGCGCCTCTGCGAGCGACATATTGTCCAGCGCTTTCTCTCCGGGTTTGCGGAAGTTGATGTACACCTTCGGCACGTCCGTGAGTATGTAGAATTCGTCGGCCTTCATCTTCACTGCGGCCACGGCGCACGCGAGATCCTTGTCGATCACCGCCTCCACGCCTGCACGGCCTTCAGTACGGTCCACGACGGGGATTCCGCCGCCTCCGACCGCGACCACTATATTGCCCTCCCGGGCCAGACGCTCGATAAGATCGATGTTGTTTATCACCAGCGGTTTCGGAGATGCCACGACCTTGCGCCAGCCACGACCGGCTGAATCCTCTCGGTATGTCGCCCCGTCGGCTGGCATAGACTTATAGAACGGTCCTACCGGCTTGGTGGGGTTCTGGAAGGCGGGGTCGTCGGCGGAGACTTCCACACGGGTGACGATGGAGACGACCTTGCGGGAGAGGGCGGCGCGCCTGAGCACGCGCTCCATAGCGGTCTCGATGAGATAGGCTATGGAGCCCTGCGTCTCCGCGCCGCAGAAGTCCATAGGCATCGCTTCCAGTCCGAACTGTGCGGAACCGGCTTCGTGGCGCAGCAGCGCGTTGCCCACCTGGGGGCCGTTGCCGTGGCCTATGACCAGCCCGCAGCCCTGCTCCAGAAGCGGCAGCAGGCAACGGCAGGCGTCCTCCACGTTTGCGAGCTGCTCGGTGTAAGTGCCTTTCTGGCCCGCCCTCAAAAGCGCGTTCCCTCCGAACGCGACCATCACTAGTTTATTCATCTCTCAATAAAGGTAAAGTTGAACAGCGGAGCAGTCCGCCCATTTTGGAGATTTCACGATATGGCACTGTTTCGACCGTCATCCCGAGGCTTTCGAGCCAGGCTTTCAGGCGGGTGAAGTGCTCTTCGACCACAACCACGTCCGGCGAAATGGAGAAGATATTGGAGTTCATCCAGTACATCTCTTCCTTCGTCAGCTCAAAGACATTCGAAGGGCCGAAAAGATCCACGAGGTGCGCGGCGTCGCGCGGGTTGAGGAAACCGTCGCGGTAGATTATGGCCTTCCCGCGCCCGACGGGCATAAAGGTGCAATCCAGATGGAGGATGCCCTCGTACGGATCGGTGTCACTCTTGCGAAGGTTGAGGGGAATTATGTCCTTGTCCGGGAACAGCATCGCCAGATAGTCCAGCGCCAGTCTGTTGGTGCGTGCGGTCTTCACCTGGGGATAGTCCTTGAAGGCGTACTGCCCTACGAAGAGGTGATTGTTCCAAATAATCACGTCCCCGCCTTCGATGTGGACAGCTTCGGGTAGATTGTAGATCTGTTTGTAATGGATCTGGCTGTAGATGGCATCGTAGGCGTCGATTTCCTCCTGGCGGTCGGGGATTATGTTCGAGACTATTATCTTGTCGTCGATCACAAAGCCCACGTCGCGGGAGAAAATCTGGTTGCAGCCGGCCACCGGGGAGGGGCGATGCACAACCACACCGTACTTTTTGAGGACGGCCTCGAACGCGCCCATTTCGCGTATGATGTCTTCGTCTTTAGGGTAGATGCCCTTCGAGGCTGATTCATATGATTTGGCGTCGAAGGTCTGCTCCGGGGTGGGAGCGGGACCATTCGATTCCGGGCGTCCGAGGATAACTTCCCGCAGACGCCCGGTTTCAGATGTTACGTGGATAGTCATACCACGAAGATACGAAATTTTTCGCCTAATAGGTCTTCACGGGTCTCCATTTGTCGGCAGAAACGCGACGGACGAGAACTTCCGGCTTGTAGCGCAGGGAATTCCATCCTCCGACCACATTATAGATAAAGAGTACCTTGATGTTGTGAGAGCCTTCTTCAAGGGCGAGTTCACGGTCGTGGCGGGAGTAGCGCTTGACCTCGGATCCGTTGTCGATAACGAGTTCGCCGTCGATCCACACGCGGTCGGTGTCGGAACTGAAACGGTACACACCCGTCTCGGGTACCTTGAACCATCCCTCTGCCTCGGCTGCATAGAACCGCAGGGTGTCGGGCATATTCTTGTTGAATTTCTCCAAGGTGCCCAGATCTTTGATCTCGCCAATCGAGACGGTCTTCCAGACGGTGTCGTCGGTGATGTCCGCAGGCGAAGGGAACCGGCCGTCCGCCCTGCGTGCTTTCAAACCGGCATCATCCGGGATGCCGGCCTTGCGGGGTTCGTGCCTGGTGACATTAATCGTCCGCACCGGTCCAAGTTTGCCATACGCTGTCACGCAGGCGATTTTCAGCACGGCGCTTTCCGTGAAACTCAACGGCTGCACATATTCCTCCGACTCTGCGGTCGGTTCGCTGCCGTCCAGGGTGTAGACCATCTTCATCGGCCTGGTGGTCGTGAACTCCACGCTGAGATTGTCGATGAATTCGAGGTTGTCGCACGATCCGCCCGGCTGCTCGGGCATAGGGATATGGTAAACCACGCCGGCATCGTCGAGCCTCCGGCAGGCGGCATCCATCCTCTCAAGGAAGTCGCCGAAGTCTTTGCGCTCCAGCGGAGTCCAGGCGATTTCGGCGAGGGCGAAGGCGCGCGGGAACAGCATATACTCGCGCTTGGCTTCGTCGTACATATACTCCGACCAGTTGTTGCACTGCACTCCGATCACATAGTCTCCCTTGCCCTGGTTAGCAAGTGCAGCGGGCACGGGGTCGTACTTGTAGACCTTCTCCAGAGTGTTGAGGTTGCCTATCGTCACGGGTTCGATCTTCGCGTCGCCCTGATAGTGGTCGAAGTACATTCCGGCCCTGCTGGGGGTCATCACGACATTGTGATTGGTTGCAGCGGCCTTGATGCCTCCCGATTCTCCTCTCCACGACATAACTGCGGCTCCGTCGCTGAGACCTCCTTCGAGAATCTCGTCCCAGCCGATGAGTTTCCGGCCGTATTTGGCGAGTATCCCTTCCATCCTGCGTATGGCGTAGCTCTGAAGCTTCTCCTCCGCGGAGAACTCGTCGTCGGCCTTCAGACCCTCCGATTGTATGCGGGCCTGGCAGACGGGGCAGTGTCTCCACTTAGTCTTCTGGCACTCGTCGCCGCCGATATGGATGTACTCGCTCGGGAATAGTTCCACCACCTCTTTAATCACATCCTCGAGGAACTCGTATGTGTAGTCCTGACCGGCGCAAAGCACTATGTCCGGCGAACCCCAGGTGCAGAAATCGCCGACCTTTTCCTTTGTGCAGCTGAGTTCGGGATACGCTTCGATGGCTGCGTGGGCGTGGCCCGGCATTTCGATCTCGGGCACGACGGTGATGAAACGTTCGGCTGCATAGGCCACCACATCGCGGATTTCGTCCTGAGTGTAGAACCCGCCGTGGACAGTTCCGTCGAACTCGGTGCGCCACGCTCCAACCTCAGTAAGGCGGGGATATTTCTTGATCTCGATACGCCAGCCCTGATCGTCAGTCAGATGCCAGTGCATCACGTTGATCTTGTACTGCGCGAGGATGTCGATCTGCTTTTTGATATCCTCCACGCTCATAAAATGGCGGCAAGGGTCGATATGCCAGCCGCGCCAGGCGAAGCGTGGATAGTCCACGATTTTCACGCGCGGGATGCGGCAGCCGTGCCGGAGCTGGGCTATGGTCTGTTTCGCATAGAACAGGCCGGCCTCGGTCGACGCTTCCACGACTATCACCTGACCGGTAGCGTCGATAGTGTACCCTTCGGCCGGGATGCCAGAATCTTCAACGATACGGTAGAGCATCCTGTGCGGGAACGCCCACGCCGTGCCTTCCTCCACCTCCATCGAAACGGGGCGGGGGATTACTCCGACCAGAGCGGCAAGAATAACTAATAGCGCTCTCATTTAATCAGGCTCTTGATGATTGCACCGACTTCGGCATTCTCGTGCACTCCTGCCAGGTCTTCAGCGTGAGGGCCGAATGCGAACAAGGGAACCACGATGCCGTTGTGGCCCTTGGTGGAATAATTGACCCTGATTTCGTGCTTCTCGAGGTCTCCGCGAAGCAGAGTCAGACCGCCGGTGGCGTGGTCGGCAGTGACCACCACCAGCGTCTGACCGTCCTTCGCGGCCCACTCCAGCACATAGCCGAGTGTGCGGTCGAAGTCGAAAAGCTCTTCGCACATATATCCAACCTTGTTGCGGTGTGCCCAGTCGTCGATCTGGGAGCCCTCAATCATCAGGAAGAAGCCCTTCTTGTTGTCCAGCATCTCGATGGCCTTCTTGGTGCTCTCGAGAAGGACGGGACCGCGCTGGCCCACATCCTGAAGGTCATATTCATCGTAGATTCCGAGGAATTTGTCTCCCTCGGCACCTGCTATGTCTTCGAGTTTATCTACGAAGGTGTAACCTTTCGCCTGCATTTCTTCAATCAGGTTGCGTCCGTCCGAGCGCTGGTTCCAGAAATGCAGTCCGCCGCCGCTTATGAAGTCCACGCCGGAGTTCACATACTGAGCGGTGATGTCTTCCTCAAGCCTGCGTGCGGGGGAGTGGTTGCAGAAATCGGCCGGGGTGGCGTCGTTCAGGCGGCAGGTCACGGTGATGCCGGTCTTCTTGCCCTTCTTCTGCGCCACTTGCAGCGAGGTCTCCATCACGTTTCCGTCAGGATCCAGTCCTATGTAACCGTATTTGGTCTTCGTGCCGCCTGCGAGAGCCGCACCGCCTGCGCAAGAATCAGTGATGAGCTTGTCCACCGCGTAGGTGCGGGATGCGCCAAGAACGGGCATCTGGTCCATATTGAGCTTTCCTCCGTTCACGACCCAGCCGCAGCTGACCTGTTCGAAGCCCATACCGTCGCCGATCATAAAGATGATGTTCTTCACCTTTTTGCCCTTGGGCTGGGTGACCGTCACTGTTTCGTAGGTCTCTTCCTTGGAGTATCTGTCGTCCTTGCTGAAATCGTTCACGGCGTAGGCCGAAAGATTGCGGTCCAGCGAATCGGGAGCAGCCTGGCGGACGGTGGCGTTCCAGCCTTCCATAGTGATGGATGCGGGACCGAAGCCTTCCGGAAGCACGCAGCTGACGGTCTTTTTCTGACCGGGCTGCAGCGAGAAGAAGTTGTCGGACCACATCGCGGCGGGGATCAACTCGCCGTTCGCATCCTTAGCCTTCAGGATGTTCTGGTAGGCGATAACGTCCGATTTGTTGCTCAGCGTAACCTTGTATTTGAGGCCTTTCGAGGTGGTCTTCATCTCCACTTCCGTCTCGGGAAGGGCTGCGACGAACGAGAGGTCCACATAGTCCTGGATAGGAGTCTGGAACCAGTTGGCTTTCTTCCAGACGTAGGTGTTGTTGCCTTTGCCCACGCAGTAGAAGTTGTCCGCAATCGTATGGTCGTGATGGTCGCGGAGTTCGAGGGCCACGAAGCAGGGGCCGTCGATACCGGAGAATACCTTCTGGGGCTCGCGCGGCTTCACGGTGATTTCCTTCTTCTTTTTGCTGATGAGTTTGCTGTCGGGACCGTAGATCTTCATCACGGCGGTGTACTCGCCTTCGGGCACTGTTTCGTCGACCGCCCACACGGAGTGGTCACCGTAGTCATAGACAAGCTGCACGGGCTCGCAGGCCTTCTGTGTTCCGTAGTAGCCGGCCGTGGGCACGAGATACCAGTCGAACTGCTGCCAGTAGAGCGACGGCCAGGCCGAATTCAGCATCCACTGGACGATTCCGGTCGTGCGCGGCACTGCCACACGGAAAGCTTCGTACATCGAGCGTGTGCCGTCGTAGTCCAGCGCGTGGGCCTTGCGGACGAAGTCCTCGAAACTGACGGGAGCGCCGTAGAAGTTGGTCATAGCCTTTTCCTCTTCGGCTGTGCTGTTCATATCGGAGGAGCTTGCGGTGCAATGCAGATCCCAGTTGCGGTTAAGCGGCCAGAGGTGATCTTCGCCCACAATCTTCTTAAGCGATTCGGACTGGGGCAGGTTCATTCCTATGCCGGTCTCCGTGTTGAAGCCGTAGTTGCCGCCGTGTTCCGTGTCGATGAACCAATAGTCGGGAGCGACATACTCGTAGGGGCCTTCCATCTTCATTCCGGAAGGACCGCCGAACTTGCTGCTCATACCCTTCGAGGATACCACGTAGGGGCGGTATTCGAGCTGGTTGTACCACTTCATATAGCCCTCTTCCAGGCGCTCGTTGGGGATGCGGTCGGAGCCCATAGCCCAGCTGATCACGGAAGGATGGTTGCGCATCCAGATAATCTGGTCGTGCAGGTAACGGATCGCGAGCTCTTCGGTTTCGGGATCGTTGATGCAGCCGGTCTTGCCGACTTCCGGATAACCGCAGTAGCTCTCCCACTCCCACTGGCAGCTCCAGCCCACGATGGCAAGCAGGCCGAGGCTGTCGCACATATCGTAGACCTCTCCGTCTTTGCTCCAGATGTTTTCGAAGCGCACGGAGTTGAGGTTCATATTGCGGACGAGCTCAAGCTGCTTAAGGGTGCGCTCGCGGGTGTCCTGCATAAAGATGTCGTCCGTCCAGCCGGCGGATTTGATGAGGACCGGCTTGCCGTTGAGTTTGAACAGACGATGGCCGTACTGGTCGATCTCCGAGTCGATGTCGCGGAGTCCGAAACGAACCTTGCGGCTGTCGGAAACGCGAGCGTCCTTCACGAACGACAGGTTCAGCGTGTAGAGTTCCGGCGTTCCAAGGTCGCAGCTCCACCAGATGCGGGGCTTCACGACGGGCTCGTCGACGGTTATGGTTTTAGTCTCGCCCGGGGCCAATGCGACGGGAATTTCAAACTGGCCGCTGTCGTACACTCCGCGGAGCGTTCCTTCAACTGCGGCCTGGTTATGGTTCACGAGGGTTGCTTCGACCTTGATTGCGGCTTCCTTCAGATTTTCCGTGTTCACTTCGGGCTTGATGAACACATCCGCAATCCTCACGTCCGGTGTGCTGATGAGCTCCACCTTGCGCCAGATGCCCATACTCTCGTCCACGGGACGGGGATTCCAGTCCACATAGCCGTTGTTGAGGCTCTTCTCCGGGGCCTTGAACACGCGTACCTTGAGGGTGTTGCGGGTCTTGGCGATCTTGGTGATGTCGTACTCGCGGATGCAGAACACGCCTATGGTCGTGTCCGCCGAGGCGATCTGCTTACCGTTCACCCAGATGTCCGCGCTGTAGCTGAGGCCCTCGAAACGCAGGACGTGGTTGAGGCCCTTCTCGGCCTTGAAGGTGGTGGTGAAGATCCACGGCGAGTCGAAGATGCTCTTGTCTATGGAGAAATAGCGGTCCTGTTCGAGGACGTTCTCTCCGAAGACGCCGGCTTCGTTCAGCGCGCCCGCGACCGTGCACGGGACGACTGCGTCGTAGGTGCGCGAGTCGCCTTCGCGCTGCATCTTCCAATGGGTGAGATCGGTAGCGCCGAGGCTGCCGCAGCACGCGGACAGCGCCAAGGCCGCGAGCAGAATGATGGTCAGGTGTTTTTTCATAACTAAAGAAGTGATGCGCCTAGCACGGGGATGTCTCCCTCGGGCATTGCGTTTATCGTCAGTTTGTCCAGGAATCTGGGATAGGGGAACATTTCTTTCATCGTACGGAGAGTGGCTTCCTTGAAGAGAGGGAAGGAGTGCGCAACTCCGCCGCCGAACACTATGTCGCTCGGGTCGTAGGCGAAAAGGACCAGAGTCAGGAGGCGCCCCAGGTGCACACCGAATTCATCCATCAGCTTGAGGGCCTCAGGGTCTCCTGCGAATGCCTTGTCGCCGACTTCTTTCGGGTCCAGGCCTTTGGAGCAGAAGAACTGCTTGGAGCAGAAGTTTTCGAGTATTCCTCCTTCGTAGGGGACTGAGCATAGTTCGCCGGCCCCGCAGTTTACGCCGTTAAAGATCTTGCCGTCGATTATAACGCCGATTCCGGTTCCGGTTCCGAGAGTGACGCCTACTATCACCTTCGCCGGCTTGCCGAGTTTCGCCGCGGCGCCCATCACGAAGCAGTTCGCGTCGTTGTTCACCATAACGGGAATTCCGAAGGTCTTCTCCAGACGCGCTTTGAGGGGAACGACGGTCCACGAAGGGATGTTCGTGGCGTCGTAGACTATGCCCTTTTCAGCGTCCACGAGAGTGGGGACTCCGACTCCGATCTTGGTCACCTCCGGGGTGATGATCTGACGGATCGCATCTTCAAGATGTACTAGTGTTTCTTCGAGGTCCGCGCCTTGGCGGAATGAGGGGACCGTGAGCTTTTTGACTATTTCACTTCCCTTTGCGAGGCCTAGGTTGATGGTGGTGCCTCCGATATCGATGCCGAGTAGCATTGTTGTGGTTTATTGGTTACACCACAAATATATCAAAAGGCAGTGAATATCCTTTGCAAGTATTGCGTATTTATACTCCCATTTTGCGCAAGTTTCGCTTTCTGAATTCGGTGGGAGTGCAGCCTTTGATGGCCTGGAAGCGGCGGGAAATGCTTTTAGCGTCAGGCTCGTCGAGCTGCGCTGCTATTTCGGCCACACTGTCCTTGGTCTCGAGCAGCATACGCGCGAAGCGGTTTATCCTGACCATAGTTATGAGATGGAAGATGGTCATTCCGGTTTCCTTGAGGAAGCGCTGTTCGAGCAGGCGGCGCGACACGGGGACTACTTCGAGCACGTCGCTGACGCCAATTTTGCGATGGGCATTGGCACGGATGAACTCAAGGGCGGCGTGGACATAGTTGTCCTTGGTCGCGAAGACGTTCGAGGACGTGCGCGGAATGATGCTGGTGGGTTTCAGGACTATGTCCTCTCCCTCGAAGCGGTGCTCTTTCACCATTCTTTCCATAAGGGCCGCGACCTGGTAACCTCCAAGTTCTATGTCCACATCGATGCTGGACAGCGTCGGGCTGGACATAGTGCATAGTATCTCGTCGTTGTCCACTCCGATGATGGCAACTTCTGCGGGGACCTGTGTGCCGTTGACCTTGCAGAGTTCCAGGAATATCGCGCCCTGGTTGTCGTCGCAGGTCATTACAGCTACCGGTTTGGGAAGAGTGCTGATCCATTTTAGTAGACTGATGTAATCCGTTTGCCAGAAATCTTCCTGAGGTTCGAGTTCTTTGACGAAGATATTGGTGAAACCGGATTCCTTGAGTTTGCGCGTGAAACCGTCCCTGCGCGCCTCGGACCAGCAAAGCCCTTTATGCCCCAGAAAAGCGAAGTTCTTGTACCCTCTGGAAATGAACAGTTCCGCGGCCATCGCTCCCGTGCCTTCATAATCCGCCGTGATGTTGGGGATTTCCTTGAACAGCCGGACGTTGTCCTGGGCTATCGCCACTATACCGTTCTTGCGGAAAAGGCTGATGTCGTCGTCGGGCTCGAATTGCCCGATAACCGCTTTCATATCCCATTTCTTCGCCCATTGGACTATGCCTTCCAGGCCGACCTGCCGTTTGTAGGAAGTCGGCATTTTCGCCACCACCCACGGTTCGGAGCTTTCTTTAGCATAATTGTGTATGCCCTTCAGCAGGCGGTACGCGAACTGCTCCGTGTAATCGGTAATGAATATAGCTCTCATTTATTCAATTTGGCGGCGAATTTGACGAGTTTAGGGGAAGAAAGTATGCGTGAGCAGGCATCCCACCAGCGGGCGGGAAGCACGGCGTGCCAGAAGATCATCGTGCGGGCGAAGGCGCCGGTGAGGTAGCGGGCGCGGGGACGACGGGCTTTGACCGCCCTGACGATTGCCCGGGTCACCTTCGAGGGCGACGACAGGAAGTTCGAGGAGTATCCGTTATGCAGCACGGCGGCCTCGCGCATAGCCTCCGCTTCGTAGGCAGTTCCTTTCGAGGACTCCTCGAGGTGTTTCGCGGCGATGATGCCCCAGTCCGTCTTGATTCCGCCCGGCTCGATTTTCACGACGTCGATACCGAACGGCTTAACCTCCATTCTCAGCGCATCGGACAGCGCCTCCACGGCATACTTTGACACATTGTACCACGCTCCGAAATACATCGCGACGCGCCCGGCCACCGAACTGACGTTGATGATGCGGCCGAACCCGCGTTCGCGCATCCCGGGCAGCACCTTCCGGCATAGCGACGCGAGTCCGAACACGTTCACGTCCAGTTGCCTGCGCGCCTCTTCCATAGACACATTCTCTATAGCCCCGAAATAGCCGAAACCCGCATTGTTGATCAAAATATCAATCTGACCCGCCGCTGCGAGGCATTCGTCGATCGCCGCCTCGTCGCACACGTCCAGCCTCAGCGGCGTCACGCCGAACTCGCGCAGCGGCTCCATCAGCTCCGTGCGCCTGGCTCCGGCGAACACTGTGTGTCCCGCCTGCGCCAGCGTCCTGGCCACATCAAATCCTATCCCGCTCGACCCTCCGGTCACGAGTATCCTGTAAGATTTCTTTTTCATACCGTGCAATTTATGCAAAGATACGAAATTAGATCAATCCTATTTCCTTCGCTTTGAGAACAAGTTCGGGCGTGTTCGCCACATCGAACTTGACGAGAAGTTTCTTACGGTACCAGTTGATGGTCTCCGGGCTTAGGAAGAGTGCCTCGGCAATCTGCTTGGAAGTATAGGCCTTTGCGAGAAGCACGAGGATTTCGCGCTCACGGTCGGTGATCGACGGCGCTTCGGGCGAGGGGATCGGGGCCTCTGCGTCCGCTGCGCCATTGGCCCGGCGCTTCCGGCGGCCGAAGATGATGGCGCATGCCAGGGCGGCCAGGACCAGGAAGAGCGCGACGATGCCCAAAGCGAGCTGCTTCTTCTGCTTTGATAGCGCCATCTGCATCAGGTTGAGGTTCTCCGTGCGGAAATCCGGGCTGTA
>JAGAAD010000002.1 GCA_017615445.1 Bacteroidales bacterium
CGGACACCTGACGCATGGCTCGCCCGTGAACGCATCCGGCCTTCTGTACCACGCCGTTCCGTACGGCCTGGACAAGAAGACTGGCCTGATCGACTACGACCAGATGGAGCAGCTCGCGCTCGAGAACAAGCCGAAGCTCATCATAGGCGGCGCCTCCGCGTACTCGCGCGAGTGGGATTATGAACGCATGCGCGCGATAGCGGACAAGGTCGGAGCGATTCTGTGGATCGATATGGCCCACACCGCCGGTCTGATTGCCGCGGGCCTGCTGAAGAACCCGGTTCGCTATGCGCATATAGTCACCAGCACCACGCACAAGACGCTCCGCGGACCGCGCGGCGGCATCATCCTCATGGGCGAGGACTTCCCGGACCCGCAGGGCCGCAGGACGCCGAAGGGCGAGGTGAAGATGATGAGCCAGGTGCTGAACGGCATGGTGTTCCCCGGCGTGCAGGGCGGACCGCTCGAGCACGTGATCGCCGCGAAGGCCGTGGCGTTCTACGAAGCGCTGCAGCCCGAGTTCGCGGAGTACCAGATGCAGGTGAAGGCGAACGCAGCCGCTATGGCGCAGGCTTTCCTTGACCGTGGGTACAAGATCGTCAGCGGCGGAACTGACAACCACCTCATGCTCATAGACCTCCGTTCGAAGTTCCCGAACCTCAGCGGCAAGGTGGCCGAGCACGAGCTGGTTGCGGCGGACATCACCGTGAACAAGAACATGGTCCCGGACGACACCCGCAGCCCGTTCCTCACCTCCGGCCTGCGTGTCGGCACCCCCGCCATCACCACCCGCGGTTTCAAGGAGGAGGATATGCCGAAGATAGTCGCGCTGATAGACGAAGTCCTGACCTCATGCTCGACCTGGCTTGATCCTCAGGCCAAGAGCAGTGACCCTATCCTCGCGCCGAAGCATCTCTCGCTCCTCGCCGAGGTCCGCGCCGAAGTCCTGAAACTGACAGACGGCCGTCCGCTGTTCGCATACTAGTTTCGCACCACATCGCCGCTGATAGCTGGCGGCAGCGTGGGGGATAACATCCTATAGCACAGCTATTTACGCAAAATAGGTCTACCGTTTTTGGTAGACCTATTTCACATAATGCACTGATTATCAGGATGTTATCCCCCACGGGGCAGAACGCCCCGCACGGGACAACCACGCAATCAATTAGTCGTTCTGCTTGATCGCGGCCTGCGCGGCGGCAAGGCGGGCGATAGGCACGCGGAACGGAGAGCAGCTGACGTAGTCCAGACCGATCTTGTTGAAGAAGTTGATCGAATCAGGATCGCCGCCGTGCTCGCCGCAGACGCCGCATGTGAGGCCCTGGCGCTTGCTGCGTCCGGCTGTGATACCGTACTCAACGAGCTTGCCCACACCCTTGACGTCGATGGTCTGGAACGGGTCGTTGTCCAGGATCTTGTTTCCAAGATAATCGCCCATGAAGGTTCCCACATCGTCACGGCTGAAGCCGAAGGTCATCTGGGTGAGGTCGTTGGTTCCGAAGCTGAAGAACTCGGCGGTACGAGCCATACGGTCTGCTGTCAGAGCAGCACGAGGGATCTCGATCATGGTGCCGAAGTGGTAGTCTATGGCCTGACGGGTCTGGGCTTCCACCTCGAGGCGGATCTTCTCGCAGTGGCTCTTCTGGAACTCGAGCTCACGGGCGGAGACGGTCACAGGGATCATGATCTCGGGCTTCGGGTTCAGGCCCTCTGCCTTCAGTTCTGCGGTGGCAGTGAAGATAGCCCTGTACTGGGTCTCAGCGATAAGCGGGTAGGTGACGTGCAGACGCACTCCACGGTGACCCATCATAGGGTTCACTTCGTGCAGGCTCTCGCCGCGCTTGTCCACCTCGTCCACACTGATGCCGAGATCCTTTGCAAGCTCAGCCCTCTTGTCCTCGGACTTCGGGACGAACTCATGGAGCGGCGGGTCAAGCAGACGGAAGACGACCGGCTTGCCATCCATAATCCTGAGGGTGGCCTTGACGGAAGCCTTGATGAACGGCTCGAGCTCTGCGAGAGCTGCGACACGCTCTTCCTCGGTCTCGCACATGATCATCTTGCGGAGCTTTGCGAGAGGAGTCTCGCTGTTCTTTCCGTAGAACATGTGCTCGATTCTGAAGAGGCCGATACCCTCGGCGCCGAAGCTGAGAGCGCGCTGTGCGTCCTCCGGGGTGTCCGCATTGGTGCGGATGCCGAGACGGCGATATTTGTCCACGATGCTCATGAAGCGGATGAACAGAGGGTTCTCCGATGCGTCCATGGTGTCGATCTTGGCTGCATAGACAGCGCCCTTCGCGCCGTTCAGAGAGAGCCAATCGCCTTCTTTGTAGACTCCGTTGTTGCCTTCGAAGCTCACGGTCTTGTGCTCGAAGTCGATCTTCATGGCCTCGCAGCCCACGATGCAGCACTTACCCCAACCGCGGGCGACGAGCGCTGCGTGTGAGGTCATACCGCCGCGGGTGGTGAGGATACCGGCGGAAGCGCGCATGCCCTCGATGTCCTCCGGAGAGGTCTCCTCACGGATGAGGATGACGGGCTGCTTCTTCGCTGCGGCTGCCATAGCGGCCTCGGATGTGAAGACTATCGTTCCCACTGCTCCACCGGGAGATGCGGGCAGACCCTTCGCGATGACGGCCGCCTTCTTCTCGGAAGCGGGGTCCAGGATCGGGTGCAGGATCTCATCCAGCTGCACGGGAGAAACGCGCATGACTGCGGTCTTCTCATCGATCATGCCCTCGTCCAGCATGTCCATCGCCATCTGAAGAGCGGCGATACCGGTGCGCTTGCCGATACGGCACTGGAGCATGTAGAGGTGCTTGTCCTGGATGGTGAACTCGATGTCCTGCATGTCGTGGAAGTGGTCCTCCAGACGCTTGCGGATGCCGTCCAGTTCTGCATAGACCTCGGGCATGGCCTTCTCAAGGCTCTCGAGATGCTTGTTGTGATCTGTCTTGGTGGCCTCGTTCAGAGGGTTAGGAGTCCTGATACCGGCGACCACGTCCTCGCCCTGGGCGTTGATGAGCCACTCGCCATAGAACTTGTTGTCTCCGTTCGCAGGGTTACGGCTGAATGCCACACCGGTTGCGGATGTTGCACCCATGTTACCGAACACCATGGACTGAACGTTCACTGCGGTTCCCCAATCATCAGGAATCTTCTCGATGCGGCGGTAGGCGATTGCCCTCTTTCCGTTCCAGCTCTTGAAGACTCCGCCGATCGAACCCCAAAGCTGTGCTTTGGCGTCGTCCGGGAATTCCACTCCGAGAACTTCCTTGATCCTTACCTTGAAGGCCTCGGCAAGCTCCTTGAGCTCATCTGCGGTGATATCGGTGTCAAGCTTGTATCCTTTCTTTTCCTTGAGGTCTGCCATCATGCGGTCCAGCTGCTGACGGATTCCCTGACCATCCTCGGGCTCGATGCCTTCTGCCTTCTCCATCACGACGTCTGAGTACATCATGATAAGACGACGATATGCATCGTAGACGAAACGAGGATTACCGGTCTTCTCGATGAGGCCGGGGATGGTCTCCGAGCAAAGGCCGATGTTCAGGATGGTGTCCATCATACCGGGCATCGAGCTGCGTGCGCCCGAGCGGCAGCTGACGAGAAGCGGGTTCTTCGGATCACCGAACTTCATACCCATAAGTTTCTCGGTGGCTGCAAGAGCGTCGGCCACTTCAGCCTTCAGCTCCTCGGAGTATCCGCCGCCGAGGGCGTAGTACTCTGCACAGCACTCTGTCGTGATGGTGAAACCTGCGGGAACAGGCATTCCGAGCCTGCTCATCTCAGCCAGGTTAGCTCCCTTTCCACCAAGGAGCTCTCTCATAGCGCCATCGCCTTCGGCGGTCTTACCACCGAAACGATAGACTCTCTTTTTTGTTTCTGCCATAATGTGTTTAGTATATTGTTTTAGTTTCGTCTCTCTAAAAGCACGCGAATTTACGAATTATTTGGTTATTAACCAAATACTCAGCGGACCAGCGACTCAAGGATGCTGCCTATCGCCGGCCTTGAGGTCCAGCGGATATTAATGTCCTTGCCTTTGGTCGGATGCCCCAGCGGGAAGTACATTACATCCTGGAGGATGAACTCAGCGTCCAGATAATCGAAATCGTCGTCTCTGATCTGGAAAATGACGCCGGGAATCTCGCCGAACAGCAGACGGACCACGTCCGAGCCGGGGTAAGCCCGCCTCAGATCGGACAGATCCAGATCGGCCCCCACGCCTTTGTAGGCCATCTTGTCCAGCGCGGTCATCAGACCGCCGGCGCAGACCGTGGCTCCGCTTATCGCAATCCGGTCTTCCACCAGTTCACGGACCACTTCGTAGCAGTCCATGAGGTAGTCCGGGTTGTCCACCTGCGGGCACGCGCCGCCCTTGAGCCCGAGCGCCTGCGCAAGCAGCGACCCGCCCAGGCGGTATTCTTCGGTGTCGAAGGGCACATACACGATCCAGCTCTCCGGGTCCGGATTGAGGGTCGCGGGAATCGCGCGGCCTGCCGCCTGCGGCACCCTCATCTCGATCGACGGCTCGCCGTCTTCATACCCGACCTCGCTGAAGCCCACATCCATCACGTCCGCATACTCGCTGACGGCGCGCACGCTCTCATAGAGCGCGGACATGCTGCCTATCCCCTGCTCGCGCCAGCGCCACTTCGCATCCACGGAAAGCTCGGGGAGCGTGAAATGGCCGGCCGACCAGATTGCCTCGGTCAGCACGTTCGCCAGACACGTCCGCGCATACTGGGCCGCGAAGGGGAACTGCAGCTCGCGCTTGGTTTTCTTCACCGCGCGCAGGTAGCTCGATATCTTGCTTTCGTCGAAATCGAAGGACAAGATTGCGGGATCGACTGTCTCATCGACTATCGGTTCGGAGTCCAGCGGGGGCCGGTTACGTCCGAGCATCTGGGCCGGAGTGAGTTCTTCGGTCACGCCGTCGATGATGAAACGGGAATCGAATAGATCTTTCATGTACTAAAATCGTGTAAAAATAGCTATTTTTGAGTTGTATGCAATACGAAAAGAAGATTGAGGAGATTTTCGCGCGCCATCCGAGCGTGCAGGTCTCCGGTTTCAGCGGCCGCGCCTACAAAGCCGGAATCGAGAGCATGATCGCCTTCGACTCCGCTCTCGGCAGCCCATGGAAATCTTTTCGTTGCATCCATGTGGCCGGAACAAACGGAAAAGGTTCGGTCAGCTCCATGCTCGCCGCCTCCCTCGCCTCCTCCGGCCTCCGTGTCGGACTCTACACCTCCCCCCATCTTCTTGATTTCAGAGAAAGAATTAAGTTAATTCCAAATGAATTGATAAGCAAAGAAGAGGTGATGGAGTTTTTGGAGAGGTATGAGAAGGAGATAGAGAGTTTATCGTTTTTCGAGATAACGACGGGGATGGCGTTCTGGTGGTTTGAGAGGCAGAAGGTGGATGTGGCGGTGATAGAGGTGGGACTTGGAGGAAGACTTGACAGCACTAACGTTATCATTCCGGAATTGTCGGTCATTACGAGCATCGGTCTGGACCATTGCTCGATGTTGGGAGACACAAGAGCCGAAATAGCAGCGGAAAAAGCCGGAATATTCAAGAAGGGAATCCCGGCGCTGGTTTGGGGACACGACCCGGAAACGGACAGTGTGTTTGAGAAGCAGGCGAAGGAAGTGGGAGCTGATCTGCATTTCGCAGATGAGATGATTCAGCCTGTCCATCTGGACGGAATGGATCTTCGCGGAGAATACCAGGACTTGAATGTCCGGACCACTCTCGCCGCACTCCAACTTCTTGGAATCAACCCCGACTTCGATGCGATTAGAAACACCGCAAAGATTACTGGCCTTCGCGGCCGCTGGGAAATCCTTCAGGAAAATCCCACAGTCATCTGCGACATAGGCCACAACCCCCCGGCCCTCGCCCACAACTTCGGACAACTCGCCTCGACCGGACGCCCCCTGATAATAGTCTACGGCATCATGGCGGACAAGGCGCTGGACGACATCGCCCCGCTGATGCCCTCCCGCGCCCGCTACATCCTCTGCTCCCCCGCCACTCCCCGCGCCCTCCCGGTCGATATCTTATATGAGCGCTTACACACATTAAGACCCGACCTGAATCTCCAAATATCTAAGTCAGTTTCCGACGCAGTTGCTTCTGCCCTGCAACAATCCACTCCTGAAACCATCGTCTACGTTGGAGGGAGCACATTCGTCATTGCCGAATACTTGCAATCAGCGGTTTAGCCATTGCCCCTGGAGGACGTGTCCACCCCCGGACACGGGCAGGGGGAGGGGCCCACGAAGTGGGAGGGGCCGAAGGAGCGAAGCGACTGAGTTCCGACAGGGGCAATGGCTAAAACGCAAATAATGAATAAAAAAAGCCGGCTCGATTGAGTCGGCTTTTTTTATTGCGAGTTCAGAAATTACTCGGCGGGTTCCTCTGCAGGTGCCTCTTCGGCTGCCTTAGCGGCCTCGATGACAACGGCACGGTTGAGCTCGATGGTCGTGAACCTGTTCTGAGCGCTCTCGTCAACAGTGATCTCGAACTGATTCTCGTTCAGACCGTACTTGTCGGTGAGGAGCTTGTGGATGTAGTTCGCGCGCTGCTTCTGGAGCTGCTTGTTACGACGTGCGGAACCGGTGTTGTGATCGGTGAGTCCGGTGAGAGAGAACTTGATTTCGCTATCCTGAGAGAGCATGGTCTTCACGATGCGATCGAAGTGCTCGAGCTCCTTGACGGAGAGGGTCGCCTGACCAATCTCGAAGTAGACGATTGCAGGGGTTTCCATGAGGTTCTTGACGATAGCCTCGTTCTGAGCTGCGTTCTCGGAGAGCTCCTGCTTGAGAGCCTCGTTCTCCTTCGCTGCCTCTTCCTGAGCTGCTTCAGCCTCTTCCTTCTCAGCTGCGATCTGCTCTTTCTCTGCCTGGACGGCTGCGAGAGCGGCGGCTGCCTCAGCTGCTGCGATAGTGGCAGGCATGAGGGCCTCGTCCTTGGTCTCCCAGTCGTGGACACCGAGCTTGTAAGACACACCCACGAGAACTGCTGCGATGACAGCCTTTCCACCGTTCACTGCTGCGTTCAGAGAAGACTCCCTGACGAAGTAGAAGTTAGGATCCACATCGAGGTCCAGCCTCTCGCTGAGTTTGAACTTTGCGAGGATACCAGGGCCAACGAGGAAGTTAGCCTGTCCGCCTCCCTTGAAGGTCTTGAGGAAACCAGCGGAGAGATAAGGAACGATGTCCCACTTGCGGTTCTTGTCATATCCGATAAACTGGTTGGTCACATTCCACATAACGTCACCATGGGCGAGGATAGGAATGAAGTTGTCTCCCTTGTAGTTGTTGGTGAGACCGTTGAAACCAGCGCGGATTCCCCACATAGGATCAATCCACTTACCGAAGTTGAAATTACCGGCAAGGCCGAAACCCTGGAAGAGCGGGGGAACCGGGGTGTCCACCGTCATGTTCAGGCCAAGGCCAGCACCGATAAACCAGTTGTCACCGAATTCATTGGTGATGAAAGGGCCCTTTGTTGCGGGTGCACTTTCTGCCTCCTGAGCGTAAGCGGAGACGCCTGCGAGCAGGAGAGCTGCGAAAAGAAAAGCTTTAATTTTCATAAGTACTATTGATTTTGTAACTAATTTCACTCAATAAATACACTACTTGTATCGAGGCACAAAGTTAACTAGTTTTTTTGAATTGTCAAATAATTTCCAACTCATTTGTAAAAATCCACCCCTGGCGTCCGTCGGCAAGCTCGATATTATCCCAGGAGCCTACAGAATCCAGCACTTTAACTTTAGTCCCTTCGTGAAGGATAAACAAGTCTGTGCCGGTGTTGTTGTCCGGGGCGCTGCGGGCCACGGTGACGGGCGAAACCACTATCGCAGAGGTCTTTGCGGAGTAGTCCGAGCGCAGTCTCACGGAGAATCCCAGGCATAGCAGACTCAACAGGAGAGCAACCAATCCCGTGAAGAATCCGGTCTTCCGCGCGGCAGTGCTCCGTCCGAGCAGGAACAGCAGCAGGAGCCCAAGGGCCACTGCGAGCAGTACGAGGAACAAGACCGCCCACACATTGCTGTCCAGGCTGCAACGCAGAGAGCGTATCCAGCCTGCCACGAAGAATTCGGGGACAGTCTCAATGCGGTCTTTCAGGAAAGTCCGTGCAAATTCCAGGTTGTATTTGGCATCCGAATATGAAGGATCAGCCTTGAGAGCCTTCTCGTAGTACAAAATCGCGTGGGCCAAATCACCCTCCTTGAAACAGGCGGAGCCAATATTGGTCAGAAGAGCGGCACTCTCCTGCCCCGATTCGAGGATAGAGGTCCACGAGGCCCGGGCAGCGGCCCAGTCGCCGGCTGCGTAAGCGTCCACACCGGATTGCCAGGCATCCTGGCCATTTGCCGCGAAGGGGGCCATCAGCAGCAGCGCAACCAAAGCGGCGACACCGCGGCCTGAACGTTTCTTTTTCATCGATTCATCTATAGCAGATATCACTTCCAGAGCGGATTTGTAGTGGGCGTCCATAGCTTCGTGGCCGGCGTCGGGCGAGTAGCGGGCGAACTCGCAGGCGTCCAGCAGACCGACGAATTCGTCCACGTCCGCCTGATTCACGCCCGCCGCCCCCAGCCGGGCCGAGATGGTCTCCTTGTCCTGACCGGAAGCTTCTATTCCGAATTTGTCTGCAACAAAGCCCAGCAAGGCTTTATGAAGTTCCTCGTAGAATGCAGTGTAGAGGTTGTCTGAAAGATAGGCGCCGGCCCGGGCAAGCCGCCCGCGCGCCA
>JAGAAD010000012.1 GCA_017615445.1 Bacteroidales bacterium
GCAGCTCTCGCAGCAGCCACCAACGGTGCTGTGATTGAGATTGAGGAAGGCTCGATCGACGACAACATCAAGATCCCTGCCGGCAAGTCCGTCACCATCAAGGGCGCTCCCGGCGCATCCCGCGACAAGGTTATCATCAACGGTAACATCGAAATCGCAGGTTCCGCCACCATCCAGGATCTTACCCTCAAGACCAAGGAAGGCGTTACCAACAATGTTCTCGGAGTTGCTTCCGGTTCCGACGGTTACAACTGGGGTCACATCTATCTCGCACGTGTCGAGGCAGGCGCCAGCAACGTAACCTTCAACAACGTCCACTTCGACGCTACCCTTGCAAACGCAGACTTCAAGGGAACAATGTCCATGCTCTGGATCTCCCAGGCTAGCGGTGTCCAGGTGCTCAACAGCACCTTCGATGCAGATCCTGAAGGCTGCTACTGCCCGAACCAGACCCACGAAGCAGAGGTTCTCTGGAGCAGCAACGTCTTCAACGGACTCGGAAAGAAAGAGTGGGCAATCCGCGTGATGGATGCCACCAAGGCCACCCTCAGGGGCAATGAGTTCAATGTCGCAGGCGAGGCTATCCAGCTCTACAGCGACTTCAACGCCCACAAGGGAGCCCTCATCCTCGGCGACGGCGTGAACGACGACAACATCTATGGCCCTGCAGTGACCAAGGCTGTCTCCAGCGTCTATGAGATGGTTGATTACCTCTTCGCAGGTGTTACCATCAAGCCCGCAAGCATCTCCTTCAATGCTCCCACCACGGCTCCTGCAAGGGATCCTGAGATCGCTCTCATCTGGAAGCACATCGACGATGCAGACTGGAACGCTGCTATCGACATTGCAAATGTCCGTAACATTGCAATCAACCAGAACGCAATGTATCTGCCTGCAACTTCCGGTCATATCTACACCCTCGACCTTGCAGACGGTAAGCTCCTCAAGGATCAGGCTATCGACGACACTGAGGGACACTGGCCGGGCCTCTGCGGCGCCGTCACCCTCTCCGACGGAACTGTTCTCTTCAGCACCATGGCTCTCAACACCGCCAAGAAGTTCAAGGTCTACACCTATGACGGATCGAACCTGAACGCTCTTGTGAACATGCCTGGCGAGGATCAGTATCGTCTCGGCGACAAGATCACCGCAGTCGGAACCAAGGACGACATGACTATCTACGCAGTGGACTACAAGACCGGTTCCGCCGACAACGGCCGTTACCTCACCTTCAAGCCCGGCGCAGAAGTTCTCACCGCCCCGACCAGCATCGTTACCATCAAGGGTATGCCTTCGAATGCCAACATGGCTGAGATGGTTCCTTACGCCCCTGGCAAGTACTACTTCCAGCTCGAAGGCGGCAAGGATGACATGATCCTCACCGATGGCACTGACAACGCAACAGCTAAGGCTATCACCCTCGGAGACCTCAATGCAGATGTAAACAAGAGGATGACCCGTGGAGCCAACTTCTTCACCGCTGGTGGAAAGCAGTACATGGCTCTCATCGAGATGCTCAGCTACAACGGAGGCAACTCATACGGCGCAACCCTGCATGTCTATGCACTGCCTACCGGCGATCCCGAGAAGGATCTCGCTGGCGCAAAGGCTATTTGCACCTACGATCTTCCTTCACCCACCGCTACCGGCAATGCTTGCGGTAACCTCGTGGTCCTGAAGGTCGGTGCAAAGGTTTACTTCGGCGTTGGTCTGAAGTCTGCCGGTGTGGCTCTCCTCGAGTTCAAGTACTAATTCTTGATTATAATCACTATCTTTGGAGAGTGGCCCTCGGGTCACTCTCCATTTTTTAATGACATTATGAAACGAATAACCCTTTCTTTGATTGCGCTTCTTGCGCTGGTTTCCTGCACTCAGAGTGTTGATGTCCTTGTGGTGGGCGGCGGAGCCTCCGGCACTGCGGCCGGAATTCAGGCCGCGCGCAGCGGGGCGCGGACGCTGATAGTGGAAGAGACGCCCTGGCTCGGCGGTATGCTGACCTCCGCCGGCGTGTCCGCCATCGACGGCAATTACCGCCTGCGCGGCGGCATCTTCCGCGAGTTTACGGACGCCCTGGCCGAGCATTACGGAGGCTACGAAAACCTGAAGACCGGCTGGGTGAGCAACGTCCTCTTCGAGCCGAAGGTGGGCGAGCAGGTCCTCGAGGATTTTGCCGCGGCCGAGAAGAAGCTCGCGGTCTGGAAGGGGTTGAGCTTCGAGGGCGCGAAGAAGCTCGCCAAGGGCTGGGAGGTCCGCTTCGAGGACGCGGCAGGGCGCTCGAGGACCGTGCGCTGCAAGGTGCTGGTGGACGGCACGGAGCTCGGCGATGTGGCCAAGGCGTGCGGCGTGGCCTACCATATAGGATTCGATCCGCGCGCATACACGGGCGAGGCCATGGCCCTCGAAGAGGGTAACGACATCGTGCAGGACATGACCATGGTCATGACCATCAAGGACTACGGCCCGGACGCGGATATGACTATCGAGCGGCCGGAGGGGTACGACCAGAGCATGTTCGTGAACTGCTGCGAGAATCCGCTGAACGATCCTTCGATCTCGAAGGGCCAGCCGCTGTGGTCGCCGGAGATGATGATGTCCTATGGCCTGCTGCCCGGCGGGGAGATGATGATCAACTGGCCGGTGGAGGCGAACGACTTCTACGCCAATATTATCGATATGACGCGCGAGCGGCGGGATTCCGTGATCGCGGTGGCGAAGCAGCGCACGCTCGGATTCCTGTACTTCCTGCAGACCGGCCTGGGGATGAAGAACCTCGGCCTGGCGGACGAGTATCCGTCTGAAGACGGGCTCGCGCTGTTCCCGTACTACCGCGAGAGCCGCCGCATCGAGGGAGAGCATCTGTTCACCCTGGACGAGGCCCGCGAGCGCTATTCGACCAACGCCTACCGCACCGGCGTGTGCGTGGGCGATTATCCGGTGGACCACCATCACCACGCCCACCCGTCGTGGGAGTCGCTGCCGAAGATGATATTCGCGCCGATTCCTTCGTTCACCTTGTCTATGGGCTCGCTCGTGCCGCTGCAGGTCGAGGATCTGATCGTGGCCGAGAAGTCAGTCAGTGTGACGAATCTGATCAACGGCTCGACACGTCTGCAGCCGGTGGTGATGGAGATAGGGCAGACGGCGGGAATAATCGCGGCGCTTGCCGTTAAGCGCGGTTGCGCGGTCCGCGAGGTGGACGTCCGTTCGGTGCAGAAGGAGCTTCTGGCCGCGGGCGCCTACCTGCAGCCCTGGCTGGATCTCAAGCCCGGCGAGGCCGGCTTCGAGGAGATCCAGCGCATCGGCTGCACGGGCATTCTCCGCGGCATCGGCCGCAATGTCGGCTGGGCCAACGAATCCTGGTTCCGCGCCGACGA
>JAGAAD010000071.1 GCA_017615445.1 Bacteroidales bacterium
ATTTTTCCGGCGGAGAGCTGTACGTGCGCGGCATGAACGTCGCCACCTACTTCTGGGCCTCCGCCTGGAGCAGCCACGAGCCGCTGCGCGACCGCAAGCTCCTGCTCACGAAGCGGGAGCTCAAGCACCTCGCGCACTCGAGCCCCTTTGCCGCGAGAAATCGCCCGGAAAAACAAACAATTTTGCTATCTTTGCCGCCGGTATGGCAAAGGCGAAGAGCAAAATACAGATCACCAACAGGCGCGCGTCGTTCGACTACGAGTTTCTCGAGCAGTACGACGCGGGCATCGTGCTCGTGGGCACGGAGATCAAGTCGCTCCGCGCCGGGAAGGCGTCGCTCCAGGACGCCTACTGCTACTTCGCTAACGGCGAGCTCTATGTCCGCGGGATGAACATCGCCACTTACTTCTGGGCGTCCTGGGGCGGCCACGACCCGGTGCGCGACCGCAAGCTCCTGCTGACCAAGCGCGAGCTGCGCCACCTCTCGCAGGAAGTCAAGACGAAGGGCCTCACCATCGTCGCCGTGCGCGCCTTCATCAATGACAACGGCTACGCCAAGCTCCACATCGCCCTCGCCAAGGGTAAGAAAGAATACGACAAGCGCGCCACCATCCGCGAAAAGGATATCCGCCGCGAACTCGAAAGATCATAACCACATACATTATGGAATCAAAGCCTATTCTCCGTTTCGAACTGACAAGGACCGAGTTCCTGAAGCACTATGACGAGGTCTCCGGACCGCAAAAGGGCAGCAAAACCTGGGAAGAGCCCATGCCCGAGAAGGTGGACATGGGGTACGACTATGTCGAGTTCGAACTCATTGATGAGAACACGATCCGCTGCGCCCAGTATCCGGGCGGAGGAGTTCCTTTCTGGTGGAAGCCGGATTATGTGATGCTGGAGCGCGGACACAGGGTGTGGTTTCAGTGGCAGGACACAGACTGCGACCACGACGGAATGGACCGCGACGGAGACAATGTGGTTCTGGACGTGTATTGGCCCGAAAAGTGAAACGAAAAGATCCCCGATCGGGTCGGGGATGACTCAATACGGGGTCGGGAATGACAAATTATTCCGCGAATAACATATTTTTTATATCTTTGCGGTCGAATTAAAGCAGATAGCTATGAATTTAAGAGACATCAAAAAGGACATCGTCTACATCCTTGAGGCGTTTATCGAGGATTGCACCACAGTCGCAACTGTCAACTCAAAGGTTGACGAAGCAGCCGCCGAACTCATCGAGGAGGCCATCAATCTCTACAACGAGCTGATGGACAAGGTCTCCGCGAAGATCGAGGGAAGCAAGAAGGCGTATTACAACGACCTCCGCAAGGAGCTCCTCGAAAAGACCGACGGTCTGTACACCAAGCTCAGCGAGGCTGTGAAGGCATCGCTCGAGGCCCCGAAGGCAGAAAAGGCTCCCAAGGCTGAGAAAGCTGAGAAGCCGGCCAAGAAGGCAGCCCCGAAAGCCAAAAAGGCAGAATAACGCCCAAAAGGATGACAACATAAGGGCTCTCCGCAAAGCGGAGGGCTCTTTTTTTCATGACAATTCGTTATATTTGTAGGCTATGCAGAAAACAACGAAAAGATGCCCGATCGGGTCGGGCATGACGGCAGCACTTCTGGCGCTGGTGCTTCTCACCGGTTGCCAGGCGATTCAATCGTTCATCCACGACGACAAGGTGGTGGCGAAGGTGGGTAAGCACAAGCTTTACCTGTCCGAGGTGGAGGCTTACATCCCCACGGGGGTCTCGGCGGCAGACAGCACTAACCTGGCGCTGCAGTACATCAACACCTGGGCGACGGACATAATCTTCTGCGACATGGCCCAGAGCCAGCTCTCGAAAGCCGAGCGCGACGTCACAGCCGAGCTGGAGGCCTACAAACGCGACCTTCTCCGCTTCCGCTATGAGCAGCGCTTCATCGGCGACAGGCTGGACACCCTCGTCACGGAAGACCAGATGCTGGACTTCTATGAAAAGCACAAGAACCTCTTCACCCTGGACCGCCCCATCCTGAAAGTGCGTTTCGTGGACATCCTCAAAAATGTGGAGAAGAAGGACCAGATCATCAGGCTGATGTCCTCGAACAAGCCCAAGGACATGGAAGAAGTCCAGGGCCTGGCGAACAAGTACGCCATCAAATATTTCGACAAGAGCTACGAATGGATGGATGCCGCGGTGCTCGCGCGCGAGTTCGGCACGGACTACGGCCAGATGCTGGCGAAGATGAACCAGTCCTACATAAGGATGGAATCCGAAGAAGCGTCGGACATCAAGGTGGCCTATGTGCGTGAGATACGCCGCAGCGGTGTGGCGCCCTTCGATTTCTGCACGGAAAGGATAAGGGAATACATCCTCAGCGGAAGAAAACACGATCTTCTCGTCGCTTTGGAACAAAGCTTGCTTAAGGGAGCTTCCGACGACGGTCAATTTGTAATCTACTAACGAATGAAAAAGATATTAGCGGCAGCGGCGCTCGCGCTCTCATGCCTGACCATCAACGCCCAGAAGTACAACGGTCTGATCGACAAGACAGTGGCCGTGATAGGCGGCGAATTCGTGACTCTGTCCGAAATCGAGCAGGAAGTGAACACGATGAGAGCGAGAGGATACGCCTCGGACCAGAGTCTCCGCTGCGAGATTCTCGAGAACATCCTCCAGACGAAGATACTCCTCATGCAGGCAAGGGTGGACTCCCTCACCGTGAACAAGGAGATGGTGAACGCCCAGCTCAGCCAGCACATCGATGAGATCCGCACCGCCCTCGGCGGCGACGACAAGGTGGAAGAGTACTTCGGCAAGCCGCTCTACAAACTCCGTCAGGAGTGGAACAGGCAGTTCGAGGAAATGTCCCTCACCCAGCAGGAGCAGCAGGAAATCGCCAAGAAGATTCCCGAAATCACCCCCTACGACATCAGGCAGTATGTGGACACGGCGGAAGTGGCCAACCTCCCCGTCATCCCCACCAAATATCAGATGAGCCAGATCTGCGTCTATCCGGACGTGGAGGCTGCGAAGATGGCGGCGAAGGAAAAACTGCTCGAGCTTCGCGAGAGAATCATCGCCGGCGAGAAGTTCAGCACCCTCGCGCGCTTGTACTCCGACGACACCGAATCCGCCCGCAGGGGCGGCGAGCTCGGAATGGCCTCGAAGACCATCTTCTGGCCCCAGTTCTCGGACGCCGCGATGTCACTCAAGGTGGGCATGGTCTCGAACACGGTGGAGACTCCGGACGGCTTCCACCTCATCCAGATTATCGAGAAGAAAGGCGATATGTTCAACGCCCGCCATATCCTCATCAAGCCCAAGTACACCTCCGAAGACAGGGACAAGGCTTTCGCCAGGCTGGACAGCCTCAAGGCCATCATAGACACCACGGACCTTACCTTCGAGATGGCGGCGCGCATGTTCAGCGAGGACAAGGCCTCCAGGACCAACGGCGGCCAGATGGCGGACCCGAGCACAGGCTCGGCATATTTCGACAAGGACCAGATCAAGCCGGCGGACTGGTCGGTGGTTCGCAATCTCGAGCCCGGCCAGATCTCCGAGCCCGTGGAGAGCACGGACAACGAAGGCCGCGGAAACCTGATCTACAAAATAATCCGACTGGACAAGATCCTCCCTTCACACACCGCCTCCTTCGAGACGGACTACAACGACCTCTACAACACGGTACAGCACGTGAAGCAAATGGAGGCAATCAACGAATTCATAGACAAGAAAATCTCTGAGACACACATAATCATCGATCCTATGTTCAAGGATTGTGATTTCTCCCGTGCGGGATGGGCGGAAAAGATAAGAAAGTAGGCTATTTGCTGCTCGCGGCGAGCCTCGCGGCCGCCCTGTTCAGCGCTTCTGCCCGGCAGCAACCGGCGCAGAAGGGCGACATGGTGCGTCTGATCAAGGCAAAGTCCGTGCAGATTATCACCCACGAAGACGACAAAGCCTTCCGCAAGGCCGTGGACGCCACTTTCCTGCACAACGACACCTATCTCATCTGCGACACCGCCCTCTGGAGAGTCTCGGACAACATAATCAACGCAAAAGGCCATGTCAAACTGATGCAGGAAGGAACCGTCCTCACCAGCGAGACTCTGGACTACTATGTGGACAAGGATCTGGCCGAGTTCCGCGGAAGCGTGGTCCAGCTGGTGGACAAGGAGAACAACATCCTCCGCACCCGTTATCTGGACTACAACACCAAAGACAGTGTGGCCGTTTTCGCGAACGGAGCTGCGATGAAAGACAAGGACGGGCAGATAATCGAAAGCCAGGACGGAACCTACGATTCGAAAGCCCACCTGTTCACCTTCTCCAACAATGTGAACATGTTCACGGACTCCGTGTTCATCAAGACCTCGTCCCTGCAGTACAGAACAGACATCGAACGCGCCACCTTCGACTCCTACATAGATTTCTGGAAGGACGACAACATGCTCTCCGCCAGCCGCGGCTGGTACAACCGCAGGCGCGAAACGTTCTTCTTCACTGACAATGTCCACGCCACCAGCAAGAACCAGGAAACCTGGAGCGACACTCTCTACTACTACCGGAGCGTAGGTAATGTGGAACTGATGGGCAATGTGCAGATGCAGGACAGCTCACACCACACCTCGGCAGTGGCCAAATACCTTTTCTACGAAGACACGCTCGCGAAGGTGACCATGATCAACGAAGCGGCGGTGGCCATCGCAGACGAGGAATCGGACTACAAAGACACGCTCTATTTCGGCGCGGACACCATAATCTACTACACGGTCAAGATGTGCGACATTCCAGCCCGTGAGATCAAGGAGGCCGAGACGCGCCTGAGCGAAATAATGAGCGACGCTGTGGGCACCTACCGCAAGAAGGCGGCCGAGGAAGCCGCCAGAAAGGCCGAGGAAGCCGCAAAGAAAAAGGAGGCGACCAAGGCCGGCCGCGGCGGCTTCATCGGGGGGAAGGAGCCGAGCGCGGGCAAAGCTCCGGCCGATGAGCCCGGAGAGCCGGAGGAGCCGGTTGCGCCCAAGGCACCCGAAGCCGCACCCAAAGACGACCTGATCGACGAAGCGGATTCGCTGGCCGCACCGCTGGATTCGGCGGCGCTGGCGCTGCGGGACTCGCTCGCAAGAGCCGACTCCCTCGCAGCAATTCCGCCGCCGGACACAACCAAAGTGGGATTCGCCATCGCCCTCAGGAACGTGAAAATCTACCGCCAGGACATGCAGGTGCGCTGCGACTCGCTGCGCTACACGGACCTGGACTCCATCGCGCGATTCTACATCAACCCGATAGTGTGGAACGAAGGACGCCGGCAGTACTACTCCGACAGCCTGAACGTGCTCATCCGCAATAGAGCTGTGGAGCGGGCCAGCCTGATGTCCAACGCCATGATCGTGACGCAGGAAGACACCCTGCTCTACGACCAGATCAAGGGCGCCGAGGTGATGGCGTTCTTCGACAGCACGGCCGCGCTCTCCAGATTCGACGCCATCGGCGGCTCCACCGCCATCTTCTATCTCGAAGAGAACGGCACACTCTCCACCGTGAACAAGGTGGAGAGCAAGATGCTCTCCGGCACCTTCGTGGACGGCACGATAGACCGCATCCACTACTTCGACAGCCCGAAGAACGACGCCTATCCGGTGGTGCAGTTCCCGCAGGCGGACCGCTATCTCAAGGGCTTCAAGTGGGAGCCGCAGCTCAAGCCCACGGGCAAGCTCAGCATCACCACCCTCACCGTCCGCAATTCGGAGCGGGCCAGGTATGCCAAGCACCCGCGCGCCAAGTTCAGGGAGACGGACATCTACTTCCCCGGCTACATGAAGAGCGTCTATGCCGCCATCGACGAAAGCCACAAACCGCATCCGAAAAAGCCGGCAGACACGAAGACCGATAAGGAAATAGCCGCTCTGGACAGGGAACTCGCCGCGGCGGACAGCCTTGCGCTCAAAGACTCACTGGCGCAGAAAGACAGCCTGGCGGCGATAGACACCCTCGCCCTGCGAGACTCGCTTCGTGCCGGCCTGGATTCGCTGGCGCTGCGCGATTCGCTTGCAGTCAGGGACAGCCTCTCCGCCGGTCCTCAGCAGCCGCCGAAGAAGACCTTCAAGCAGAAGTTCAACGAGTGGCGCCAGAAGAACGCCGCGCGCAGGCAGGCTCGGGCCGAGGCGCGTGAAACGCGCTGGGCCATCCTTGACGCGCGCGACGCCGCGAAAGCGGAGGAGCAGGCGCTCAAGGCCGAGCAGAAAGCGCGCGACAAGAAGCGTAAAGAACTGGCAGCCGCCGAAGCCGAAGCAAAGAAAGATCAGGAGATCCTGAACAAATACATCGAATACTACAAACAGAAAAAGCAAAGGGAAAAGAAGAATGGAAAGCATTAAAGACCGGTTCCTCCGCTATGTCGCAATCGACACCCAGTCCAACGAAGAGTCCGAAACCCAGCCGAGCACGGCGAAACAGTTCGACCTGCTGAAACTGCTCTGCGAAGAGCTCAAGCAGATGGGGGTGGAGGCCACTCTGGACGAATTCGGCTATGTGATGGGAAAGATTCCCGCGAACACGGCAGGCGACATCCCCGCGGTCGGCTTTATCGCCCATGTGGACACCTCCCCGGACGCCTCGGGCGCGGACATCAAGCCGCAGATAATCGAAAACTACGACGGCGGCAAGATCGCCCTCAAGGGCGTCCCCGGCCTTTTCCTGGATCCCGCAGAATTTCCCGAGCTCCTCAGCCACAAGCACGAGACCATCATCACCACTGACGGCACCACCCTCCTCGGCGCGGACGACAAAGCCGGAGTGGCCGAAATCATGGCGGCGGTGCAGTACATAGTGGAGCATCCCGAATTCAAGCACTGCCCCATCCGCATCGGCTTCACGCCGGACGAGGAGATCGGCCGCGGAGTGGCGAAGTTCGACGTCAAGAAATTCGATGCGACCTACGCCTACACGATGGACGGCGGCGAGGTGGGCGAGCTGGAGTTCGAGAACTTCAACGCCGCGGCCGCGACTGTCCACATCCAGGGCCGCAACGTGCACCCCGGCTACGCCAAGGGCAAGATGAAGAACGCGATCCTGATCGGCATGGAGCTGGAGATGCTCCTGCCGCCCGAGCAGCGCCCCGAGCACACCGAGGGCTACGAAGGCTTCTACCATCTCATCTCCTACAAGGGCACGGTGGAAGAGTGCACCTTCACCTACATCCTGCGCGAGCACGACCTCGAGAAGCACGAGCAGCAGAAGGCCTACCTCCGCCGCTGTGTGCAGGCCATCAACGACCGCTACGGCGACGGCACCGCCACGGTGGAAATCAAGCACCAGTACTACAACATGCGCAAGCAGGTGGAGCCGCACTACCAGATAGTGGAGATCGCAATGAAGGCCATGGAAAAGGCGGGCGTGAAACCGAAGGTCCAGCCGATTCGCGGCGGCACGGACGGCGCCAACCTGTCTTTCATGGGACTCCCCTGCCCGAACATCTTCGCCGGCGGCCTCAACTTCCACGGCAAGATGGAGTTCGTGCCCGTCCAGTCAATGGAAAAGGCCTACAATGTCATTCTGAACATCATAGGCCTCAACGCTGAATAAGCGGCTGATTAATCTTTCTTGGTCGCCAGGTATTTCTCCCAGGCCCACGCGGAAGCGAGGGTCTCTTCGAGCGTGCGCTGAGCTTTCCAGCCGAGTTTCTTCTCGCCTATTGCAGGGTCGCACCAGACGGACATGACGTCGCCGGGGCGGCGCGGGGCGATCTTGTAATTGAGCTTGAGGTGGTTCACCTTCTCGAAAGTGGTGATCAGCTCCATCACGCTGACGGGGCGGCCTGTGCCCACATTGAAGATCTCGTAGTTCTCCTCCATCTTGCCGTCCAGCATGCGTGTGACCGCGAAGACATGGGCCTTGGCCAGGTCGATAATGTCTATGAAGTCGCGCAGGCAGGTGCCGTCCGGAGTCGGGTAGTCGTTGCCGAAAACGCTCAGGCACTCGCGCTTACCGATTGCGGTCTGAGTGATGAACGGGACCAGGTTGTTCGGAATTCCGCGCGGGAGCTCACCGATGAGGGCGGACGGGTGCGCTCCGATCGGGTTGAAGTAGCGCAGGGCGATTCCCTTGATCGAAGGGTAGGCCTTCACGCAGTCGCGCAGGAAGTCCTCGCACATCTGCTTGGTGTTGCCGTAGGGCGAGGTCGAAGGCTTGCGCTCGGAGAGCTCGCTGACCGGCAGGTGTTCCGGCTCGCCATAGACAGTCGCGGACGAAGAGAAGAGGACGTTGCAGCCCTTGTCGCGCGCGACCTGAAGGATGTTCAGGAACGAGATTAGATTGTTTGTGTAGTACTTGAGCGGATCTTCCACAGACTCTCCTACCGCCTTGAAAGCGGCGAAGTGGATGACTGCGTCTATCTTGTGCTCATCGAAAAGCTTGCGCACCGCAGGGAGGTCGCAGAAATCCATCTCGATCAGAGGGAGCTGCTTGCCCGTAATCTTGCAAACGCCTTTGTAGTTGGTGCGGTCGCAGTTTGAGAAATTGTCGGCGATGATGACATCGTAGCCGGCCGCGTCCAGTTCGACGGTGACGTGGCTGCCGATATATCCGGCGCCGCCCGAAACGAGAACAGTCTTTTTTGCCATAGTGTTATGTGTTATCTTTCTATTATCATTGCAAATCCGCCGCCCGGGGCGAGGTGCACTCCGAGAGTGGCGCCGGAGTTGACGACCATGCTCTCGATTTTGTGGTCCTTGCCGATGGTGTCCGCATTGATGCCGTCGCGGTAAATGCGGACAAGCCACTCTCCCTTCGGGAGGAAGTCCAGATTAAGGACTATGTCGCGCTCATCCCAGTTGGTCATGGCGCCCACATAGTACTTCCCTGCCTTCTCGCGCTTGGTGACTATATACTCGCCGAGCTTTCCTTCCAGCACTTCGGTGGACTCGAAGACGGTGGGGATGCTCATAATGAAGTCCACGGTGGGCTGGTCTTCCATGTAGGCGGACGGGCTGTCGCAGAGCATCACCAGCGGCGAGTCGTAGACTATGTACATCGCTATCTGGCAGGCCCTCGTTCCCATGCTCATCGGGTGAGTGAAGTTCATCGCGTACTCGCCCTTGCTGCCGTTGCGCATCGCGCCCTGGGTGAAGTCCACGGGAGCCGCGGCCATCCTCAGGAACGGGAAACTGACCTGGTTGCGAGGCATGTCGGTGCTGATAGTCTCCCACTTGCAGTTCTCCAGGCCGAACACGCCTTCGAAGTTCACCACATTCGGGTAGGTCCTGTTAAGGCCGGTGGGTTTAAGGCCGTGGAAGTCCACGATCAGACGGTAGCGAGATGTGATTTCGGCCATTTCATAGACCTGGCTGACTATCGTCTGGTACTGCCCGTCGAAGAAGTCTATCTTGAAGCCGGAGACTCCGAGTTTCGAATAAGTGTCGCAGATCTGCTCGGCGTTGTTCAGGAACGGGGTGTAGGCCATCCAGAGGATGAGCTTGACATTCGCTTCCTGGGCGTAAGCGCAGAGTTCCTTGATGTCTATCCCGTCCGCCATCTGCATCGGGTCGAAGTTCTTGTACCAGCCGTCGTCCACAATCACATACTCGATTCCGTTGCGCTCAGCGAAGTCTATATGGTATTTGTAGGTGTCCGTGTTGATGCCGGACTTGAAGGGAACGTTCCAGAGAAGGGATGCGTTCCACCAGTCCCAGGTCGAATGGCCGGGGGTGATCCAGCTGACATCGTCCAGCTTGGAAGGGCTGGCGGTCTGATAGACCATGTTGTTGGTGGGGAGGTCCTTGTCCTCGGGGGCATAGGCCACTATGCGCCAGGGATAACTGCGTGTGCCCTTCGTCCTGGCGATAACGTCTGAGTAGCCGTCCGGTCTGTGCGCCCCGCCGCCGCCCACCTTGAACTTGAGGGGCACGGGCGGAAACTCGGAGACAAGGCCTTTGTCCGTCTGCTTGATGAACATTCCCGGATAGTCCTCCACATCAGATTCCATCATCATCAGGTTGCCCACTTCCGGCACTCTCACCAGGCAAGGCAGGAAGGCCAGGTCTTCGCTGGCATGGCCCACTTCAGTCTCAGTGTAGCACGCCTCGAAGGATGTCTCATAGCGATCCGCCCTCTTCGGGACCATGGGAATCACGAGCGGATACTTGTCTGCGAAATTGAAACAGACCGTCTCGTTTTTCACCACTATATCATCCGCGAAAGATGTTACGAATCTGTAAGCTACGCCGTCGTTGTAGGCCCTGAACTGAAGGATGTAGTCTCCGTCGAAGCTCAGGCGGATGTAGTTGTAGGCCGCTTCGAAAGAGGCCTGACGATAGAGCGGGGCCTGGATGGACTCCGTCCTGCTGCCGCGGGTGTCCTTGCGGACACGGCTTCCCTCTCCGAGGACTCTGCCGTCCTCCAATTCCATCGCAATCGGACAGTCCTTCAACACGGTCACCCCTTTCACTTCGAGGGAATAAGTCGTTTTCTCGGTGACAGACACAGTCACCTTAAGTTCGCCTGAAGGGCTTGAAACCTTGAAATCCTTCGCCTGAGCACCGAAGGCCATGGCGATAAGAGCGATTGCGGCAAATATCTTTTTCATTGCGAATGGAATGCGATAGCTTACAAAGTTATCAATTATTCGGCATTTCTGAAAGACACGAAACGGTCTCTTCCGGAAATGTCTTTCAGGATTCGGACGTCTATGAAATCGGGCTTCAGCAGCTCCGCTATTTCGCCGCAGAAACGGGAATTCGCCTCGAAGATGCCGAAGCCGTTTTTGGCAAGAAGCTCCTTCGCGCGCGCTGCCAGGGCGCGGTAGAACTTGAGCGGGTCATCGTCCGGAACGAACAACGCCAGCGCCGGCTCATAGTCCAGGACGTTGCGGCGCATGTCCGCTTTTTCGCTCTCGAGAACGTAGGGCGGGTTGCTGACGATAATGTCATAGTCATGCCCGGCTCCGACCGGGCATCCTTTCAGCACATCCGCGCGGCGGAAAGAGACGCGCGGGTCTTTGAATTGGCCGCGTGCGACCTGAAGCGCTTTCGGGGAGATGTCCACGCCGACCACGGTCGCGTCCGGGATCTCGAGCGCGAGTGTCCAGGCGATGCAGCCGCTTCCCGTGCAAAGGTCGACGATGCGCGGGTCATGCTCTGCTGCGACCGGGGATTTCAGCACAGCTTCGATCAGTTCCTCCGTTTCCGGGCGCGGAATGAGCACGTCCGGCGAGACACGGAAGCGGCGGCCATAGAATTCGGCATAGCCCAGGACATACTGGATGGGCTCGTTCTTGAGGAGTCGTCCGAGGTCTTGCTCCAGCTGATCTGTGGCGATTTCGCGATCAGGCTCGGTGACCGGTGCATAGCTCGGCAAGCCCAGCCTCTCCTGAATGAGAAGGCTCACGACGCTCCGGGCCTCCTGCTCCGGATAGATCCGTCCGAGGCCCTCTATAGCTTTTGACTGGAATTCCGCCAGGCGCATCGGCTAGCGGGAGGCGAAGATGTTGCCGCCGAAGTCGACCACCTTGAAGGACTCCTCGCGTGCGCGGGCGAAGGACCTTTGGATCAGGGAGTCGAGCACCTTCGAGAAGGGCACGCCGGTGTAGTCCCATAGGTAGGACGAAAGCGAGCCGGGGATGGTGTTGATTTCGTTCACATAGATGCGGCCATCCGTCTCGTCAATCATGAGGTCTATGCGGGCGAGGCCTTCGCAGCCGAGGGTCTTGAAGGTCCTCATTGCGAACTCCTGGACGAGTTCCGTGACGTTGTCCGGGAGGTCGGCGGGCAGCTGACGCTTCAGCGAGGCCATGCCCGCCCCGTCGGCGCCCTTGGCTCCGGCGAGCTTCGGGCCGGCGACTTTCGCGCCGGCAAGCTTGCCGCTCTTGGAGCCCTTCGCGCCGCCGCTCTGATACTTGTCCGAGTAGCTGAGGATCTCACCGCTTCTGAGAGGGATCTCGCAGACGGAAGGTTTGCAGTCGTAGTAATCTCCCATCACGGAGCAGTTCACTTCCTTGAGCTTTCCGAGCATGCGCTCCACGATGACGCGGGTGGTGAACTGGGTGGCATAATCGATGGCCTGCGCCAACTCGTCCCTATTGTGTGCCGGAGAAATTCCGACGCTGGAACCGGAGTTCGCGGGTTTGATAATCACAGGATAAGGTATGCTCTTTTCGATGTTGTCCAAAACGGTCTCGCGGCGATCGTCCCATTCCTTGTCAGTGAACCAGACGAAGTCCACCACGGAGATGCCGCTGTCGCGAAGAATCTGCTTCATCGCGATCTTGTCCATTCCGTTGGCCGAGGCGAAGGTGTTGCAGCCCACGTAGGGGATGCCTATCACCTCCAGCACACCCTGAAGAGTTCCGTCCTCGCAGTTCGTTCCGTGCAGGGTCGGAAGGATAGTGTCAATCTTTGCCACCACCTTCTGCTTGCCGAACGCACCGTTGGTGTAGAGATTATGGTCTCCGTAGACCGACTTGAAGAACACTTCCTTGCACTCCTTGAAGAGAGCAGGCATATTACGATACTTACCCAGCTCCAGAAGAGCCTTACCTGTGTACCACTTTCCGGTCTTCGCGATGTAGATCGGCACTATCTCATATTTCTCAGTGTCCAGGGATTCAATCACCTGCAGCGCAGTGACTACCGAAATCTCATTCTCGACGGACCTTCCGCCGAACAGAACTCCGACTGTTGTTTTCATATACTCGTGATTTGTATCTTCAAATTTAGCAAAAAATTGGACTCATATTTTTAAGCTTACGTATGTTTTTGCGCTAAGCTTCGCCAGTTTGCTTAAGCTTAACCGTTTTTTATCACTAAGCTTATACGAAGGTGTCCGGAAGGTCATTTTCGTAGAGAATGGCCGAACCAGGGGTGGCAAGAAAGCCAAGGGCGGCGACGGCTTCATTCAGGGTGTCCACGCAGAGGACCCGGTCCTCCAAAGATTCCCGATCGGAGTCGGGAATGACGTCACCCCCGACCTGATCGGGGGTCTTGAGAATGACGGAGCGGGCTCCTTCGAGGATGGCGTCGCGGTTGTACTTGTTGACTATGATGAGGATATCCGCGGAGCGGGCGGCGAGGGCGCCGAGCTCGCGGCAGGCGTCGGCTTGGCGGGAGCCAAGCTCGACAAAGCCGGGAGTGACGCAGATGCGCCGCCCGCCTTCCGGAAGCTTCATCGAAGCGAGAACGCCGAGCGCCATGGCCGCACCGGTAGGATTCGAGTTATAAGCATCGTCCAAAATCGTGAGCGAACCGCGCCTCGAAAGGCTCAGGCGATGCTCCACCGCCTGGATCTTGCTGACAGCCAGCGCAATCTTCCTGTCCTCAACTCCAAGGTGCTTCGCCATCACGACGGCACCCGTAAGGTCGAGGATATTCGCCTCGCCGAGCAGCGAGGTCTTCAGATGCAGCGAACCCGCGGCATCGATCACATCGAACTCCATTCCGTTCTGCGTGTACTCAATTCCGCCAACCCTGACATCCACCCTGTGGGCATCTATTCCGAAACGCACTATCTGACAGTCTTCGCGCACTCCATTGTAAGAGGCAATACCTGCCGACTCTTCGTTGATTACCCCGAATCCGTCAGCCGGCAGCGCGTCAATAAGTTCGAACTTCGTCTTCTGGATATTCTCAAACGAGCCGAAAGTCTCCAGGTGCATCTCTCCCACCGCGGTCACAATACCCATCACAGGATGCACCAGGTCGCAAATCTCCTTGATATCCCCCACCTCTTTCGCACCCATCTCGCAGATGAAAATCTCGTGGAACGGCTCCAGCTTCTCGCGAATAGTACGGACAACTCCCAAAGTGGTATTATAGTTCCCGGGAGTCATCAGCACATTGTACTTTTCGCTCAGGATCCTATACAGGTAATTCTTGGTGCTGGTCTTTCCGAAACTGCCGGTCACGCCGATCACGACAAGATCCGGACGTGAAGCCAGAATACGCCGCGCATCCTTTATGTACCAATTAGCGATCGCTTTCTCGATGGGGCTGTTGATCCAGTCGGCCACAACAAGCTCTAACGGACAGAAAATCACAAACAGCGCCGACAACCCGAAAACACCAAACACAAACGGCACCACCGTCAGAGCAACAGCCACCAATGTCGTGGTCACCGCCAAACGCGCCATACGGGCAGTGAAAACGAACTTCACCTTCGATTTCCCGAACAGACGTGGATATGGATTCTCCCCCAACCACCTCAAAAACCTCTCGCGCCGATTGGAGTTCTGCTGAAACATCTGCAAATAGTAACGCAGATACAGCACCCACGCCGCCGCCCAAATGACACAAAATATGATAATCAATACCGTCATATTATCCTGGGAATTAGATGATGCTACCAAGAGACCCTAAGCACCCGCGCTTGATAGCGGGGGGACCACAAGCGCGAAGCGCGTCTGGTGGGATGAGCGAAGCGAAGGTCTCTTGGTGGCATCATCTAATTCCTACTTAAAAAAATTATTCACGACAGACCTAAACAGTCCCGGATCTTCCAAGAATGAGAAATGAGTTCCGCCCTTGACGGTGATGAGCCCGGCATCGGGCAACAACTTACACATCAATTGGGCATCTGAGAGAGGAGTGGCAGTGTCTGCTGTGCCCCAGAAAAGGATTACGGGCACGGAGATCGAAGGCAGAAGCTTGCGAAGATCCTGATTCACGGTCTTCGAGAGCACAGCCTTCATTCGGGGCGAAGCGGAGGCATAGTCGGACGAGCCCTTTCCTGCGCGCATCTTCTCGAACGCGGCCTGATTGCGACAAACCTTAAGCAGGAACCACTTCGACAGCTTATATGAATAAACCTTACAATAGTACTTCAGCGACCGCTTGGGCTTGATTCCCGCCGCATCCACCAGCATCAGCCGCGAAACCTCGCACTTAGAAGCAAAAACGATTGCGACACGGCCACCAAACGAATGGCAGATAATAGAGGGCTTAACGATACCGACAGAAGCGCAGAACGCTTCAAGCATCTCCTCGTACTCATACACTCCCCACACTGTCGGCGGTTCGTCTGACTCTCCGAATCCCGGGAAATCCAGCGCAATCACACGGTGCTTCCGCGCAAAATCGGGAACGAACTGATCCCAGATGGAATGTGTACAGCCCCAACCGTGCAGCAGCAGAAGGTCCGAGCCCTCACCGCTCACGGTGTAAAACACCTTCGTTCCCTGGTAATCAAATATCATTTAATCGAAGAAACCTTCTTCTTCCCTGACCTCCGCGAAACCCTGCTCCTCTTCAGTCTCAATATCTCCGCCCGTGCAGCTGAGATCCAGCATCATTCCGCCGGGAGCCTCGAAACGGTCGTACTCGCTGAAACCGATGGTGGGATCCGCAAGACACTTCTTCATGAAGATGCCCCATATAGGAAGCGCAGTCGCAGAACCGCTACCTTGAGCGAGCTCCTTGAAGTGCACCATCCTGTCTTCGCCGCCGACCCAAACGCCGGCAGTGATCTTCGGCGTGTAACCGATGAACCAGCCGTCAGAGTTGTCGTTGGTGGTTCCGGTCTTGCCGGCCATCTCGCCCCTCAGGCCGAAACGCGAGCGCAGGCGGCTGCCGGTGCCGTGGTTCACAACGCCCTGCATGAGGTTAACCATCAGATAAGCGGTGTTCGCGCTGATCGCTTCCGTCTTCTTGCCGTTGAATTCAGTGATCAGGTTCCCGTCCGCATCCTCGATGCGGGTGATGAACATAGGCTCCGAATACACGCCCCTCGAAGGGAAGGTGTTGAAGGCCGAGACCATCTCGCAGATCGGGAGGTCCGCCGAACCGGCGCAGAGCGAGTAGACTTCGTCCACATGGCTCTTGATGCCCATCTTCTTCATCATCTTGACCATGGCGGACGGGCCAAACTGCCTCATCAGGTAGGCCGAGATGTTGTTCGAGCTGTGCGTCAGGCCCCACTTCAGGGTCACGGTCTTTCCTATCCATTCGTCGCGGTCCGTGCTGCGCGGAGTCCAGGTGTCGCCATTGACCACGAAGGTCTGAGGCATGTTCACCACGCGGTCGCAGGGGGTCATGCCCTCCTGCATGGCGAGGGTGTAGAGGAAAGGCTTTATGGTACTGCCCACCTGGCGCTTGCCCTGGCGGACGTTGTCATACTTGAAATAGCGGTAGTTCGGGCCGCCGACATAGGCCTTGACGTGCCCCGTTCCGGGCTCGATCGCCATGAACGCGGCGCGCAGAATGGACTTGTAGTACTTAATGCTGTCGTCCGGGGTCATCAGGGTGTCCACATAGCCTTTTTCGTTCCAGGAGAACACCCGCATCGGGGTCTTCACGGAGAACTGCTTCAGGATCTCCTGCTCGGGGACCCCCGCCTTGCGCTGCGTGCGATAGCGGTCGCTCCACTTGCGGGCCTGGCCCATCAG
>JAGAAD010000072.1 GCA_017615445.1 Bacteroidales bacterium
CATATCTGTCGCGGGAGATTCTTTACATGCTCCACTTCTGCCCGAAGACGCACCTCAGCCGAAGGTGGCCGTGGTCGCTCTGAGCTCCAACTCCTCTTTGTGCGGCGGCTTCAACAACAATGTGATAAAGAAAGCGCGTGAGGTGGTCGCTGAAATCGGCTCAGATTCAGTGGAGCTGTATGCAATAGGCCGCAAGATTTCGGACGCTTTCGCCAAGGTCGGACTGAAGTCCGTTCGCGACTACACCGAACTCTCCGCTCATCCTTCTTATTCAGAGGCGGCTTCGTTAGCCGATGAACTGGTGGACGGATATCTGTCCGGACGCTTCTCGAAGGTGGTGCTCGTCTGGAACCATTTCCTCTCCACCTCCTCCCAGAAACCTTTCGTGGAGACCTATCTCCCCTTCGAGCGTAAAGAAGGCTCGGGATCTGTTGAAGATCTGCTGGCGGATTATTTAGTCGAGCCCGACCTGAAGGCTCTCTACTCAGAACTGTTGCCGAAGACCCTGAGACTGCGCATCTATTCCCTGCTGCTTGACAGCGCCGCCGCCGAGCACGCCGCCCGCACTGTCGCCATGCAGACCGCCACCGACAACGGCAACGAAATCCTCGAAGAACTCACCCTCGAGTACAACAAAGGCCGCCAGGCCAAAATCACCGCCGAAATATTGGATCTCGCCGGCGGCCAGCAGGAATAGCCCGTGGGGGCCAACTCCCTAATTATCAGCAATTTACATAAATTAGGTATCTCAAAATCGGGACACCTAATTTACTTAAGTCCTTGACTTTCACGCACTTATCCCCCACGACACTTTAACAACGGCAGGGGGTCCGGTCAGGATTTTCGGAAGAATTAATAATGGCAGGGGGTCCGGGGGGTACGCCCCACGGTTAATGTAGTGCGAAGCACCGCAAAACAAAATGAGCACCCCGTATGGAGTGCTCATTGTTTTGCGGTGCGGAAGGGGCTCGAACCCTCGCGGCTGCGCCGCGGGCGAGCTACACGTTACCCCCTCGACTGCAAGCAGTCGGTCCCCTCGGGGGACGGGAGGTCGAGGGTTCAACGGACACCCTACAATAAACAAAGAGACCATCCCAAAAGGAATGGTCTCTTTGTTTGCGGTGCGGAAGGGGCTCGAACCCTCGACCTCCGGCGTGACAGGCCGGCATTCTAACCAAGCTGAACTACCGCACCAACGATAGCGCTTCGTCTGAAGCGGATGCAAATATACACCTATTTTTTTCATCTGCAAAAAATAATTTCATTTTCTGGCCTCTCGCAGCGCTGAAATGATTATATTTGAAGACATGAAGCATCTGTCGATTTCATTGTTGCTGGTTGCGCTGCTGTCTGTCTGTTCCTGCGGCGTGTCGAAAAACCGGAACGGGATTGTGATGGGAGACGAGCAGACAGATCTGTATCTTCCCCTGATCGAGGGGCAGAGAGTAGCCCTCCTTACCAACCACACCGGCCTGGCCGGCACTTCGAAAGACAGCCCGCACATTCTGGACGTGCTGCTCGCGAAGAAGGTGGACGTTGCCGTGGTCTTTTCGCCCGAGCATGGATTCCGCGGGACTGCGGACGCCGGTGAGAAGGTGAGCAGCGGCAGGGACAGTAAGACCGGAGTGCCGGTGGTCTCGCTCTACGGCGGCGGCCTGAAGCTGGAGGACGACCTCTTCGACGTGCTTCTGGTGGACATCCAGGATGTCGGCACGCGCTTTTACACATATTATATAACGATGCTGCGCATGATGAACGTCTGCGCGGCCATGGGTAAGCAGGTGATTGTGCTCGACCGGCCGAACCCGAACGGTTTCGCAGTGGACGGGCCGGTGCTGGACCCGCGCTTCAAGTCCGGAGTGGGCGTGCTGCCGATCCCTGTGATGCACGGGATGACGCTGGGCGAGCTTGCGCGCATGATTGTGGGCGAAGGCTGGCTGGACGGCGGACGCAAGTGCTACCTGATGGTGGTGCCCTGCCTGAACTACACACACTCCACCCTCTACGACCTCCCGGTCGCGCCCTCGCCAAACCTCAAGGACATGCAGGCCGTTTACCTCTACCCGTCCACCTGCCTGTTCGAAGGAACCACCCTCTCGCTCGGGCGCGGCACCCCCTGGCCCTTCGAGATCTATGGTCATCCCGCCATGCCGGAGACCGGCTTCAGCTTCACGCCCGCCTCGGTCCCCGGAGCGAAGAACCCGCCGCTGAAAGACCGCCTGTGCAACGGAGTGGACCTGCGGGAAGTGCCTCAGGATGCAATCAGGGCCAAAGGCCTGGACCTCAGCTATATTATCGACGCCTACAACAAGATGGCTCCCACGGGCGAGCCCTTCTGGAACGGAACCTTCTTCGAGAAACTGATCGGCGTGGACTATGTCCGCACGATGATCGAAGCCGGCGCTTCCGCAGAAGAAATAAAGGCCCGCTGGGAAGAGGATGTAAAGAAATTTATCGCTCTGAGGGCGAAATACCTTATTTATGAGTAAATTTGAACAATAAAACGATACAATTATGAGAACAAGATCAGAACAAAAAGCCGCTGCGCTTGCAAAATGCAGAATGAATTGGTCGCCGCTTGTGCTGGCCACATTGGTCTTTATCGCCGTCTGCGCTGCCGCAGCAGCCACCTCATTCGCCGCTTTCATAGTGGATATCTTCGTGGTTGGCCCTATTACCATAGGTCTGTACAACGCGTTCCTCGCATATGACCGCGACCAGTCCCAGACAGGCTTGATCGAAGACATGTTCCGCAGGGGCTTCGATAAGAACTACCTTCACAAAGTCCTTGGATATTTCCTTATGGATTTGTTCGTTGCCCTCTGGACGCTGCTTCTCATAATCCCCGGTATCATCAAGGGATTGGCGTACTCGATGACCCCCTTCATCCTCGAAGAGAAGCCTGAACTTTCAGCCTACGACGCCATCAAGTACAGCGAGAAGATGATGATGGGCCACAAATGGGATTTGTTCGTGCTCTATCTGAGCTTCATCGGCTGGTTCATTCTCTGCTTATTCACACTCGGAATCGGTTTCCTCTGGCTCGCCCCTTATCAGCAGCTCAGCGTCAGCGAGTTCTATGAGGACCTTAAGGCAGAGCAGGCCGAGAAACCTCTCGAGGGAACGATTCAGTAATACCCCAAGGCGTACGAAAAAGATATCAGCATGGCTCATGCCCAGGTTGCGGCTATGGGCCATATATCGCGAACTGGGCTATATTCCCTGGCGCAAAGCGCGCGAGCCGCGAAAGGCTCGTAAGCCGCGCAAGGAGGGCGTGTATATCGGAACGCGTGAGGCGATTCCGTTTATGAACGACGATGCCAAGCGCACCCTCGCGCATCTGTTCATGCGCCCGGGCTATATGATGCGCGATTACATAGTCCGCGGCGACCACGAGCACTATCTCGCCCCCTTCACTGCCATGCTGGTGTTCTATTCTGTCTTCACCCTGATAGTCGCAGTGGTCAACCCGCAAGCCTCGAAAAGTTCATTCGCCGAGGGCCTTGCCAAGGGTATGAAAGAAGGGAGCCTGATAGTCCAGACGGACAGCACTGGTCGCCCTGATGCTCAGGAGCGCATAGAACGCGCTGTGGTCAGTCTGGCGGATGCCATCATGCTAACCCAGCTGGACCTCCATCCCGAGGCTGCAGACACGCCGTGGAAAGAGTCCCTGGCCGCCGTGGAGGGAGACCTCCGCAGCAAGGGCCTGCCGCTCTTTCTGGGGAACTTCCTTGTGATGTGGATGACGCTTGCGCTTGTGCTGCGAAAGCAAAAGATCAGTTTCTCCGGCGCTGCAGCCGCCTCCGCCTACATCCTGTGCCAGTATTGTATCTTTATGTTCCTGGCACTGCTGCTTTCCCTGGGCGCCGAATCCGACCTGGGCGTGCTTCTGATGGGCGTGCTGCTCTTTATAGACTACCGCCAGATGCTTGGAATCGGCAACCGCCCGGCCGTCGCACTGACCATCAAAACCGGTCTGATCTACCTCCTGCTCGTGGTGGGCTTCTATCTTCTCCTCACGATAGGACTAGTCATCTTTGCCCTCACTGCCAGCGCGTAGTAAAAAGGCGTGGGGGCTATGTGGTTGACAGTCAGAGAATTACGTAATTTAGGTGTCTCGAAATCGGGACACCTAAATTACGTAAAGTCCTGTAAGTTAGGGCGTTAGCCCCCACGGGGCTATTCTGCTGAGGTGTAGGAAATCCAGTCAACCTCCAGTTCGTAGGGATACAAAGGCAATTTGCCGGAGGAGGGGGTGAAGAAACGAAGGGCGGGGCGAAGGGGCGTGGAGGGCAGTTTTTCAGTGAACTCCGCAAGGACCTGCTTCTCGGCATTTACGCCGGTCTTGATCCAGACGCTAATCTTATCTAAAGCCAAGTCGAAGCCGTAGATATAGAACTTGGAAGAGGCCTTGAAACCGGAGATTTCCGGCACATAGGAGGACTCGTTCTCCCCCACTTTCACACACACCTTCGTAGGTTCGGAAAGTCTCAGGCTGATGGCCACGCTTTCCGCGCCGTCCGGGTCATAAAGAGATAGCGAAGCGACGGAGCCCACGGACGACTGCACGGAGCCGATATCGGGGATGCGCATCCTCACGCTCAAACTACCGTTCTCTATATACCCTGCGGCACCGGCGAAGGCACCCTCCCCTGCTGCATCCTTGGGATCCAGCCTGAGCAGCAGAATTTTGGTCCCGCTCTCGCTCAAAGACGGAAAACCTGGATAATAGCGGAAATCAGGGCGCGCGCTCAACTTCTGAAACACGAACAGATCTGAGGCCTGAGCGTCGAACTCCTCGGTGAAAGCCTCCATAAGCGTGACATCCACGGGGCCTGGAGGGACAACGGGACCAGGGGCGGTCGTGTCAGCGGCCTGAGCAGTGTCGGGCTTATCCACAGGATTGACATGGACCGGACCCGTATAAGTGTACGGATCCTTTCCTGAGCAGGCGCCGATCAGGAGCGCAGCCGCAGCCAGAATTAATAGTTGTTTGCCTGTCTCCATGCAATATTCAGATCGTCGTAAGGCTCGTATTTCATCCAGTCAATTTCCAGCGAATACGGATACTTCGGCGCCTCGGTAGAGCGGGGATTAGTGTCCACGGACCAGTTGTTGGTGTGCCAGAAATTGAGCAGGTAGGTTGTCGGAGGCTGAGGGATACCGGAGAAGTTGGGGGTGGTTCCCGTGTAATCCCAAAGGATAATCTTTTCTCCGGTGTCAGGATGCTCGATCCACCAGGTAAGACGGTCCGGATACCAGTCGAAGCCGTAGATATAGAACTGCTTCGAGGCATCGTAGCCGCTGATCGCAGAGATGGAACGAGGGGTCATAGCGGCATCGTCTGACGAGTCGAAATAGTGGTCACGGTTACCGTCGTGGTAAGAGCGATAATTCGTGTAGAGTATCTCACCTTTTGCGAGATTGATGGTACGTCCCACCCTCTGCAGATTGTTCACATTGTTCGGATCACTTGTCCAGGTGCCGATATAAATCAAGGTCGGGTCCGCAATAAGCCACTCGAAGTCAATCTCGCTCAGACCGAAACCCTTGGTGAAACGATATGTGAAATAGCCGACCACCACTCCGATATTGGGCTGGACTGCCTTCACGTCAGGCACTCTGATTCTGGCGGAATAAGTTCCGAAATGAGTCATCTTGGAGGTCGATATCTCCGGACCGCGGCCGGCTCCGGCGGGATCTGAAGGCTGGATGCGGAAAATCATCACATCAGTGCCGAGCTCGCTGAACGAGGGCACTCCGCAACTATAGCGCAGTGCGCTGCCGCTGGTGCCAAAGTAAGAGGGCTTCGCAGCATCGAAATTCTCGGTGAACGGGCGCATGAAGCGTGAGTCCGTGTCTTGAGCGGAAGCCGCCCAACTAATGCAGAATGCCGCAACAACAATTACGAATAATCGTTTCATCACACAAAAATACTAATAATTGGGAAGACAGGGCAGGGTCAGCCGCCCTGTCTCAATAATAAACTAGAGAACGATCTTCGCGCTCACTTCGTCGATGAAGTAAGGCTTGCCGTAGTAGGTCACGCTCCAGACGTTGCGGATGTTGAACATGATGTAGTATGTTCCATCAGCAGCTGCGGTGTAGCGTGCTCCGGTGCCTTCGCCGTTTGCGTCGTAAGGAGTCGAGAAGCCCCAGGCGTCGCCCTGAGCGTAGTTGGCGCTGCCGGAGAGATCTCCGTCGTAGGCAGGGACAGACTGCTGGTTGCCCTCGGCATCCCACCAGTTGAAGAACTGGACGAAGATGTTGGCGTCGTCCGGTGCGGGAGCGGTGTCGATGCAGAGCCAGAAGAGTCCGTTGTCGTTGATCTCGCCGTCGTACTTGATCTGGGCGGAGACCTCGATGACATCGTCCTTCTTGAGCTCGATGGCCTGATAGACGGTCACATTGTGGGCCCAGTCGTGATACTGGTTCTCACCGCCGAGCCGCAGGCATCCGCCCTTTCCGCCCTTCGGGCCGTCCTCGGTGTAACCGAAGGTGCTGGTGAACGAAGGAAGACCGGGAGTTCCTGCATAGCCGTCGTCGTTGGTGGAAGCGTCCGCGCTGACGACAGTCCAATACTGCGCATCGTCTTCCTCCATGCCGCCGCCCTGAATGAGCTCGGTGTAGGCGATAACGTCCACTTCAGCCTCATAGGTGTCGGAAGCGCCGCCTCCGCTGACGGTGGCCTTGACGGTGTACTTTCCGAAAGCTTCGTAGGTGTGGGTCATCTTGAACTGGTCACCTGTGCTGCCGTCGCCGAAATCCCATGCGATGGTCTCGGCGCCCTGCGAAGAGGTGGCGTCGAATTCCACTGTGAGGCCGAACTTGCCGGCGCGGTCGGTCTTGGCGACTGCAGTGAAGTAGGCCATGACATTGGCGCTGCCGCCCTGGACGGTGACAGACGCTTCCTTGCTGGCGGTCTCACCGTCGGCGTTGGCCACGGTCAGTTTCACATTGTAGGTGCCGCCTGCAAGATACTCGTGGGTGGGAGATGCGGTCTTGGCGGTTTCGCCGTCGCCGAATTCCCATTTGTAGGAAGTCGCATTCTCAGACTTGTTCGTGAAGGTGACGGTGAGTCCGTCCACCGCGTACTCGAAATCCGCCTTGGGAGTGCCTGCGGAAGGAGTGGGGTTGTCCGGACCTGCCGGATCCTGGCATGCAACCGTCATGACGGCTGCAGCTGCGAGCAAATAGAAAAACTTTTTCATATAAAATGGATTGGTATTGATTGTTAGTTCATAGGGAAAAGAGTGCGCACATCCGCGCCCCAGTGCTCGCTGTTCAGGTCGAGCACTATCACCACACTGGTATTGTTGTCGGCCAGCTCATATTCGGTGGGATTCGAAATCTCCAGACCGAGGACGAGCAGCTTGTATCTGTCCACGACAAAGAGCGAACTCTTCTGAAGGGAAAGCGCTTTCAGGTCCACGCCGACATACACGGAGTTGCCGCTCTGGCCGTCGGGGACGCTTATTTTCGAGGGCACAGTCACGACCGAAGAAGGCAATTCAGCGGCCGGAGTGCCTGCGTCGGCATAGGCATCCAGCTTGTCAGAAGTCAAAGCCGCGCTCACTGAAAGATCCACGGAGTAGCCCTTCTGGACGGAGAAATAGCCGCTGCGGATGACACCCACTTCGATGTCGAGGATGCCGCTTGCATCGTCATACTTGCACGCATAGACCGAATTCTGGTTCAGCGGGCCCAGCGGAATGGGGTATGAGTTGTCCAGACCTGTCACTGTCGCCTGAGGGATGTAGACCTTGGCGAAGCCGTAATCTTTGGTGGCGTCGTTCTCCTCGCACGCGGCGAAGATGAAAAGCGCCAAAACGGGCAATATCTTAAAGATAGTTTTCATAACTAATTGTATTCAGGGTTTTGAGTCAGAGTGCCGGCGGAATTGGACATTTCCTTGCGGGAGAAAGGTAGATAGTAGTTCTTCTCCTCGAAGGTCCTGCCCGCCACAAACTGATATGAGTACTGGAAGCCGCCCAGACTGTTCTTCTTGACGACTACTCCCTTGACGGAGCGGTTCAGCACCGTCTCGGCATCCCTCCAGCGGAGAAGATCCCAGTAGCGATGGTCTTCGAAGGCCAGCTCCACCTGTCTTTCCTGCTTCACCGCCTTGCGGAAATCCGCCTTGGATGTGGCAGTGACTGCGGGCAGAAGGGTGCTCGCGCTATTGCGCACTTCGGTGAGGGCGTCGCGTGCGGTCATCCCCCATCCCTTCGGGTCTGCGTCCGGGCCATAGGCCTCGTTCATCGCTTCGGCATAGTTCAGCAGGACCTCGGCATAGCGGTAGAGAGGCCAGATGTGGTCCGTGCTGCCGCCCTCGATGAGGTTGAGGTTGGGAGCGAGAAACTTGCGGAGGTAGTAACCGGTCTTGGACGCACCGCTGACCCGCTGGTCGTACTTGGCGCCGGCCGATTCGTCGATCACGCTGCCGTTCCAGACCGAACCGTTGCAAACGATGGTGGCCGCGAGGCGCGGGTCCCTGTTCGCATAGGGATCCGGAGTCTGGGCGCCGATATATTCATAGGCGTCCACAAGGTTCTGGGTCGGGCACACGCCGCTGTTGCCTCCACGGGTGCCCACAGGATAATTAGCCACCTCCGGCGCGCTACCGGCAGCCCTGCGGATGAGGAAGATGGATTCCACGTCGGCGGCCGCGTTGTTGCGGATGAAGTAGGTGCCGTAGTCACGGTTGGCCGGCATGTGCCAGTTCGGGTGCGTCCGGGCGTCCGCGCCGAAACCGAAGCCCTTGGCGAAGATGTCCTGACGGAGCTTGATCACGTCGTAGGCGGCCTGCGCAGCCCTTTCCCACTTCTTGACGTCGCCCTCCGGATTGTTGCGGGGGCTGGCGGCATAGAGCAGTACGCGCGCCTTCACGGCAAGGGCCGAGGTCTTGTCCCAGCGGCCTATGTCGTCGCGGAAATTCCAGTTGTTAACGTCCGCGATGGCGTTGTCGGGCGTCTCGTCGAGGGCCACCCTCCAATCCAGATTTACCTTGTCCGCGTTGTCGTCGATCAAACTGACTATATGCTCGACCACCTCGTCGTACGTTGCCTGACGGGTAGTGCCTTCAGTGCTTTCGCCTATGATGGGCACTCCGCCGTACATCTTGATAAGTTCGCCGTAGTAGTAAGCTTCCGCGATCGCGGCCTCGGCCCTGAGCCAGTTGAGATTGATGACATCCCTCTTGTAGGCCTTGGGCTTCTCGGTGCTGTAGATCGTGCCGTCCGGGTTGTAGACCGTGCTGGTGTCGCGGTTCAGCGCTAGGAACTTCTCCCCTTCCTTCGCGTAATCGAGGAAGAAATGAGCGGCACGTATGCCTTCGTAGTAATTGTTGTAGAGATAGGCGATGGGGTTCAGATCCGGAGAAATCAGTCCCCTGTTGAATGCGGACACGGCGGAAGTGGGGGCCGTCTGCTCTGCTTCGTCCGAAGCGGAAGCGAACAGATTGCCGTCTATCACGTTGAAGCCGTACTGCATGGGCGTGTAGAACGCATATGCGAAGCTCGACAAGGTGCTGGGGCGGGTTTCAAGCCTGTCCACGGTGTCGAACACATCCATCTGAGTATTCAGGAAATCGGAGCAGGAAACTGCAACCAGAGTGAGCGCCGAGATAAGAACTATTCTTTTCATAACACTGTCTGTTTTAGAAATTTATCTGCACTCCGGCGCAAACGCTCTTCGCGGCGGGATAACCGTAATTGACCGTTTCCGGATCCATTTTATATTTACTTAGCACGCTGCTGACTGTCAGCAGGTTCTGCCCTGAAAGATAGACGCGCAACTTATCGAAGCTGTATCCAAGTTCGAGATTCTTAAGGCGCAGGTAATTGTTCTTCTTGATCCAGAAGGAACTCGAGCGGTAATTGTGCTCGTTCTGCTCGGCCGTAAGCCTCGGGAAAGTGGCGGTCTTACGGGTATCTATCTGAGCCTCAGGATAATAAGCCCAGGCTCCCGAAGCCCACTCGAAGGCCGTGCCGTAGTTCAGGAAAGGCTTCCAGGCGGAGTAATCCAGCAGATTCACTGTGGCTCCGAAAGCGCTGGTGAAGAGCACAGAAAGATCGAAGCCGCGCCACTGGGCGCTGCCTCCGAAGTCGAAGGTCAGAGTAGGATAGGAAGGATTATCCAGCCAGACTATATCCGTGTCGTCCACATAGCCGTCGCCGTCCTGGTCTTTGTATTTCAGATCGCCGGGCTGCACGCTGCCGAAGAGCGGAACAGGCTCGGTCATCTGCAGTTCACCGTCCAGATCGAAGTCCTTCAGCTCGTAGAAGCCTATGCACTCCAGGCCCATTCTCGAGCCGTAAGGGTGCCCTGTCGCAGCGTTGTAGGGGTATTTCGGGCCGACCTCACCCATATCCAGGACTATGTTCCTTGCGAAGAGCAGATTGCCGAAGACCGAGTACTCGAACTCGCCTTTCTTTTCCGTCCATACCGCCGAAGCGTCCAGGCCGTGGTTGAGCATACGGCCGAGATTCGTGTAGACCGTCTTGGTTCCATAGTAGTCCATCAGCGTGCGGTCAAGGGTAAGGATGCCGCTGCGAAGGTCCACGAAATAATCGGCCGTGAGCTTGAGTCTGCCGTCAAACAGGCCGGCGTCCACACCCACGTTGGCCTTGAGACTCTGCTCGGCCGTGACATCTTCGCTTCCGCTGTAGAGCGGCCTGATGCCGCTCACTCCGCCGCCAAAGCTCGGGCCCATGCCCGTGACGAAGCTGCCTGTCCAGGTGTAGTACTGCTTGTAGAGATAGCGGCCATTGGTCTCCATACCCTCGATGCCCACATAGGCCTCGGTGGCACCGGTAAAGCCGACGGAAGTCCGGAGTTTGACGCTGTCCGTAAGTTTGATTCCGAACGATGCGGTCGGGTAGAACACATATCTGTGGCCGGGTGCGTAGGCATCGCTTCCGAAGAGCGAGAAGCCAAGCGAAGCCTCGAGCCTGTCGCCGTCGTTCCAGGCCAGGAGTCCGGCGTAGTTGATGTAGCGGTACTTCCAGTTGTAGAACGCCGAGCCCGTGCCGTTGAAATCGGAAATGTGCGCCGAGAGCATCGCGTCGAAGTTGTTTTCTTCCAGCGCGCCCTTCCAGCCGAGTATGACATTGCCCTGCATCCAGCGCTCCTTGCCCGAGGACCAGTAGCCCTGCGAGCGGAGGTAGGTGCTGATATCGGCCGTCTGGGCCACACCGCCCTGATAGCGGGCATAAGTGCTGGTCTTGGCCGTGTTGCCTATGGTCCTTGAATAGAAGGAGAAGCCCTCCTGCAGGTAGAGTCCGTCAAGCAGGAAACCGAGGTCCTCCTTGAACTTGAAATTGGCCTGCATCACCTTCGTGCGCGATGTGGTCCAACCCAGGCCGATGAGCGAACCCACCGGGTTGTTGGGATGCACGGCGGTGCCGGAAAGGTTGATTATAGGATCCGTGGACAACTCATCGAAGATGGGATAGATGTTCGCCGGGTAATTCATCACGTCGCTGACCAGCGAATAGAGGCTGTAGTTCGGGCGGGCCCTGTCTTCCAGCCTGCCTCCGATGTCCACGCTCACGGTCAGAATTTTGTTCAGCTGCATGTCCAGATTGGTGCGCACGCCGTATTTGGCGAAGGATGCGTTGTGCGTCCTGTCCGTGTTGCGGACGTTCAGGAAGCCCTGCTGGTTAGCATAGTCCAGCACGACGGTGTATTTGGCGAGCTCGGAGCCTCCGCGGATCGAGAGATTCGCATCTGCATACGGGGCTGCGCTGCGGAACACTTCGTCGTACCAGTCCACGTCCACTCCAGTGCCGTTTTTGTACGCGGCCATCGCATCCATATCATAATACGGATCCCACTCGCGGCCGTGGTCGTTTGACCAGGCCTGATTGTAGAGGCGGGCATAGTCGTAGGAGCCCAAAGGCTTCGCCACATTGATGGGAGCCGAAACACCCCCGCTGCTGCGGAAACTGATCTTCGGAGCACCCACGGTGCCGCGTTTGGTCGTGATATAAATGACGCCGTTCGCGCCGTTCATGCCGTAGAGAGCGAGCTGGGATGCGTCTTTAAGCACTTCCACCGACTCTATCTCCTCTGCGGAAAGATAGTCTATGTAATCGCTCTTGACCTCGAAACCGTCCACATAGATCTTCAGGGTGTTCACATCCGGGCTTTCGGCATAGGAGCCTATGCCTCGGATCATCATACGGGCGCTGCCGCTGCCGGGAATTCCGTCGCGGGTGATCACCGTCAGGCCGGGATGCTTTCCGGCGAGCGAGGTCGTGAAGTTCGCCTGGTCCTGGGAATAGGCCGGGAGCTGACTGGCGGCGAGGATTGCCGCTAACGCGATAACTTTGATTTTAGTCGTCTCCATAGCTCTAATATCCGGGGTTCTGAACTATGATGCCCTTGTTCACCTCGTCCTGTCTGAAGGGTTCGAGGAACCACTTGGGATGCCAGTACGCAGTGTAGGAGTAGGCGTCCCAGTAGGAAACAAGTCCTTCCATAGTGTTGTTATTGTCTATGCAGAGGTAAGAAATCTCCGTCTTCTGGCCGCCAAGGATCTTGGTGCCGATGTCCGGATGTTTCCAGTGCTTCACGTCGTAGTAGCGCTGATTTTCCTCGAAGCACTCGAGGGCCTTCTCGCGCACGATAAGCTCACGCAGTTTCGCCTTGTCCGTCTCGCTTGTCGCAGGCAGGCCGGCGCGGTTGCGTATGATATTCAGGTACTTGCGCGCGTTTGCGCCGTCGCCGATTTCGTTGTACGCCTCCGCGAGGTTGAGATAATTCTCGGCGAGCCTGAAGAGCGGGAATTCGAACCAGCGGCGTGCGCCCGCTTTGTAGTAGAACTTGGTCGGGCAGCCGATCGAGCGGCCTTCGATCGCACGGGCCATGGATGCGGCGATGCCGGCATCTGAGGTTAAGCTGCCCATATACCAGATGGCGTCGTTCCAGTTCGAGTCGCCGTCGTTCGAGCGGCCGAACTTGCCGGGGACGCAGATGTCCACACGGAAGCGGGGCTCGATCTTGTCTATGTTGGCCGCGAAATCGCTGATCGGGCGCGGAGCCGCTTCTCCCACCTCAGGCCAGTCGATCTCGCCGCCTTCGGTGCCACGGTAGAGGCGCACGAAGTTGGTCAGCACGCCGCGCTGCGAGCGCTCGCCCGCATCCACATAGGCCGACCAGTTGTAGCCTTCGGTCATGTTGTTGTAGACCTGCTGGTCGGACTCGATCTTGAAGGCCAGGATGATCTCCGGGCCGTTGAGTTCCGAGGCCGCACGGCCATAGTCTTCAATCGCCTGCTCGAAGGAGTTGCGGTTGCCTTCTCCGGCCGTGAAGATGAGCTGCTTGCCGTGGGCCTTGCCCCATTCGATCAGGGCCAGGTGCGCGGCGATGGCGTCTTTATAGCGCTGCTCGTCGTAGCCGCCGAGCCAGATGAGCCGCTCATCGCCCGTGAAGGGGATGCCGAATTCGCGGGTGTACGGCTGGGCGGAGTTGAAGAGCGGGCGGGACGCGAAGGTCAGCACCCTCGCCTTCATGGCGAGAGCGGCTCCCTTCGTGAGGCGGCCCTCCCATTTGTCGCCGCAGCCGGGCTCAATGTCGTGCCAGCTATCCGGCAGACGGTTGAGCGCCTCGCCTATCATCTCGAGCGTGAAGTCCAGGGTCTGCTGGGCGGTGGCGCGGGGGAACGCGAGGTTGTCGGACATTTCGTTGGCCTGGCGGACGATGGGAACTCCTCCCCAGCGCTGGAACATGCCCATATAGCGATATGCGATAAGGCCGTAGGCCTCGCCCTTCATGTATTCCTTCATTTCGGAGGAAAGCTCGGAGCAGCTGTCTATGTTCTGGATAATCAGCCAGCAGGCTCTGATCACCTCCCAGTTTTCGTTGAAGTTGGCGGGGGCGCCCTGGAACTGTCCGGATGCGTCCAGAGTGGTGATAGGACCGTTCACCACCAGGTTGTAGCCGGCATGCCAGCTGTAGCCTCGGGTGAGTTCGCCGGAGAGCGAAGCGAGAGTTCCGTGGTTGATGGCCCATCCTTCGGGCAGACCTTCGCGGAGACCTCTGTGGTAGGCCCTCCAAAGCATTCCTTCAGTGTCTTTACGGTTCGAAAAAACGTCTTCTTTGTAAACGCTTCCCGTAACTTCCGGCATCTCGAGGAAGAGATCGCAGGAACTCACTCCTCCGAGAGTAACGAATATCAGTGCTGCAAATAGTATCTTTTTCATATCCGTGCCCGTTTAGAAGTTGATGTTGACTCCGACATTGGTGGTCCTTGTCAGAGGGAAGACGTAAGAGATGTTGCCCTCGGAGCCGCCAAGGTTATCCTTGGTCTCCGGGTCTATTCCGTAGCGGCTCATCTTGTCGAAGAGAGTCAGAAGGTTGTTGGCGTTGGCGTAGATTCTCAGACCGGAGATGCGCATCTTCTGCATGAGCGGCGAATTCTTGGGGAAAGAGTAACCAATTTCCACATTCTTGATTCTCAGGTGGTCTGAAGACAGAGCCCATAGATCGCTCTTCGGACCAAAGTCGTAGTGGTCCTGACTGGCGTCGTAGACCGCGCGCGGATAGGTGATCTCGGCGCCCGAAGCCGCCTTTTCGGGAGTCCAACGACCCTCATACTGCCATAGGAAAGCGTTACCGGCCCTCTTGAAGAAGGGGCTCGTGATCCTGGCGATGTAATATGTTCCCATCGCGGTGCCGGACAGCACCATCTTCAGGTCGAAGCCTTTGTAGGCGAGGCTGATCTTTCCGCCGAAGTTCATCAGCGGGCGGTTAGGATAGCCGATAGGGGCTATGTCCTTGCTGTCGATTTTGCCGTCGCCGTCCAGATCCACATACTTAATGTCTCCGAGAGTCACGGCGTTTGCGGACTGGGAGAAGAACGGGCGGTTGTTAAGTTCCTCGAGAGTGTCGTAGAAACCGTCCGTCTTGTAACCGTAGTACTGACCGATGCTGTGCCCAGTCTGGTTCATCCAGGGATAGGGGTTGGGAGCTTCGGCCATATATTCGATGGTGTTCTTCGCGTAGGTGACATTGCCTTCCAGCGAGTAACGGAAGTCCCCCGCCCTGTCGTCCCAGCCGAGCACGAACTCGAAGCCGTGGTTGTTCACACGGCCCACGTTCACTGCCGCGGTGTCCCAGGAAGGAACGCCGAAGGTGACGGGGATCACTCCGAGGGTGGTGAGAATGTCGCGCCTCTTCTCGGAGAAATAGTCCGCCGTGAGGTAGAACCTGTTCCTGAACATCTTCAGTTCGAAACCGGTGCTGAACTTGGAGGATTTCTCCCAGGTAACGTCGGGATTTCCGAGGGCGCCTTCCGCTGATCCGTAGTAGATGGTGTTGTAGGCGTCCGTACTGGTGCCGAACTGATAATAGTTGCTCTGCAGCGAACCGGAACTTGTCTCACTAGTGAAACTGCCGGGCTTCATATTGATGGAATATGTGCCGGGGAGATAGAGGTAGCGCTTGCCGCCGATCTGGTCGTTACCCACCAGGCCGTAGCTTGCGCGGACCTTCAGGAAAGTGAGTATGTCGTTCTCGGGGAAGAACGGTTCGTTGGTGATCACATATCCGGCCGAGGCCGCGGGGAAGAAACCGAAGCGGTGCCCCTTCGCGAAGTTCTCCGTGCCGTTGTAGGCGAAGTTCAGCTCCAGCATATAGCGCGTGTCATAGTCATATGTCACGCGCGCGGAGGTGCCGATAAGGCCGCTCGGGGTGTTGAAGCTGTCGTAAGGCATGGTGTACTTGGTCGCGCGGCCGAGCACCAGTCCGCCTATGTTGTGCTTGCCGAAGTTGCCCTGATAGTTTAGGACGATGTCTGCATAGAAGTCGCGCATACCGCCCCAGGAGCCGGAATAATAGCTGTCCGTGCCCACCGTGCCGCCGAAGAACTCGAGTTCGTTGGGATTAGTCAGGGAGCGGCGGACGGTGTATCTCGGAATTGCGAACGAGCGGACAGCCACCTTGCTGTAGTTCTCCTGATAGCGCACGCTGGTCTGCAGGTCAAGGCCCTTGATCAGATATGAAAAATCGTGCCTCAGGCGCATGGTCACATCTACACGTGTGTTGGATGTCGTTCCTTCCGAGCGGCTGAGCAGGGCCGGGAGCCATCCTCCCGTCATCTCATTGTCCGTCCTTTTGTGGAGCCCGTCCTGCACCGAATTCTGAGGGTAGTCGAAATCGACGATCAGTTTGTCGTCGATTATCATACTGCGGTTCGTGAACGGGTTGCCTTCGTAGATAATCTGCATTATTCCGCTGTAGCGGCTGTAGAGCGAACCCGTGCCGGGGCCGGTGGTGTTGCCGAACTGGCCGCTGGTGTTCACGGATAAGGTCGTGTATTTCGCAAGGTCTATATCTATGTTCGCGCGCACGTTGTATCTCTGGTAACGAGAGCCCGTGTTCACGCCGAAATAGTTGGCGTTCTGCATAATCGACTGCTGGTCGAAATAGTTCAGCGAGACGAAATACCTGACGCGCTCCGCTCCGCCAGAGACGCTGACATTCGCCGACCACTGAGGCGCGATGCGGCTATACAGTTCCGCATAGGCGTCCGAGGTGCCATAGTAGAGGGCGGGGCTGTTAAGCAACTGCTGCTTCTGTTCGGCCGTGAGGTTCATCGCCTCCACTTCAGCAGGCGTGAAGTCGCGGTTGTGCTGGAATTTCCAGAGGTCGTCGTCCGTGAACAGATAATTCAGCAGCGGTGTGCTGCCGTAACCCTCGACCTCGTTCTGAATGGCCTCATTGCGGAAGAGCGCATATTCATAGGAAGAGAGACCTCTCTGCACGTTGGTCGCGGCCGTGAGACCGAAATTGCCGGAGAAAGAGACCTTCGGCTTACCCTGCTGGCCGCGGCGGGTGGTCACGATTATCACGCCGTTTGCCGCCCTGATGCCGTAGACCGCCGTGGAAGAAGCGTCCTTCAGAACGCTGATTCCAAGGATGTCGTTCGCGCTGATACCGTTCAAGATGCTCATCGCCTGGGAAGCCGGTTGCTCAATGCCGTCCACAACTATCAGCGGCGCTGTGTTTCCCGAATATGAGGATATACCTCTGATGGCGATGTCTGCCGCGTCCTGACCGGGTTCACCGGAGACCGTCACAGCGCTTATACCGGGGGTGATTCCCACCAACGCGGAAGAAACGTTCGCAACCGGAGCCAGAAGGACATCGTCTCCGCTTACTGCGGTGATGGCACCAGTGACATTCACCCTTTTCTGGGTGGCGAATGCGGTTACCACCGTCTCCTGAAGCATAAGTGAATCTTCTTTGAGGACTATTCGCCAGGGACCGGAAGAATTGGCGGTGAAAGTGTAATCGGTGTAGCCGATTGAACTCACCGTTACTTTAGCTCCCGATCTTACCTCAAAAGAGAAGTTTCCGTCCAAATCGGTCAGGGTGCCGTTTTGAGTGCCTGCCTCAAGAACAGCTGCGCCTATCACGGGGACTCCGGCTTCGTCCAGGACAGTGCCTGAGATGACCCTTGTCTGCGCATTGAGAGCTGTTCCCGGAAGCACGAGCGCCAAGGCCGTGAGGAGACAGATAAACAGATTTCTCATACAAGGTTATTGTTTGTAGTTATTCTATCGCTTGTTGGCTAATGCAAATATGGAAAAACTTATTTCCAATTGATGCTGATTATTTCCAGAAAAAATCTATTTTTGTCCAATAATATTTATATACTGTGAAAAAGAGTCTTATTTTATTCATTCTTCTCTTCCAAATTTGGATTTTAAGGGCAGACGGCTACTATTGCAAGCATATCGGGCTTGACACGGGCATCTCCCAATCCGCAGTGACTGCTGTCGCATACGACGGACGCGGCGGACTTTGGATAGGGACAAGATTTGGATTGAATGAATACAGGAATGGTAAACTGCGCTCCATGACAGACGACGGAAGCGGAAGAATTCAGGGTAACTATGTGAATATGCTTTTCTGCGACAGCCGCGGACAGCTCTGGACATCCACAGACAAGGGCATTTTCCGTTACGATGTTTCAAGCGACTCTTTCCTGCAAATAAGCGAAAGCCAGGCGACCTGTGCTCTCGAAGACGGCGCGGGAATCCAGTTCGGCGGGCATTTCGGTCTCATCTACTACTCCTATGACGATGCTTCAGTGACAGAAGAAGGATCCGAGGCTTATACTGATTACCAGGCTCTGTTCCTGCATGATTCTTTGTTCTACGCTCTGGAAAAGCGCGAAGGACTGGTTCTGAAAAGAGAAGGTCAGAATGAGACTCTGCCCATTACGGAACTGGAAGGCAGACTTATTATGGCCTCGGCGACAGACGGCGATATCCTCTATCTGTCTATCCTGGGATATGGCCTTGTCGCCTACGATCTCTCATCCAAGGCCGTTGTGTTCTCGGTCAGAAAAGGAACGGGCGGACTGCCGGATGAACCGCTGCTGGCGCTGCTTGTTTCCGAAGGCAAACTCTGGATGGGCTTCGACGGCGCGGGCATCAAAGTGATGGATCCCAAGACTCATTCAATTTCGGAAATCGGCGTGCATCCGCTGGATGCAGGTGGCCACATTCCCCTTTCCGTGACCGCCCTCTACCGCGATCCGCTGGACAACATCTGGATAGGAAGCGTGAGATCAGGTCTGGTCGGTCTCAAGCGCTCCCCTATCACCTCCTTCTCTCTGACCGACATCGATCCCAATGCCGAAAACGTCATAATCAGCGTGCTCGCCTCGTCAGACGGCTATATCTATCTGGGCACAGACGGAAGCGGCGTTTGCCGCTACCACCCTAGTTCGGGCGTCCTCTTTTCTCCCGGACAGGAAGGGCTTAAAGTGACCTCTATAGCGGATTTCGATCGGAACAATCTGATTCTGGCCACCTACAACAGAGGTTTCTTCCTGATGAACCGCCGCACTCTTCGTCTCAGGCCCTTCATTCTCGTGGACAGAAAAACCAATGCTGAAGAGTGCTTTATCAGCAACGCCCCTACCATCTACCCTCTGCATGACGGAAGGATCATGCTGCTGGCAGTGAACACCTATATATATGATACGAGAAACAGGCGTTTCACGATCGTTCCCAATCTGACGGAAGGGCACGGCATCGAACAGATAGTGATAGGAGCCTCCGGAAACGGTATTCTGTACACATATTCAGCCGAGGGACTATTCAGCATAGACATGAATTCTCCCTCGATCCGGACCTTGCATCTACCGGACGTGCAGGAGGGCAGCATCAACACAGCCTTGTACTACGGAGGACTAATATGGTTCGGCACCAATTACGGCCTTTTCACCTACGACCCCAGAACCTCTGCAGTCAATAAGATCAACACCAGTCTGTTCTCAAGGGTCAGCTGGCTGGAAAGCAACGGCGCTGACAATCTCTGGATCGCTGCGGACAACTCGCTTTTCCTGAGCAGGAACGGCTTGTTCGAGATGACGGGTGAAAACCGCGGGGTCCCCGCGACCGAAATTCTTTCCAGCGCATGCACTCCGGAAGGGACAGTCTACCTGGGAGGCACAGCTGGTCTGCTGGAGATAGGAGCCGACTGCTATTTCAGCCTCGACAATGAGAAAAGCGTCGAACTCCGCGACGAGTCCCAAAGATCCATACGAGTCCCGCACGACTACTCCTCCCTTTCCCTCTCTTTCTACCTGAGCGGAGCCGATCCCTTCGAGAGGGTGATGTATCAATATCAAATGTCCGGAACCGCATCACTTCGAGTTGAGACACATGAAGACGTGTTTTCGCTGCCCGCTCTGAAGCCCGGGCGTTATACGCTCAATGTATCATATTTAAAATCCGACGGTTCATGGAGCACCCCTCAGAAAATGTCGGAAATACGTGTCCTTCAGCCGTGGTACAACTCCATCGCCGCCAGCATCATCTACCTATTGATCGGCGTCTTTCTGATAGCCGTACTGCTGGACAGGATGAACAGCAGGAAGATACGCGAACTCGAAGCCCAGCTCCGGGAGCGAGACAATATCTTCGCCGACAAGGTGGAAGAGTACATATCCGAACACCTGGCAGACCCGGAAATGAGCGTTGCTGAAATAGCGGACCATATGGCCATGAGCCGCTCGACTCTCTACTACAAGATGAATTCATCTTACGGAAAGGGAGTCGCAGAGGTGATAGATGAGATGCGAATGAGAAAAGCGGAGGAATTGCTTGCCTCCACTTCCCTCTCCGTACTTGAAATCTCGGAAAGGGTGGGATACTCCACCCCGCGCTATTTCAGTACCCGCTTCAAGCTCCTTCACGACGGCCTCACCCCTCTGAAGTACAGGCAATCTAGCACTAAAGAGTAGTCTATATGTGATATTGTTTATTTTCTAAACTTTATTTAAGTTTGCATAAGGTTTAGAACGTAAACTATTAATCACATATTTATGAAAATCTTAAAATTTTTAGCAGTATTTGCCCTTGCGGCATGCATGTTTGTCTCCTGCTTCGATCCGGAAGACGTGGAAGATCCCAAAGACAAGGCTTATAACGAGTTTCTCGCGAAGGTGAAGAAATTGGAAGGCAACAGTTATGTGGTGCAGAAAATAGGCGGCGCCGAAGAGACCCGCAAATTCGTTCAGAAGTGGTCTATGTGGGAACCCATGCCTATGACAGATCCTGCGACTGATCAGACTACACGGTATGTGAGCCTCAGCCTGGAAGATGCGGATGCAGACGGCGGCACCCGGGGTGGCGCGTATTTCTGCCTGCCGGAAGCGGTAATCGGAAAGGTCCAGAGTATGACGGCTGAGTTTTTCAAAGAGAACCCCTGGGCCAGCGTCATGGCCTTCACCTTCAAGGATCCTAATGCCGGTCATGAAGCCGGAGAGATCCTCGCAAAGGCCGGAGGAGACGGAGAAGGAGGAATGTTCGGCAATATGAAAGACGACGGAAGTTGCAAGATTCTGGTGCAGGAGACCAAGGCCTACAGCGGAGTGTATCAGGTGATGTTCTACTTCTCATTCCACAATGTTTCCTACGTTTGGAACCCGGACAAGGGCGATTATGGCGATTATGACGAGATAGACGACGGAGATTATATCATGTACGGGAATGCTCTGGTCGACGAGTACTTTCCGGAGGTAAGGTCTTTCACCATCAAACCCCATGAGTTCTATCTAGGCTACGGCGGAGCCGGTCAGGTTCTGGACGTGGAATATGAGCCCGCAAACGCAAAATGGGACTGGGAAGATCTGGAGCTTGCCTCCAACGCGCACCTGTTTACCTATTATCCCAGCACGCATATCCTCAAGACTACCAGCGATGCTCACGAATTGGGAATTCAGGTCAAATTCCAACTGAAGAGCAACCACAATGTGTATGACTATGTGTATGTGGATATAAACCAGGGCTCTTAATAAACCTGGATTATTTCATTATCTTTGCCCCTGTTATGGAAGATAACTTTGACGCTCTCGAAGTGATTGCCCGTACCAGGGGCAAAGTTAATATGGACGACAAGCCCACGGGGAAATATCTGTTCCCACTCTGGGGTTGGCTCACGGCCTTTTTCTACCTGCTTGGGTTCATTTTCATCCATTTCCTTCACTTGGAATGGGGAATTTGGATGTGGGCCGGCATTCCGGCGATAGGAATTCCGCTGATGGTTGCTATCGTAAAGAAAGACCACGAGCGCACGCATATGCGCACGAGGCGTTCGAAGCTTGTGCTGGACTACTGGATTTTTGCCGCCTGTGCGATAGGAATCGGAGGTTTCATTTTCGGATTCGCCGGCATCTATGAGTTGATCGAGAATCCCGTCATCTGCATCCTGGTTGGAATAGGAGCGTTCATAACCGGCGAGGAAGTGCGTCACAGGCCTATGATAATAGGCGGGATCGCCGGTGCTTCAATCGGATTGTGCTCGTTCCTCCTGGGCGGAGAGTTATGGGCCTGGCAGATGCTGTGCGTGGTGTTGACCGCCGTGGTGTCGCTTATTATCCCCGGACATCTTTTTGAGAAGAGCGTAAAGAATGGAATTTAACGACCTTAACCCGCTGCTTCACAATGAGCTCAGGCTCAAGGTGATGGCTGCGCTGGATTCGCTGGAAGATGCGGACTTCGTGTACCTGAAAGGGCTCACGAAAGCCACTGCCGGCAATCTCAGCGTCCAGCTCGCTAACCTGGAGCAGGCGGGTTACATCAAGGTCTCCCGCAGCGGCGAAGGTCGCGGATCTCACACCGTCTGCCGCATCACCTCCAAGGGCCGCAAGGAACTGCTTGATTACCAGCGTGCCCTGATGGATTATTTCAAAAAATAATTCTAATTTTGTACGCATTATAACTCCATAATGCGTATGTCCCAGGATTTTGAATCATTAAAAGTTGCCTTCAAGGAGCAGTTCGGCACCCGTATAGACTTCCTGCGCGACCGTGCGGTCTATGACACGCCGCTGTTCAAGTTCCTGCAGAAACTCCCCAAGGGAGCGGACCTCCACGCGCATTGCGACGCGATCCTGCCGATAAGCGAACAGGTCGCATTTCTTAAAGACCATCCGGAACTTGTGATCACCCCCGAGTGGCAGATCCACTACTCCGGAGTGGGCGCCCCTTACGGCAGCAAGACCATGTCCGAGCTGCTGGAAGAAGGGCTGACGGTGGAAGATTTCCGTCTTCAATGGACGGTCCTTGGTGCCGGGGAGCAGCGCACCTGGGACTGGTTCGAGGGCATTTTCATCAAGTGCGGAAGCATCTGCACCACCCCTTCGCTCGTTCAGGACTACTACACCCGCGTCCTGAAGTACTACCATTCCATCGGAGTCTGGCATGTGGAACTCCGCTGCCCGTTCTTCGGCACCCGTGACGATGCTCTCGCGAGAGGAGAGGCCTTCCTGCGCGCGCTGCAGACCGTTCGGGCGGAGGTAGATCCATCGATCACGTTGCGCATAGTCGCCTGCGCCGGCAAGAACGACGTCTGGGACCCGCAGTTCGACACCCTGATGGACAACGCCATGTACGTTCGCGAGCGAGTGCTGGACGGCGACGAGCCGCTGGTGGTGGCGATCGATATAGTCAACGACGAAGACCGCAGCTTTTCGCTGGCGCGCTACGAAGACCGCGTCCGGTCCATAATCGCCGCGCATCCCGGCCTGCATCTGACGCTCCATGCGGGCGAGAGCCTCAGCGGTGAGAACAATGAAATCGCGATCGCCCTGCGCTGCGGCATAGACCGCCTCGGGCACGGATTCAACCTCTACCGCTATCCCGCGCTGGAGGAGGAAATCCGCCGCCGCGGCATCTGCATGGAGATTTGCCCCGTCTCGAACGCAGCCCTGGGCTATTGCGCCGATTTCGCCGAGCACCCGGCGAACGCCTACCGCAAGTCCGGCATTCCGCTGGTGATATGCTCGGACGATCCGGCCTATCAGGCCGACGAACCCCTGACCGGTGACCTTCTGGCTGTCACGGTCGGTTGGGATTTGTCGCTGGAAGAGGTCAGGCAGCTATGCCGTAATAGCATAGAGTACTCCTTCCTGGAGCCCGCGTCGAAGACGAGGCTCATGGCTAACTGGGAGAAGGCCTGGAATTCCCTTTAGAATTTGTAACCGTAGTTGAAGCCAAGGGTGGCGAAGGAGCCAAGCCCAACGAAGAGGTGCAGGGTCATATGGTCGGTAATGAAAGTACCGATTCCGAGTTGGAGACCATATGCCAGAAAACTGCCGCTTGGACCGTTAGTGTGAGGCACTATGCTGGCGTATCTTTCATCTGAATACTCCTCGTCGTAGCCAAGGATAAGTTCCTTTCCGACAAATAATCTTCCGAAGGCTTCGATATCCTGTCCCCAGCAGTAGCGCCCTGTCAGGGTGGCGGCAAGGAGGCCCATCGTCCAAGTCGTGGTGGTCTTGATTGTACCATACTCGGTCAAAGTGTCTCTGGTGTGCCAGGTGGAGTAGCGGAGGAGGTCAAACATCGCGCCGCCGGCCAGCGAACCCTGCCCGTTCGCAAAAGTCTTGAAGGTGTAGTCCGCATTGAAGCCCAGAGGCATAATAGGATTGGTGTGGTTCTTATCTTCGAATGGCAACGTAAAGTTCCATCCCCACGTCATTCCTATACGGATGTCGCCTTTCTGAGGAAGAGCCCTGTCTGGCTGATATTCTTGTGCGAATGCTGCGGACGCTATTGCGACCAAGGCAAATAGGGAAGCAAAGAGTTTTTTCATGGCTATTAGTGTTCTTTGTTACAAATCTAATAATATTTTAATTCAAAAGAGATTTGCGTTTTAGTTTTTCTTGTTATATTTGTGGGAAATTTCTAACTTTTCTTACAAATGCAGGAAAATGAAGGCAAATACATCTTCGGCGTAGTGAAGGTGGGAGACAAGGGCCAGATCGTGATTCCGCGCGACGCCCGCAAAATCTACGATATCAAACCGGGCGACGCCCTTCTTCTGCTGGGAGACCAGAAAGGAATGGCTATGCTCAAGACTGAAGTATTCCAAAATGTGATAGATCAGGCCATGGAGGGCCTTATAAAATGAGAAAGCATTGGATCGACAATTTGCGCTGGGTCACTGTGCTCCTGGTGCTTCTGTACCATGTATTCTATTTCTACAATAATAAAGGCGTTTTCGGCGGTATCGGCGGATTCGGCGACGGACCTCAGTATCAGGATGTGGTGATGTACATCCTCTACCCGTGGTTCATGCCACTGTTGTTCTTGCTCGCCGGAATCAGCGCCCGCTATGCGCTTGCAAAATATCCGGCCCGCGATTGGCTGCGCGCCCGCACACGCAAGCTGATTGTGCCCGGCACTATCGGTTTGTTCGTGTTCCAGTGGATGACGGGATACTTCAACACCGCGGTGGCATCCCACGTCAACGGCGGATCGGTGATGCCAGAGGGACTTCCGGGATTCATCAATTATTTTGCTTGGTCTGTCAGCGGCATCGGCCCGCTCTGGTTCATCCAGACGCTGTGGGTGCTATGCATAATCCTGCTTATTGTCAGAGCTCTTGACAAGAATGACCGTTTCTGGAACTGGTGCGGCAAAGCGAACATAGTCTGGATCATCCTGCTCGGCGTTCTCTTCTGGGCGGGAGAGCAGACTATCATCCGCGAGCCGCGTCCGGAAAGCCTGGACGGGCTGTACAATTTGTATAAGCCCTTGTTCTACCTGGTTCCGTTCCTGCTGGGCTATTTCGTGTTCTCCCACGACGAAGTGCAGGAGAAGATTGGAAAGGTCTGGCTGCCGCTGGCAATCTGCGCTGTCCTTGCTGGTGCAGCCCTAATCATCACGACCTTCGGCCAGGACAACACCAGCCCCCAGTACCTCGGCAGCCCGCTCAACTGCCTCTACGGCTGGCTGGCCTGCCTCGCGATGATGGCCTGGTTCAAGGCGAAATTTGACAAAACCGACAAGTTCGCCGCTTACATGACCCGTTCGAGTTTCGGACTTTATGTCGTGCACTATCTTGTCATCGCCAGCCTCGGCTACATGATGAAGATGTACACCCAGCTCCCGCCGGTGATGATGTACGTGATTCTCACAGTCGCGGTCTTCACCCTTTCACCGCTGCTCTACGAGATCCTGCACAGAATCCCGTTCATCAGGTGGTGCGTGTTCGGGGAAAAGAACTAAAGCACCTCGATGTGCTCGTTCGGTGCCTCCATTATGTTCCAGGAGAGGACGGCGCCCTCAAAGCCGTGCTTTAAGACCGCGTCCAGCGACTCTCGGACATAGTCAGGCGAGGTGGGGACTACTCCCTCGCGGTAGTTGATCTCGATCCCGGGGTATTTCGCGCAGGGGTAGGCCTCCATGGCCTCCAGCTGGGAGTCGAGGAACTCCAGCGACATCTCGAACGAGGGATAACCCTGGGCGCCCGGGACAGCCGCGCGCATCAGATCGTATTCGAAGCCCATACCGGCCGGTGCGAAGGTGCGGCGGTAGAGCATGGGCTTGATGAAGTCCGCGTGGCGCGCCAGAATCGAGTAGTCCTGCCCCACGAACGGCGCCATGAACGGCGCGTAGAGGTCCATGCCCACAGTCAGCCCGCGACTGCGCAGGCTGTCTGCTACCGCGCCCACGGACGAGCTGACTATATGGCCTTTGGCCCGGAAAAACTCCGCGGCCAGCGGGCTCTCGAACGCGAATCCCTCTGCCGGCGTGTAGCCAGTTACCGATAGGAACGAATCGCCGGCGGCGGCCCAGGCGGCGCGCACGTCAGAAAGGGAGACGCCCTCCGCGGCGAACGCCTGCTCGCAAAGCGGACAGCCGCAACACATCACGCCGCCCACGCCGCCGACGAACGACTGGGTGCGTATGCGGTCCAGGAAGACTCCGTCGAAACCGCAATCGGCAAAAAAGCGGTCGTAAATCGCAACTACATTAGCGCGGTTGCCCGGATCGGACGGGCAGTTGAAACGGAAGCCCTCCCCCGCCGCCAGATCATAGTTGGCGGGCGCCTTGCCCCAAATGTCCACTGCCGGGCTGTTCTCGCAGACCTCCTCCGTCTCGGCAAAAACCGGCAGCCAGAGCAGCATCTCGATCCCCTTCGAATGCAGGTACTCCCCCACCTCGCGGTAGATCTGCGCGTCCGTGCTCCAGCCTATTATAACCTTCCCCACAGGAATCAGCCGGCTCACGGTGTCTATCCGGCCGATAATCTGCTCGGCGGTGTAGTCCGGATGATTCCAACTTCCCAGGGAGACCTGGACGACGTAGTCCGGATGCTTTTTCACGGAGCATCCGGCCAGGGTCAGAAGGCATAGCGCCAGTAGTGCCAGTTTTTTCATTGTCAGAATGCCAGATGGGCTATGTCGCGGCGATAGAAGAGGTTATCGCAGCGTATCTTTTCAATCTCCTTATAGACTTCCGAGCGCGCTGCGGCCAGATCCTTACCTCTGCATACCACCATCAGCACTCGTCCTCCTCCGGTCACCAGCTTGCCGTCGCGAATAGCTGTTCCCATATGGTAAACTTTTGCGCCCACCGCACTCAGATTCTCTATCGCGAAACCCTTATCGTAGTGGCCGGGGTAACCCTTCGATGCCAGAACGACACCAAGGGTAACATCGTCCGCCCACCCCTGCTCAGCGACCTCCCTGCCGGCCGCGACTCCTTCGAAAATGTCGAATATGTCGCTCTTAAGCAGCGGCAGGACCACCTCGGTCTCGGGATCGCCGAAACGGGCGTTGAATTCTATCACCTTGATTCCCTGAGGAGTCTTCATCAGGCCGCCGTAGAGCACGCCTGAAAGCGGCAGGCCCTCGGAGACCATCGCCGACGCCGCCTTGCACATTATTTCCTGATAGGCGAACTCGCGGTCCTCGGGAGTGATGAAGGGCAGGCCGGTGTAGGCGCCCATTCCCCCGGTGTTAGGGCCTTTGTCGCCGTCATAAGCGCGCTTATGATCCTGCGAGAGCGGCATCGGGTAGACGCGGTATCCGTCCACGAAGCAGAGGAAGGAGAACTCGGGGCCGGTAAGGAAATCCTCCACGACCACACGGCCTTCGCCGAAGGTCTTGTCCAGCAACATATCAGCAAGCGCCTTGCGGGCTTCATCCAGGTCCTGGGCAATCACCACGCCCTTTCCGGCAGCCAGTCCGTCGTACTTGAGAACGGCCGGGAACGGGCGAGCGGAGACATAGGACAGCGCCTCATCGTAGCTGGAAAAACTGCGATAGGAAGCGGTGGGAATACCATACTTGGCCATAAGCTTCTTCGCGAACTCCTTAGAGCTCTCGATTGCCGTGGCAGCCTTCGTGTGGCCGAAGATCTTCAGCCCGGCAGCGCGTAACTCGTCCACGATTCCCACCGCCAGTGCGGCCTCGGGGCCCACGACCGTGAGATCGACTCTATGCTCAAGTGCAAAGGCCTTCAAGCCTTTCACGTCCGTGTCTTTCAACGGCACACATTCAGCTTGCGCAGAAATTCCGGCATTGCCGGGAGCGCAGTAGATCTTTCCCACCTGCGGGCTGCGGCTCAGCGCATCCACGATAGCGTGCTCGCGGCCTCCGCCGCCTATGACCAGTACTGTTTTCATATTCTAATGTTTGAAATGGCGTACGCCAGTGAAGAGCATGCAGATGCCCAGTTCGTCGGCCTTCTTGATGGCGTCTTCGTCGCGGATGCTGCCGCCGGGCTGGACTATCACCGTCACTCCGTAGCCTGCTGCCAGCGCGACCGTGTCGTCGAAGGGCAGGAAGCCGTCCGAAGCGAGCACAAGGCCCTCGGTGAAACCGGCGTTCTTCGCCTCGTTGAGAGCGATTTCAGCCGAGCCCACGCGGTTGGTCTGACCGGCGCCGATGCCGATTGTGTGGTTGTCCTTCACCACGGCGATGGCGTTGGACTTGACGTGCTTGACTATCTTCCAGCCGAAGTTGGCCTCTGCCAGCTGGGCTGCACTTGGCTTGACCTTCGTGACGCACATCTCGGGGGTCACTTCCTCAACCTGAGTGTCCAGTTGCTGGGCGAGCAGCCCGCCGTTCACGCTGATGTACTGCGGAACGGGAGCATTGGTGCGGGTCATGTCCACCTTCATCACGCGAAGGTTCTTCTTCGAAGACAGGATCTCCAGAGCCTCGGGAGTGTAGTCCGGAGCGATCACTATCTCCAGGAAGATGGGCTTCATGCCTGCAGCCACCTCGGCGGTAAGGGTGCGGTTCACGCCCACTATTCCGCCGTAGATGCTCACCTTGTCCGCCTCATAGGCCGCCTGCCAGGCCTCCTCGATGGTCTTGCCCACTGCGGCTCCGCAAGGATTCATATGCTTGAGGGCCACGCAGAAAGGCTCCTCGAAGTCTCGCAGGACATTCAAGGCAGCGTTTGCATCCTGAATATTATTGTAGGACAGCTCTTTGCCCTGAATCTGCTCTGCGAATGCCAGAGAGAACGGGGCGGGCTCGAGAGCGGCGTAGAACTTGGCGCTCTGGTGGGGATTCTCGCCGTAGCGCAGGCCCTGCTTGAGGTCGTACTCCAGGAAGAGTTTCTCGTTAAGGCCCGCCTGTGCGCGCATATAGGTGGCGATGCAGGAGTCGTATTCGGCGGTGTGCGTATAGGCCTTTGCGGACAACTTCAGGCGGGTCTCGTCTGAAGTCTTTCCGTTAGCACGAAGTTCAGCAAGCACGGTATCATAATCGTTAGGATCGCAGACGATAGTCACGTCCTTCCAGTTCTTGGCCGCGCTGCGCACCATCGAAGGTCCGCCTATGTCGATATTCTCGATTGCATCCTCCATAGTCACGCCTTCCTTCGCGATGGTCTGGCGGAACGGATACAAGTTCACGCAGACCAGCTCGATAGTCTCGATTCCGTTTTCCTTCAGGGTCTCCATGTGCTCAGGCACGTCCCTGCGGGCCAGAATGCCGCCATGGACCTTCGGGTGCAGGGTTTTCACACGGCCGTCGCAGATCTCCGGGAATCCGGTGACTTCGCTGATGCCGATGGTCTTCACACCTTCTTTTTCCAACAGTTTCTGGGTTCCTCCGGTGGCGATTATTTCCCAACCGAGGTCCACAAGACCCTTAACAAACGGGACAAGACCCGTTTTGTCCGATACACTAACTAACGCTCGCATAAGATTTTATTAATAGTTTCAACGTATAATTCATGTTCTATCTTCTGCCCGAGGCGATGCACCTCTTCCGGATCGGACCCCTCGTAGGGGAAAGCGCGCTGGGCGATAATCTTTCCGCCGTCCAAGTCCGAATTTACCCAATGGATGGAGATGCCGTAGACTTTCACCCCATAGGCCACCGCCTGCTCCACTGCGTGGGCGCCCTTGAAGGCCGGCAGCAAAGACGGGTGGATGTTGATTATCTTGCCCTCGTAGGCCTGCAGCAGAGTATCCCCCACTATTCTCATATAGCCGGCAAGGCAAACAAGTTCCACCTGCCGCTCATCCAGAATCTTGACAATCTCGGCTTCATAGTCGGCCTTCGAGGCATAAGCGTGGGGATCGAAGACGAAGGTCTCCACTCCCAACTCGCGCGCCCTGTCAATCACGGCCGCGCCGGGCTTGTCGCAGACCATCACGGCCACGCGCGCGGGGATAACGCCGCTCGCGCAAGCCTTGGCGATAGCCACGAAATTAGTGCCTGTTCCGCTGGCAAAAACAGCTAGATTATGCATACTCCTTCCTTGTCTGTGACCTTGCCGATAACTGATGCCTTCTCGCCGCAGGATTCGAGAATCTCGATGGCCTTCTGCGCCTCAGAAGCGTCCAGAACGACCACCATTCCGATTCCCATATTGAAGATGTTGAACATCTCGCGATGAGGCACTCCGCCCCACTTTTCGAGCATCTTGAAGACCGGGAGGATCTCCCAGCTTCCCTCGCGGATCTCCAGGCCCTGGCCTTCATGCAGCACGCGCGGGATGTTTTCGTCGAAGCCGCCGCCCGTGATATGCGCAACTCCGTGGACATCGCACTGGCGAATCACCTGGAGCATCTGCTTCACATAGATCTTGGTGGGGGTAAGCAACACCTCACCGAGCTTGCGGCCGCCGAATTCGGGGATTTCATCAGAATAAGACAGCCCTGCGTCCGCAACTATCTTCCGCACCAGGCTGAAGCCGTTCGAGTGAACGCCGCTGGACGCGATTCCCACCAGCACATCGCCCACCTTCACCTTCGAGCCGTCGATGAGCCGCGACTTCTCCACCACGCCGGTGGTGTAACCGGCGATGTCGTACTCGCCGTCGGCATACATGCCCGGCATCTCGGCGGTCTCTCCGCCCACCAGCGCGCAGCCGGCCTGGCGGCAGCCCTCGGCCACACCGGCCACAATAGCCTCAACCTTCGCGGGGACGTTGTGTCCGAGCGCGACATAGTCAAGGAAAAACAGCGGTTCGGCGCCCTGCGCGAGGACGTCGTTCACACACATGGCCACGGCGTCGATGCCGATGGTGTCGTGCTTGTCCATCGCGAAAGCGATCTTGAGCTTGGTGCCCACGCCGTCAGTGCCGCTGACGAGGACCGGTTCGCGCACGCCGAGCGAGGCGAGGTCGAACATGCCCCCGAAGGAGCCGATATTGCCCATGGAACCGGGGCGTGCGGTGCTGGCCACATGCTGCTTGATGCGCCTGACCACTTCGTAGCCGGCTTCGAGATTCACGCCGGACTGTTCGTATGATTTAGCCATATCAGTCTTCGCTATGTTTGTCGTCGTAGAGCAGAGTAGGATATTCGCCCGTGAAGCAGGCCTGGCAAGGATCCGCGCAGCCGAAGCAGGATTCGCGCGTGGATTCGGGGCTGAGGTAGCCCAGCGAGTCCGCGCCTATCATCTTGCAGGCCTCATCCAGGCCGCGACTCGAGCAGAGCAGCTCCTCGAGGGTGCTGGTGTCCACTCCGTAGTGGCAGGGGAAGCGCATCATCGGGCTGGCGATTCGGACATGGACCTCGGCCGCGCCCGCATCCCGCAGGAGTTTCACTATCTTGAGACAGGTGGTGCCGCGGACGATGGAGTCGTCCACCAGCACGATACGCTTGCCGTTCACTATGCTGTGCACGGGGGAAAGTTTCATCTTCACTCCCAGTTCGCGCATGGACTGCACGGGCTGGATGAAGGTGCGGCCTACGTATTTGTGCTTGATCAGGCCCATCTCGAAGGGGATGCCGCTGCCTTCGGCATAGCCCATGGCGGCGCTCAGGCCGGATTCGGGCACGCCCACCACCATATCGGCTTCCGCCGGGCATTCGTGCGCAAGACGGCGGCCGGCCTCCTTGCGGTAGGCGTGGACATTGCAACCGTCTATGTCGCTGTCCGGACGGGCGAAATAGATGTATTCCATCGCGCACATGCGATGCCTGCTGTAGCGGGAATAACTGGTGCTGCGCATGCCGTGGGCGTCCAGCGACAGGATCTCGCCGGGCTCCACGTCCCTGAGGAACTTCGCGCCCATTATGTCGAATGCGCAGGATTCGCTGCTCACCACATAGCCGCCGTCCAGTTCGCCCAGGCACAAAGGCTTGATGCCGTGCTTGTCGCGGCAGGCGTAGATGCGGCTGGGGGTCATCACCACAAAAGCGAAACCGCCTTCCATCATGTTCAGCGCCTTCACGAGGTTCACTATGCGGTCTTCACCGGCCTGCTTCTTGATAAGGTGGGCCAGGAGCTCGCTGTGCATGCCTGTCTGGAAGATAACGCCGCGCTTCTCCAGATAATCCGAAATCTGCTTCGCGTTGATCACATTACCGTCGCAGGCCACTGCGAAGTCTCCCCCACGGTGGTGGAAGAAGAGGGGCTCCACGCACTCCAGGCCGTCGTTGGCGTCGTTGGAATACTTGACGCTGCCTATTCCCATATCGCCCGGGAGATGGTTAAGCTCGCCGTTTGTGAATATTTCGCTCAGAAGGCCCAGTCCACGGTGACGGTAATACTTGCCGGCGCTGTCGAAGGTGCCTATTCCACCGCCTTCCTGTCCGCGGTGCTGAAGATTGTGCAGACCGTAGTAGATCCGCATCGCGGCGTCTTTGACGCCGAATACTGCCAAAACTCCCATTATTTAGATTCTAACCTTTCAAGTACTTGAGTGTATGCCGTGATGACGTCTCCAAGGTCCAGACGGAAACGGTCTTTGTCCAGCCTTTCCTGAGTCTTCTCATCCCACAGACGGCAGGTGTCCGGACTGATTTCGTCCGAAATGATAATCTCGCCCGTGTCCGATGCGCGGCCGAACTCTATCTTTGCGTCCACCAGCTCTATTCCCACCTTGTGGAAGAGATCCGTGAGCAGTTTGCCTGCTTTTCTTGCCATGGACAGAATGAGGTCCAGTTCTTCGTAGGTGGCGAGTTTGAGAGCCACAGCCTGGTCTCTGTTCATCAGAGGGTCTCCGAGTTCGTCGTTGTTGTAGCAAAGATCCACTATCGTGTTCTCCGGCTTGAAGCCGTCCTCCACTCCCAGTTTGGAGGCGAGAGTGCCAGCCATCCTGTTGTGGACCACCACCTCGAGGGGAATTATCTCGATCTTGCGGCAAAGCTGCTCGCGGTCGTCCAACCTCTCGATGAAGTGCGTGGGGATCCCGAAACCGTTCAGATAATCGAGCAGAAGCGCCGATATCTTGTTAGTCAGGATGCCTTTGCCTTTCAGACGGGCACGTTTGACATTGTTGTAGGCAACGATCACGTCGTTGTAGTGGAAAATCACCTTGTTCGGATCTTCGACGGCGTAGATTCGCTTTTCGTTTCCTTCAAAAATGAGTTCTTTTTTCATCGGACCTTTCTAAAATAATACACTGCGTTTTCAAATATAGGCTGACGGCACTCGCCGCTTATGTTCTTGTAGAGGCCCTCCTCATAGCGTTCGGAGTGGCCCATCTTGCCAAGAATATGACCGTCCGGGCTGAGGATGCCCTCGATGTCGTAGTAGGATCCGTTCGGATTGTCCAGATAGCGGAACGCCACCTGGCCGCGGGCGAACAGTTCTTTCGCTTCCTTCTCCCCCACCACGAACTTACCTTCGCCGTGGCTGAAGGCAATGCTGTGCACATCACCCACCTTCATACCTGAAAGCCAGGGCGAATTCGCGGATTCCACCCGGGTGCGGGCGATAAGGGAAATATGGCGGTTGATGTCGTTGCGGAAAAGGGTCGGGGAATCCGGAGTCACGCTGCCTGCCTTGCCGTAGGGCAACAGGCCGCTCTTGATGAGCGCCTGGAAGCCGTTGCAGATGCCCAGAATCAGCCCGCCGCGCTTCTGCAGACCCGCGATCGCGGCGCTGACGCGCTCGTTGCAGATCACGCTCGCTATGAACTTTCCGCTGCCGTCCGGTTCATCGCCGGAAGAGAAGCCGCCGCAGAAGGCCAGGATGTGGCTTTCGTCTATCCTGCGGCTGAGTTCCTCGATCGAATCCAGCACGTCCTGAGCGGTGAGATTGCGGAATATGAACGGCCTGACCTCCGCGCCCGCTTTGCGGAACGCCTTCGCGGTGTCGTAGTCGCAGTTCGTGCCCGGGAAAACTGGCATACAGACGACCGGATGCTCCACGGGAGCGCCGGGATAGACCAGATTCGCCGGATCGAAGGGTTTCGCCTCAACCTCCGGGACAGGAGCCTCGAATGCCGCCTTCACGCGGGGAGGATAGTTGCTGAAGTAACGTCCTTCATAGGCCTTCTCCAGGGTCTCCAGAGTCATCTCGACCCCGTTGATGCAGATGCCGCCGGAGGTGACGGTGCCGAGCAGTTCGGCGCCCTCAAGCGGTTCAGAGGCTTCGAAGACCACCGAGCCGTAGCCCAGCGAAAAGAGCTCGTCTTCCGGGAGCTCGACCTTGACTCCGAGTCCGTTGCCCATCGCCATCTTCACGAGGGCCTCCGCCACTCCGCCGTAGCTGAGCGACCATGCTGACAGGATGCGGCCGGCCTTGATCTGCCCGCGCAGCCAGTTCCAGTTGCGCTTCAGCTGATCCGTGTCCGGCATGTAGTCCTCGAGCGGCTTGTGACGCAGGAGGTAGATCTTGTTCCCCGCTTTCTTGAAGGGGGTGCTGATGACGTCTCTGACGTCCACCGTAGTGATGCCGAAGGCCACGAGGGTCGGCGGGACGTGGATGTGCTCGAAGGTTCCGCTCATGGAATCCTTGCCGCCGATCGAGGGCAGACCGAGGGCGGCCTGCATCTTCAGCGCGCCGAGAAGGGCGCTTAGCGGCTTGCCCCAGGTGTGCGGGTCCGAAGTCATGCGCTCGAAGTACTCCTGATAGGAGAAGCGCATGCGGCTCCAGTCCGCTCCGGCGCAGGCTAGCTTCGTGCAAGCCTCCACCACGGCATATGCCGCGCTGTGATACGGGCTCCAAAGCGCGAGGTCCGGGTTGAAGCCGAAGGCCATCGCGCTCGCGGTGTTCGTGACGCCGTCCACAGGCAGTTTCTGCACGGACACCTGAGTCTCGCTGGCCTGGCGCGCTCCGCCGTAGGGCATGAGCACGGTCGAACGGCCTATCGTGGAATCGAACATCTCCACCAGGCCCTTCTGCGAGGCCACGTTCGGAGAGGACATCACGCCGAGCATCTTCTCCTCGAGCGTGCGGCCTGCAGGCTCACGGACGAAGGGGTTGCGCTCCTCCACCGCCGAGATGGCGGCCTTGGAGTAATGCCTCGCGCCGGCGCTGTCTATGAACGCGCGGGTGAGATCGCACACCTTACGGCCGTGGAAATACATCCGCATGCGGGCGGAGTCGGTGACGTCCGCCACATGTGTAACTTCGATATTGTCCGCCTGGCAGAGCTCCATGAAACGCTCTTTGTCCGCGGCTTCAATGACCACGGCCATACGCTCCTGGGACTCGCTGATGGCGAGTTCGGTGGCATTGAGGCCGGAATACTTGACCGGCACGCGGTCCAGGTAGATATCAAGTCCGGGAGCGAGCTCGCCTATTGCCACACTCACTCCGCCTGCGCCGAAGTCGTTGGACTTCTTGATAAGGCGGGTGACTTCCCTGCGGCGGAACAGGCGCTGAAGCTGGCGCTCCTCCGGAGCGTTGCCCTTCTGCACCTCCGAGCCGCAGGTCTCGAGCGATGCCTCGGTGTGCTGCTTGGATGAACCCGTGGCGCCGCCTATTCCGTCGCGGCCGGTGCGTCCTCCGAGCAGGAGGATGACGTCGCCGGCGACGGGACTCTCGCGGCGCACGTTCTCGGCCTTCACCGCGCCCACCACCGCGCCTATCTCCATTCGCTTGGCCGTGTAACCGTCAGAATAGATTTCGCGGACGTGGGTGGTGGCCAGACCGATCTGGTTGCCGTAGCTGGAATAACCGCCGGCCGCCTTGCGGGATATCATCCGCTGAGGAAGCTTGCCGGGAATTGTTTCGGAGACCTTAGCCGTGATGTTGCCGGCGCCGGTCACGCGCATCGCCTGGTAGACATAGGAGCGGCCGGAAAGCGGGTCGCGGATCGCGCCGCCGAGGCAGGTGGCCGCGCCGCCGAAAGGCTCGATCTCCGTAGGATGGTTATGCGTCTCGTTCTTGAACATCAGGAGCCACTTCTGCATTTCGCCGTCCACATCCACGTTTACGAAGATGCTGCAGGCGTTGTTCTCTTCGCTCTGCTCCTGGTCGTCCAGCAGGCCCTTGGATTTGAGCCAGCGGGCGCCGATGGTGGCGAGTTCCATCAGGCAGAGAGGTTTACCCTCGCGGCCCAGCTCGCGGCGCATATTATTAAATAGGTGTAAGGAATCCTGCAGTTCGTTCTTCAGGAAGGAGTCGTCGATTGTGATCTCCTGAATCTCTGTGGTGAAGGTGGTGTGCCTGCAATGGTCGCTCCAGTAGGTGTCCAGGATTCTGAGCTCCGTCTCGGACGGATCGCGGCCTTCGGCCTTGAAGTATGCGACCACCTCCGCGAGGTCGTCGGCATTCATCGCAAGGCCTTTTTCCTTGCAGAATGCAGGATACGCCTCCGGAGCCATCTCGCAGAAACCGGCGAGATCTTCCACGGGTTTCACGTCAGCCTTTTCGTTCTCCCGGATGACCGAGAGGTCTTTTGGACGGGACTCGATGGGGTTGATGTAATAGGCCGCTATTCTGGACAGGGTCTCGTCCGGAGTGTCGGACGGGAACACCAGCATGCGGGCGCTCCTGATGCGTATGTCCGCGGACGGATCGATCAGATGCACGCAATCTTCAGCGGAAGAAGCACACTGATCGAACTGACCGGGCAGATACTCCACTGCGATGTACTTGCAGTCCGAGGGATATGTGTCGCTCACCAGGTCCGTCACTTTCTCGCCGAAAACGGTGTAACGGCACTTCTCAAGGAGTTCCGGGGTGAAACCGAAAAGATCGTAGACCTTCAGGAGCCGCAGCGATTTGAGCTGCAGCGACAGATTCTCATTGAAATCGTGGAGCAGGCTAAGGGACTCAACGCGGAAACCTTCCCGCTTCTCCACAAAGATTCTTTTGGGACCTTCCATTCAAAATAAAAAGCCCATCGCTGCGCAAGGGTGCATGATGGGCGTGGGGTTTAGATGACAGTGTTCAGGACTTTCTCGCTCTGCTGCTGGCGGAACTCCTGGAGTTTTTGCGAGAGTGCGGAATCCGCCAGGGCCAGGATGCTCACCGCGTAGAGCGCGGCGTTCTTAGACCCGTCGATGGCCATTGTGGCCACCGGGATGCCCGAAGGCATCTGCACAATCGAAAGAAGGGAGTCCAGACCGTTCAGGGCTTTGCTCTTCACGGGAATGCCGATAACGGGGAGGGTGGTCAGGGCGGCTATCACTCCGGGGAGATGGGCCGCACCGCCGGCTCCGGCAATCACCACCTCGCAGCCCTTGTCCTTGAGCGAGGACACATATTCTGCAAGGGGGCCGGGATTACGATGTGCGCTGAGCACCCTCTTTTCGTAAGGGATACCGAATTGTTCCAGGGTTTCGCAGCAAGGGGACATAACATCCCAGTCGCTGGCGCTTCCCATAATGACCGCTACTCTCATTTCTGGAAGAAAAGCTTGGAAAGGGTCATCGGTTCTATGTACTTGCCGTCTTTGTAGACTCGCATGTTTCCGGAGGCGATTTCGTCTATGAGCATCACCTTACCTTCTGCATCGTAACCGAACTCGAACTTGATGTCGTACAGCACCAGGCCTTTGCTGAGCATGTCGTCCGCGACCACCTTGGTGATTCTGCGGGTCATCTCGGCGATGTCGTCGTACTGCTGCTCGGTCATGATTCCGAGCACCTTCAGACCTTCCTTGGTCACGAGGGGATCTCCCTTCGCGTCGTTTTTGAAGGTCATCTCCACATACGAGGGAAGATCTGCGCCTTCCTCGATGTACTCGCCGTACCTGCGGATGAAACTGCCCACCGCTTTATTGCGGCAAATAACCTCGAGACCGTGTCCGAAGACCTTTGCGGGAAGCACCGTCATGGTGGTGTCCTCAAGGTTTGCGGAGACGTAGTGAGTGCGGATGCCGGCTGCGTTGAGTTTTTCGAAGTAGTAGATGGACATTCTGAGATTTACATCTCCCACTCCTTCGATAGTGAGGCCGATTGAGTTCTCACCGGGATCGAACACACCGTCTTTTCCCGTGCAGTCGTCTTTGAATTTGAGAAGATAGTTACCGTTTTCAAGAGCGAAAACGTCTTTGGTTTTACCGGAATAGATTTTTCTCATATTATATAACAATAACCAACCTCTTATGGAAGTTCAAATCTACAATTATTCTGCGATTCCTGCAATAATAAGTTTTGCACATTTTGCTGTTAATAAAAAATTTTAAATAATTTTTGAAAAATATTTGCGCAAGTGAGAAATGGGTTATAACTTTGTTCGTAACACCTATTCAATGAAAACTAGGGAAAGAAGGACTGGAACAGTCGTCAGGGGTATTCGCTGCCCCATTATCCGCCAAGGAGATTCGTTGGCAGAAATCATCTTAGAAAGTGTACTGGGCGCCGCCCGCGAGGAAGGATTCGAACTCCGCGACCGTGATGTCGTGGCCATCACCGAATCAATAGTCGCAAGAGCGGAAGGAAACTACGCCTCTGTCGGGGACATCGCAAAAGATGTCAAGGCCCGCACCGGAGGCGGCACAGTAGGCGTTATTTTCCCCATCCTCAGCAGGAACCGTTTTGCCATCTGCCTTAAGGGCATCGCAAGGGGCTGCCGCAAGGTGGTGTTAATGCTCTCATACCCCTCGGACGAGGTGGGAAATTCCATTTTGGATCTTGACCGTATGGACGAAGCGGGTATTAACCCGTACACAGACGTCCTCACTCTCGAGCGTTATCGCGAGGTCTTCGGAGTCTATCTCCACGAATTCACGGGGATGGACTATGTGGAGTACTACTCCGAGCTCATACGCTCCGAAGGTGCAGACGTGGAGATAGTCTTCGCCAACAGGCCTGAAGCGATCCTCGCTTACACGGACACCGTCATCAACTGCGACATCCACACCCGCCGCCGCACCCGCCGCATTCTCGAAAAGGCCGGCGCGAAAGTGGTAGTGGGCATGGACCAGATTCTCTCCGCCCCTGTGGACGGCAGCGGTTACAACGATAAGTACGGCCTGCTCGGCTCAAACAAGGCCACTGAAGACAGCGTGAAACTGTTCCCCCGCTCCGGCGAAGGACTTGTGCACGAAGTGCAGGACCGCATCCTTAAAGAGACGGGCAAGCATGTGGAAGTGATGGTCTATGGAGACGGCGCATTCAAAGATCCCAAGGGCAAAATCTGGGAGCTTGCGGATCCGGTTGTCTCTCCGTTCTTCACTGAAGGCCTGATCGGCACGCCCAACGAGCTGAAGATCAAGTTCCTTGCGGACAGCGAGTTCGCGAACCTCAAGGGAGAAGAACTCAAGAACGCCATCTCAGAGAGCATACGCAAAAAAGATGCGAGCCTCAAGGGCCAGATGGTCTCCGAGGGAACAACCCCGCGTCAACTCACTGACCTGATCGGCTCGCTGTGCGACCTGACCAGCGGTTCAGGCGACAAAGGAACCCCCGTAGTGCTCGTACAGGGATACTTCGACAATTATTCGTCGTAGGCCTCTTACTGGATTTCGAACAGATTCAGAAATCCGGTCATCATAAACACGCTGCGAATATCATTGGAGATATTCCGCACGATTATCTTACCACCCTTCGCGGCTGCGGCCTTGCGGAGGGTGATAAATATTCTGAGGCCGGAACTCGAGATGTAGGCAAGGTCCGTGCAGTCAAGAATAATGGTGCCGCCCGCATCATCTGCAAGAGCGTTCATCTGAGGTGCAATCTCCTGGGATGCAGGCGTGTCCAGACGACCGATCAGATATGCGGTCACTTCGCTGCTTTCGCGAACAATCTTAACTTCCATATATCAATACTTTTTCGTTAGAATCAAAACATTTTTCTCTCCCCTTCTTTCGTAACGGACATCGTCCATAATCTGGCGGACAAGGTGGATTCCCAGACCGCCTATGGGGCGATCTTCCACCGCGGCGTTGATGTCCACCTCCGGCCGCGCCGTGGGGTCGAACGGCTTGCCGTTGTCCGTGATGGTGAAGGTCAGCGCGGTGTCTGTGACGGCTGCGTCTATGATGACCTCTCCCTCAGTGCCTTCGGGGTAGGCATAATCAATCACATTTGCCACTGCCTCTTCAAGCGCCAGATTGAGGCCGCCCTCCAGCTCGGGGCTGAGTTTCGAGGCCTTCATCGCGTCCTCCACAAAAGCCGGAAGCAGGGATATCTGGTCCACGCTGTTCTTAAGGACCAGGCGCTTCGAAGACGGGACATAGTGGATGAAGAGTATCGTGAGATCGTCGCTCTGCGGGGCTCCGCCCACAAAGTCGGCCACTTTCTGTTTGATGTGTTCCAGGTGGTCCTTCGCGCTCTTTCTGCCGTGAAGAGCTTTCTCCATCCTTTCCTCGCCGAAGAGTTCGTGGGAGGCGTTCTCCGCCTCCGTCAGACCGTCCGTGTAGAGGAACAGGGCGTCGTCGTAGCGGAAAGGCATTTCCTGCTCCTTGAATTCGGCTCCGCCCATAATGCCCAGCGGCAGATTGGCTTCCACCGGCAGCGGGCTTATGACGTTAGTCAGCGTCATAGGCGGGTTGTGGCCGGCGTTGCAGTAGCGCAGATGGCCTTTGGCCAGATCCAGCACGCCGCAGAAGAAGGTGACGAACATATTGCTTTCGTTCATGGACGAAAGGTTGTCGTTCATGGCCCTGACTATCCGTCCGGGGCTGTCTTCGTGCGCAGACAGGTTACGGAAGGTCGTACGGGTCACCGCCATCACAAGCGCGGCCGGGACTCCCTTTCCGCTGACATCGCCCACGCAGAAGAAGAGCTTCTCGTCGCGGATGAAGAAGTCATACAGGTCTCCGCCCACCTCCTTCGCCGGGATGATGGTGGCTGCCATATCCAGGTCGTGCCGCTCGGGGAACGGCGGGAAGGTCTTCGGGACCATGGACATCTGGATGCCGGTGGCGATCTGCAGTTCGCCCGCAATCCTCTCGCGCTGCTTGTCCAGCTCGCGGAAACGGCGTTCGCCGCGGACGAAAGACTGCAGCATGAGGATAATCATCAGCAGGCCCAGCAACTGCAGGATGCCCACTATGCTCCCCACCCGGCGCAGCACTCCGAAAATGTCGCTCTCCGGGATGACGAGCGAAATGGTCCAGCCTGTGCGCTCGACCGCAGTGTCAAAAGTCAGGCTCTTGGGGTCCTGAGTCTCCGGCGGGCTGACCATTAAGTGTCCTTCGCGGCTGCCGACCGTGCAATAGGCGTTCGGGTAGACCTTCATCCGCCCGACGAGCTCCTTGAGCCACTCGAGCGAAATGTCGGCCGTCAGCACTGCCGCCTGCACGCCCTTCGCATCGCGAATCGGCAGGGAGAAAGTGGTCATCAGCATCTCGCCGCCGCCTTCGTCCACATAAGGCTCGGACCAGTAGCCCTCACCCAGCTCGAGCGGCCGGACGAACCACTCCTGCGACGGGTAGTCGTACTCCTCGGTGGCGAGCGAGAGAGTCTTCAGCGAGCCGTCCGGCTCACGGCAGACGTACGGGGAGAACAGCGGCCTGTCCGCCCGGTAACCGGGCACAAGCGCCACGGTGGAGCCAGCGACCACGGGATTGTCCGCCACTATCCGCTGGCACACGCGCTGGAGGCTGTCCGGAAAATCCAGACACCACTGCGCGATCCACACGCTGTTGCGCACGGCCGCTTCCGCCTGGTCGATTATGTCCATAATCTCGTAGCGCGTTGCGGCCAGTTCGCTCTCCGCCCTCAATTCGGCCTCCTCGCGAAGACCTCTCTGCGAGTAGAAAAACTGCACGAGCGCAGTGACCTCCAATGCGACGGCGGCCACTATCACCAGCAACAGCGCTTTGAGATTTCTCAGTTTCTTCATAAGATGTTGCCGAGAGCGGCGCGGAATTCAGGCATAGGACACTTGGCGTCCCTTTCTATTATGAGAGTCTTGAGTCCGGCATAAGGACGGACCAGTTCTTCGATTTCCTTGAGCGGAATTCCTTCGCCGAAATAGACCGGGGCGAAGTTGTCCCAGAATTTCATTGCGAGGGCCTTCGGCATGTGGAAGGTCTCCTGGATGAAGTCTTCCCCGCTGAGGTAGCAGCAGAGGTAGACCATTCCTATGTCGAAGAGGTGGTTACCCCAGCAGAAGTCTCCCAGATCGATGAAATAGCGCTGATCGCCCACGAAGATGGCGTTGCTGTACTGCAGGTCGCCGTGGATGGCGGTGTCTTCGTCCGGGGTGTCGGAGATGAATTTTCCTATCCTGTCTTTCTCGGCCGCAGTGAAGAACGGGTTCTCTTTGAGCAGACGGTAGTAACGGTCCTTGACGTTCTCGAACTGGGTGGTGTCCACATGGGTTGCGTGCAACTGCTTGCACATACCCGCGAATTCGGCGGCGAACTGCGCTACCTTCTCCGGCTCATCGCCGGTGGCGCGGGAATAGGATTTCTTACCAAGAATGCGCTTGAAACGGATGCCGTAGCGGCCGTCTTCCGTGACCACGTACTCTCCCGGTTCGGGAGTGGGGATTCCCATTTCGTAGACCTTGCGGGCGAGCATCATCTCGTCCAGCGGCTGCTGGATCTTGCCGGGGAAATAGAGCTTGAGCATCACGGACGGGTCGCCCTTGAAGTCGTAGCTTTCTCCGTTGAATCCGCCTCCGGACAGTTCGTAGTCTTTGAGGGATATTTTAATAGCTTCCATTATGCAAATACTTCGTTTATCAGTTTTTCAAATTCCTTGAATGCAAAGGTGTCTTCGAGCTCTCTTAAAGAGTCCGCGAGGCCGCGGTAGTGCCATTCGTGGTCTTGGGGATCCTTCGCGTGGAAAAGATTCCAAAGGGCGTCTCCCTGCACCTTATAATCGCGCGCTATGGCTCTCATATTCGAGAGCTTGTCTCCAAGAGCCACTATCTTCGCCTCGCGGCTGGCCCGGGCAAGGCGGTCTATCGCAGCCTGTTTGCGGGCGTGCCAGCTGTCTTCTTCCGAGACTCCGGCTTCGAACTGATCGCTTTCAGAGGCGACCAGATCTGCGACGCGATCGCCGAACTCGGCGCGGAGCTGCTCCACCGTGACATCTGTATCCTCAACGGTGTCATGCAGCGCGGCGGCAGCGAGGAGTTCCTGGTCCTTGGTCATGGTGGCGACTATCTCCACCGCCTCCAGCGGATGCACGATGTAAGGGTAACCTTTCCCGCGGCGCTCAGTGCCGGCGTGGGCCTTGACCGCGAAGATGATGGCGCGGTCCAGCAGTTCGGTGTTCAGGGGTTTGTTCGCCATTGTCTATTTGTTCATAAAAGGCAGGTCCTTCGTCTGCTCGAGCAGGTAATCTGCCATGAATTCATTGCCTTCGGACGGGCCGTTCAGCGAATCCAGCATCAGCTTGAGGCCGGCGCGGCCGCCGCCGTTCTTGAGGATGTAGGCCGTGCACAGATTCTGAGGCGCCACTGACGAAGACACGATGTCCAAATCCGTGATTCCCATCTGGAAACATGCTATCTGGTAGGCGGCGTCCGAGAACTCCTTGACCATCTTCGCAATATCGCCCAGGGTCTTGAAGCCCATGGCCTTGAAGAGAGCGAGGAAATTGCTCAGATCCACCGGCTGGACTTCCGCCTGATTGATGGAGGCTATGCGCTTGGAGAGAGCGTCGAACGGGCCTATCTGCAGGTAACTCTTGAAGGAATCACCGTCCAGCAGCACTTCGTCCAGGTTTCCGGAAGCCACCAGCTTCTGCACATTGCGGCGGTAGTCCGAAAGCTCGCGGCGTATGCGGCTGAATTCGTCGTCCACCAGCTCCAACATACCGGCCAGGCGGCTAAGGTTGCGGAGGTAGACCTTCGGGATCTCCACACCGCTCTTGTACCCGGTGTCGTGGTTCATGTTCGCCCAGGCGTGCTGGAGAACCGTCCTCATCTGCACCTCGAAGCGGATCTTGTTCAGCTCAGGGTGCTCAGGATCCGAGTACTCCTCCTGCGGAATGCTGCATATATAGTGCAGGGAAAGGTAACCGAAACTGTCTATTTCGTGGGCCTTTCTCTTGTCTATGCTGTTCTCCCAGTCTATCTCGAAGAGGCGCTCGACTATCGAGGCAACTTTGTCCACATCGTCTATGTAAAAGGTTATGACGCGCAGACCCACCAGGTCTGTGATGTCGAAGATGTCGTGGTACTTCCCGCCTTTCAGCCTGAGTTTCCCGGCGAGGGATTCTCTGGTCTTGATACGATGCTCCAGGGCGGCCACTATGATGCCCGCCTCGTCAAAGAATTTCTTTAGTTTCGCAGAAACCAGCTCCTCCATCTTTTTGTAGACGGGGAGCAGGGATTCGTACTGCCCAAGCAGCTCCTGCGAGTGAGGATCTAAAGGCTGCGACATCTACTTTTCTTTCGGATGAAGAGCTTTGTAGGCCTTCAGGGTGAACACCAGCGAATTGAAATCGCTCTTGGTTATGTATGTGGCGCGCACAAAATCATCCCGCTGAACGCTGAAGGACAGGATCTTGCCACCCAGAAGCCTCCTTGAAGTGATGGTGACGGTCTCGAAATTCTCACTGGGATACATGGCCGCAAGGCAGCCCTGAACCTCCATCGTAGACAGGCGAGGCGCCTTGTAGAAGGCCTGAAACTCCTTCATCTTCGCAAGAGCCTCCTCAAGCGAGTTTCCCAGCGGGATAAACAGTTCGAACACCGGGTCGAAGTCCAGCTGAACCAGGTCCGTGCCTATGCCAAGATGGCCGACTGACAGCCAGTATGTGCCGGAGTCACGCATCTCGAACACTTCCATCTGCGCTGTTTCGTATCCTCCAACTTCAGTCTCCACAACTGCGAGTTCCATGCGCTGGGCAGCTTTTTGAAGCACTTGGGCGGAAAGGGTGCAGGCAGTCATGACCACCGCGGCGAGAATAATAAATAAACGTTTCATCTTGGTTTGTTTTTAGAGTTATTTATATTTGATTATTGACAAAAGATCGACACCGACGCCGCCGTAAAGAGCGTGATTCGTCGCAATCAGATTGACGCTGAACCACTTGCAGGGCTGAATCGAGAGACCTCCACCGTAGTTGAAATAATGCGAGCGGCTGCCTTTCGTGACCTTGTAAGGGTGATATGTGTTTGACGAATATTCATCGACGTCCCAGATAGTCACAGAAGCGTCCGTGATACCGTCGTTGGTCTGGGCATAGCCGATGACCGGCATTATCCTCAGCCACTTCAGGATCGGGATCTGATATCCTGCATTGATGCAGAAGGCGACATGGTCGTTCCATTTCGTGTCGCTCGATGCGGAGTACTTGTGATCCGGATCAGAGGCGAGAAAATCCACATAGATGCCGTTTACCAGCAGGTTGGCACCCATAGCGAAATCCGCATACGGCGAGAACGACCCGGCCTGACCTGCGTTCACTCCGAACTCCAGGCGCTGAGCGTTTAACTGAAAATCAAAGAGTTTCCACTCCTTTCCTACTTCGGCGTACATAGCCTGCGCATTCGCGCCGAGAGCAAGAGAAAAAAGTGTAATAATGGTTATCAGACGTTTCATATTTTCAAAGATAAGTATTTTTCGCGACAAGAATGCTTATATTTGAATCCGATATGAAAAAAGGATTAATTGCCCTTGCCGCCGTGGCGTTTTTGG